>JABDLD010000004.1 GCA_013001885.1 Lysobacterales bacterium
CCTGTTCAACTCGAACTAGAAGTTCTCGTTCGGAAGGAATGGCTGCTTTCGAATTTCCATCAATGACAATCCATTCAATTTCGCTGCTTTTCAACAGGGGCCTTATCGATGCCCAAGTGAAATTTAACCTTGAGTAATCTTCAAAATGTACGGTAATCACCGAAAGTGAGAAATCTGAGTGCATATGTTTAGACTAGGCAGACATTAATACGATAAATTGTAGTCTATTGCAGATAACGCCACCCTGTTCGACCCGAGTTACCCATATCACCACGGAATACTTGTAATGACAATTGTTTCGGGACACCATGCTCCTCGTTACCAAAAGGCCTTGCAATGAAAACAACCACGCTGTTTGGCAGAGATCTGTGCACAGGTGACAAGCAGACTTTGGCCGCGTGCCTCTCGGGCAACTCAAGACAGGGCGCAAGGTCGATGTTTTTTTGCAATGTCCATATGCTTATGCTTTCCCAGCAGGATACCGATCTGGCCGCTGCAATGTCTTCAGCAGATTTCGTTTTTCCGGACGGGATGCCCCTCGCTTGGTTGCAGAAACGCCTTGGTAATCCTGAAGCCGACGTATTAAGAGGATACGAGGCTATGGAGCACTTGTGCCAACAAGCTGCCGTTCGGGGCGAACCAGTAGGTTTTTTCGGTGCCACTGAGAATGTGCTTTCCGCATTGGCCGATAATCTCGGTCGTCGCTATCCTGGTCTGAAAATTGACTACTTGTGCGCGCCTGGTGTGATCGGCGATAGTCCGGGTTTCAAGACCCAAGTGGCGGCAGAGATAAATGCAAAAAAATTGAGTCATCTTTTTGTCGGACTAGGATGCCCGAAACAGGAAAAATGGGCAGCGATTTATAATTCACATTTAAATTGCGATGTCCTTTGTGTGGGGGCAGCATTTGACTGGGTTGCAGGTACCATCAAACGGCCTCCTGCCTGGATGGAAAATGTGGGGTTGGCATGGTTTTTTCGTTTGTTGCAAAACCCCCGGCGGATGTGGCGAAGATACTTGATCTACAATTTTAAGTTCATCTTTATGGCCATCAGGTTGACGATTTTGGGAAAGCCCGAAGGACAACAAGAACAGGATGAAAATTGATGATTAAGCAAGCCAACACGCTGCTGATTGTACTGGTGAGCTTCCTGTTCGCCTACTGGCTGCGTTTTGGCGGAACGGCGTTGTCACAAGGCTACCTGGTTGCCTTGCTGGTAACCCTGGTCATTTCTTCGATGATTTTTCCGGCTACCGGCGCCTTCCGGCAGGAATTCGAATGGGCCTTTATGCGCAAGCTGCGCCGCCTGATCGCCGGCTGGGCGCTGGTGGTGCTGTTCCTGGTCAGCATCGCGGCCATGCTGAAAATTACCGATTACTATTCCCGTATCTGGTTTGGTTCCTGGGTGTTGATTTGCGGTTTCGGATTGATCGCCATGTTACTGCTCTCGCATGCTGCGGCCGTTCAGCAACGCAAGCGAGGCAAAGACCGGCGGAAAATCGTGCTGGTCGGCTCCGGCAAGACGGCGCGGGAAGTCGAGGCCCAAATCGCCGGTGACCCTTTCGCGGGCATGGCGCTGTCTGAATGTTTTGGAAAGCCGTGGCCCGGTCGCGATACTCGTCCGCTCGATGAGCTGGCGGGCTATATCGAGTCCAACGGTATCGGTGAAGTCTGGATCGCCGTTCCCTGGGAAGACAAGGACCTGCTGGAGGACAGTCTTGCCGCCCTGAAGGAGTCAGTTGTCGATGTCAACGTGGTGCCGGATTTCCGGCAGTACCGTCTGTTGAACCAGAGCATCAGCGAATGGAGCGGCCTGCCGGTCATCAACCTCTCCGGCACCCCGATGACCGGTGCGGAGTTACGCCTGAAAGCCGCATTGGACTGGCTGGGCGCTCTCATCCTGACGCTGGTTCTGTCCCCGTTTCTTTTACTGGTCTCGATCCTGATTTTTTTCACCGACGGCAGCCCGGTGATCTTCCGGCAAAATCGACACGGCATTGGCGGGGAGCCGATCGTTACTTACAAATTCCGCACGATGCGAAAAGACTCCTCTGAGAAAGCTTTCAGACAGGCCGAGGTCAATGACAACCGGGTGACCTGGATTGGGCGGTTACTGCGTAAAACCAGTCTTGACGAACTGCCCCAGTTGCTCAACGTGCTCAAAGGCGAAATGTCGCTGGTCGGTCCACGGCCGCACCCGGTTGAATTGGACGACCTATTCAAATCACACATCCCGAAATTCATGCTGCGCCACAAGGTCAAACCGGGCATTACCGGCTGGGCGCAGGTGAACGGTTACCGCGGTCGAACCGAGACGCGAGAGAAAATGGCGCTGCGCATCGAGCATGACCTCTGGTATATCCAGAACTGGTCGTTGTGGCTGGACCTCAAGATATTGCTGATGACGCCGTTCGTGATGATTCACCGCAACGCGTACTGAGGGTTTTACGAGTCGATGATCTTCGCATCGGCAGCACCTTTCTCAGCCTGGCCTTTACCCGGCGCCGGTTTGCGCCAGCCCACCTTGTCGATGATTTCGTAGCCGTTCAGACCATTAAGGTTAGCTGCCAGCCTGGTCTTGTCGCGCCGGGCACTGAGGTCATACACCAACAGGTACTCGATCGCGTTTTCCAGTGTCTTGTAGCTGCTTTCATCGGTATGGCGTTTCACCCGGGCCATGCTGGCTTCGAATGCCGCCAGGCTGGTCCCGTCCATTGGAAGTTCCATCCCGTCTCCATCAAAGTCATCGATGACTGCCGCTTCTTCGGCGCCGACGTTTTCAGGGGGCTCGACGAGCGTGGATTTGGAAGGTCCACAAGCCGCCGTGAGTAAAAATGCCGTGAGGATCACGGCGTAGCCGGTTATCCGGAGTATCAGGTTTGTTTTTACAGTTGCCATTGGATTTACTCTTCAATGTTTCGCGGTTGACCGGCCTGGATGACCATGAACTTGTTGTTCCTGTCCAGGAGTGTCACTTGTTCAAAATGATTCCGCAGCCAGCCGGTATACGGTAAATGCCGGTTACAAACGATAACCATTCTACCGTTTTTGTTGAGTAAAGTTCCCGCGCACCGGAAAAAATTTGCCGCGATTTCCAGGTCATTGCTGACGCCGCGGTGAAAGGGCGGGTTGCTGATGATCCAGTCATAGTTGCCCTCGACCATGGACAGGCCGTCGGAAGCGAGCAGGACGCCGCTCAGGGCGTTGCGCTCAAGGCTCAGCCTGCTCGACTCGATGGCCTGTGCGGAAACGTCCAGCATGGTGAGTTCCGCCTGCGCCCCGACAGCCAGCAGCGCACAGCCGATCACGCCGCTGCCGCAGGCGAAATCCAGGATTTTGCCTTGCGGATTCAGCCGCTCCAGCGTTTGCAGCAGGAGCAGGCTGCCCGGGTCCAGGCGCCCGTGCGCGAACACGCCGGGCAGGGAGACGATTTCTATGCTTTTTCCTGCAAATTCGGTTGTCCAGATGGCCTGGTAAGCGGTTAACTCGAACGGTTTGTCCTTGCGCGGGCCCACTGCTTCGTACAGCACGCAGTGGCGGGCGCTGTCCAGTTTGTTCACGGTCTGAAAATACGGTTTAAGATGGCGTCCGGCCGACTTGATGCCCGCCTGGTTTTCACCGGCGAGCCAGAGCGTACCTGCGGGCGGCAGGCTGGATGAGATGGCGTGCAGCATCAGCGCCAGCCGTTCTTTTTCGCGAGGCAGAAAAAGAATCACGGTCGCTGGTGATTCATGGGTGAGCGGGACGGCATCAAAGGTGACATCGGCGCCATCGTCCTGCAGCCGTTGAAAGTCGCCGAAATCCTGGGTGGACGCCTTCACCCTCCGGCCTTCGCCACCCAGGACGCTGAACAGGGAATCACATGGCGGATTAACCAGTAACAAGGCACCGGAACCGAGCCTTGCCGCATTGCGCAGGATGATCTCGCTGGTGCGCTCCATCGGGCGGATCAGTCCGGGAAGCGGGCGGTGAGGTCGTACTCGTCAGCGCCGTCAATTTCGACATCGATCAGCATGCCCGGCATCAAATCCTGCCCGTCCGGAATATGCACGACGCCGTCAATTTCCGGTGCATCTGCTTTGCTGCGCGCAATAGCGCCGTGTTCATCGGTCTCGTCCACCAGTACCTCCTGGATCGTGCCGATCTTGCGCCTGAGACGCGCACTGCTGATTTCCGCCTGGGTTTGCATGAAGGCGTTCCAGCGCTCTTGTTTCACTGCTTCCGGTACGGCTCCCTCGATGGAGTTGGCCCGGGCGCCCTCCACGGGTGAGTATGTGAAACACCCCACGCGGTCGAGTTGCGCCTCCTGCAGGAACTCAAGCAACACCTCGAAATCGCGGTCGGTTTCTCCCGGGAAACCGACGATGAACGTGCTGCGAATCGCCAGCTCCGGGCAGATTTCGCGCCAGCGATGGATCCGCTCCAGCGTATTTTCTGCCGCGGCCGGCCGCTTCATCGCTTTCAGGACCTGCGGACTGCCGTGCTGAAATGGTACGTCCAGGTAGGGCAGGATCCGCCCGTCAGCCATCATCGGGATGATTTCATCGACATGCCGGTAGGGGTAAACATAATGCAGGCGAACCCAGATCCCGAGACTGCCCAGGGCTTCGCACAGTTCTTTCATCCGGGTTTTTACCGGGCGCCCGTTCCAGAAATCGAGCCTGTACTTCAGGTCCACTCCGTAGGCTGAAGTATCCTGGGAGATCACCAGCAATTCCCGCACGCCGGCGGCTGCGAGCCTTTCGGCTTCGCCCATCACGTCACCAACCGGGCGGCTGACCAGCTTTCCGCGCAGCGATGGAATGATGCAGAAGGTGCATTTGTGGTTACAGCCTTCGGATATTTTCAGGTACGCGTAATGCCTGGGGGTCAATTTGATCCCCTGCGGCGGCACCAGGCTGGTGAAAGGGTCGTGCTCCACCGGCGGCGGCGCGTGGCGATGCACAGCGCTGACGACGGCCTCGTACTGCTGCGGGCCGGTCACCGCCAGTACGCGCGGATGCAGATTGCGGATTTCCTGTTCGTCCACGCCCATGCAGCCGGTGACAATGACGCGTCCATTAGCGTCCAGGGCTTCGCCGATGGCGTCCAGCGACTCGGCCCGGGCGCTATCGATGAAACCGCAGGTGTTGACCAGCACCACGTCAGCGCCCTCGTAATCCGGGCTGATCCGGTATCCGTCGGTGCGCAACTGGGTGAGGATGCGCTCGGAGTCTACCAGGGCTTTCGGGCAGCCCAGGCTGACCATGCCTACTGTGGGCTCAGTCTTCGACATCGGGCTCGAAAAACAACCAGGAGATTATCGGGAATCGGGTTCGGAAATCCCGTTCTACCCGGTCGATCGCAGCAATCATGTTCCGCTCCGAACCGGTCGGGACCATACGCGCCTTGACCGCGACCATGGCGTCGGGGCCGAACTGCATGGTCAGCAGGCTGAATACTTCACGAATTTCCGACCGGCCGCTTAGAAATTCACGCATTTTGTCCAGCGTGGCCGGTTCCACGCTCTGACCGATCAGAAGTTCCTTCACCTCGACAGCGACGAATACGGCAATCACGAACACCAGCACGAAAATGGCCACCCAGGGATACCTCAAGGGTTCCGGGTTCGTCAGTTTGTGAACACCTTCATAGAGCGAAAACATGCCGCCGAGGCTGAAAAGGATCACGGCAACCAGGAATGACCAGAAATAGATGCTCTTGCCGAAGCCCAACGGGTGGTCATCCGTGGGCGCTTTTTTCGTTTGCCGCAGGCCCAGGATCAGCAACAGCTGGTTGCCGGCATCCGCAACCGAGTGAATAGCCTCGGCCAGCATCGCACCCGAGCCCGTCAACAGGGCCGCGACACCCTTGGCGATGGCTATCGCCGTATTGGCAAAGAGTGCAAATCGAACGGATTTGAGGGAATCAGCCTGACCGGCCATGCCGGAATATCTCCCGCTTCGGTTGAGGCGGGAGATTATAAACCACTATCTACCGATAACCGAGCCGGTTCTCGGGCACGACCACATTCAGGGTCCGGCCTTTTCGGTCGCGCATGATCCCGAGCGCGATTTCATCACCAGGTTCCACTTCTCGCAATGCCCGCACCATATCGGCCGGAGAATCCACCGAAGTGCCGCCGACGGATAGAATGACGTCTCCGGATCTCAGCTGATAAGGATTGTTTTCCCTGGCGCGAATCACCAGGACACCGCGATCGGTTTTGAAGTAGGCGCCCAGGTCCTCGTTGATCGAGGCCAGCTCGAGGCCCTGCGCGTGACCCAATCCAAACCAGATGTTGGCTTCGCTCATCGCGTGTGCGCCGAATTCAGAGAATTCCTCAAACTCGGAAAATTCTTCAAACTCGAATTCCTGCAGTTCATCCATCTCGCCTGTGCGGATAATGAACTTCCGTGTCTCCAGCGAGTTCTTCAGCTGTTCTACGCTCTCGGCCAGGGCCTCCTCGTCGATCTCGATTCTTTTGACGATGACGTGAGGTGCGCCCGGACCCTCGGGCAGCGCGGGCAGAGCTGGAGCTTCCGCAATTTCCGGGATGCGGATGACCGACTGCCAGCCGCGCGGCTCGCGCTGTTCCGCGGTTATCGTGAATTCACCGATCCAGCCGTCGCGATCCACCACAACGTCCACCTGCTCGCCGTCTTGCACTTCGCCCATGATGTCAAACACGGTTTGACGGGCTGTGTCGCTACGGGTCAGATCGATGCCCTTGATTGACGTCAACACGTCACCCTGCTGCAGGCCGGCCTGCTCCGCGGGCCCGTCCGGCGATACGCCGATGATCTGCACGCCAAGGTCGGTCTGCTTACCCAGGACCACGCCGATTACGGCCCGGTCCCCCAGGTTCACGCTGCGGGTGATCTCAATGGTCCTGCCGGAACGTGACAGGTCGCGATGGGCCCGCGCGACATCGCGTGACGCCTCCCGGAGTTCGCGGTGCGCCCGGCCCAGCTCTTCCCGAGCCCGCTCCATTTCGGCCTGCTCCCTGGCGCGGTCCGCGGCTTGCGCCTCGGTTTGGTCCTCGACCTCCTCGCGCCTTGCGTGTTCATGCCTGCGCATCAACTCCCGTGCCTGTTGGGCGGCCGCGGCCGCTTCCTGCCGGGCCGATTCTGCCTCGGCCCGCGTGTTTTCCGCCTCCTCCAGCATGGCCTGGTACTCGGCCCGCAGGGTTTCCTGCGACAGCGCTGGCGGCGCCTCTTCGCCGGCCGTCAGGGTTGCCGTGAACACCAGGGTCGTCAGGGCGAGCAGCATTACAGTCAATTTTCTCATTTCGTTATCCGTCCTTGAAATTCCGGTCATCTACAGTGACGCCATGCGGCGGTAATCCCGTCGCAGCTGATTTTCATACAGCCGGGAAAGGTCAAGCAGCAGGTTGACGCGATGGCTCCACAGTTCCAGCGAATCCGGATTCATACTCAGTCGTTCGTCGACCTGTGCGATCAGGTCTTCAAGTTCAACCTGGTAAACCAGGGAATGGGTTGGCATGCCGCCCACATCGGCGCGAATGGTGCGCACACGGTTTTCCAATTGCTGCGATAGCGCCACCAGGGAGTCAAGGGTCTTCTGAGTCCCGTCCGGCGTTTGCGCGGTAACCTGGGTTGCACCGGGCAGGGCTGCAGGCACGGCTTCAGGCGCGGGTTGACGAATGATCACCCCGAGCGCCAGCACAACGGTAGCCGCAATGGCCAGGGCGCTGCCGGCATAGCGCAACAGCCGCTTTCGGTTATGGCTTTTTTCCAGCTCAGCCCGAACTGCCGGCCAGCCATCGGATGGCGGCGGCACCGCGGGCAGACTGCCGAGGTTCAGCGGATCCCGTTCCTTTTGCATATAACGCACCTTTGAAAATTTCATGACTCTTCTACCTGGCGGCGGCTTCGGACACATACGGGACGTCACCGGCGCCATCCAGCATGCTTCTCAACTTTTTGCGCGCTCGCGACAGGCGCGTCTTGGAAAAACTTTCCGTCTTACCAAACAGTTCGGCAATCTCGCCGTGGTTGTAGCCCTCCACATCGTGCAGCCAGACAATGGCGCGGTCCTCTGCTCCGAGGACGGCGAGCGCGGACTCCAGGTCCATCGACATGCCAACGCGCTCTGACGCGGACTCGGAACGCCCGTGATGATCCTGGAATTCGACCGGATCGCTTTTCGGGCCTTTCCGGATCGAACTGATCGCATGATTGACGACCACCCTGCGCAGCCATCCCCAGAACGGCGAATCACCGCGAAACTGCTTCAGCTTGCGCAGCGCCGTGATGAACGCTTCCTGGGTAATCTCCTGCGCGGTCTCGCGGCACTGGCATACTCTGAAAGCAACGGAGAAAGCCGGCTGCTGGAACAGACGAAATATCTGCTCACAGGCCTCCATATCACCGCGCCGTGCCCGCGCGAGCGTCATCTCGTCCAGCTCAATATCAAACGGTGTGGTGGCCATCAGGGGGTAAGACGGTTAGCGGGTGAAAAACGTCGCAAAAAAAACGGCCACCGAAGTGACCGTTTTTTCCGCCAATGAAGCTGAGCCAGAGAGACTCATCCTGTTACCAGATTTTGACGCGTTCTTCCGGCGGCAGATACATACCGTCGCCTTCCTTGACGTCAAATGCATCGTAAAACGCATTGACGTTGACCGGCGCGCCGTTGGCCCGGAACTTGGCCGGAGAATGAGGATCGACCGTCAGTAGTCGCTTGGTTTCCGCGTCACGCGCTTTGCCTCGCCAGACCTGCGCCCAGCCGATGAAGAATCGCTGGTCGCCGGTAAAGCCGTCGATGACCGGCGCCTCCTCGCCGTCGAGGGACAACTTGTAGGCCTTGTAAGCAATTCCCAGGCCGCCGAGGTCACCGATGTTTTCCCCGGAGGTAAATTCGCCGTTGATGGTCAGGCCGTCGATGACTTCATAGCCGTTGTACTGCTCGGCCAACATGTTCTTGCGCACTTCGAACCTGGAATTGTCTTCCTCGGTCCACCAGTCGCGCAGGTTGCCGTCGCCGTCGAATTTGCGGCCCTGGTCGTCAAAACCATGTCCGATTTCGTGCCCGATGACTGCGCCGATGCCGCCGTAGTTAACGGCATCGTCCGCTTCCACGTTGAAGAAGGGCGGTTGCAGAATGGCGGCGGGGAACACAATCTCGTTCCACGCCGGGTTGTAGTAGGCGTTTACGGTTTGCGGATTCATGAACCATTCGTTCTTGTCGACGGGCCGGTCCAGCTTGTCCAGGTTGCGACGGTATTCAAAATCTGCGGCGCTCTTGACGTTGCTCACCAGGTCGCCCTCGGTGATTTCCATGCTGCTGTAGTCACGCCAATTTTCGGGATAGCCGATTTTTGGGTTGAATTTCGACAGCTTGTCCAGCGCCTGTTGCTTGGTTTCTTCGCCCATCCAGTCCAGAGCCAGGATGGATTGCCTGTAGGCCTCCTTGAGATTGGCGATCATCGTTTCCATGCGGGCTCGCGATTCTTCCTGGTAATGCCGGTCAACGTACAGCTGGCCCAAAAGTTCGCCCATATTGCCGTTGACGGAGTTCACCGCGCGCTTCCACTGGGGACGGGGCTCGTCTATGCCCTGTAAGCCGGCACGGTAAAACTCGAACCAGGCGCGGAAAAACTGATCGCCCAGTACCGGCGCGAATGCGTCGATGGTCTGGTACGTCAGGTAATCCTTCCACGTATCGAGACTGGTATCAGCGATAATGCCGCTGGCGGCCTCGAAAAAGCTGGGCTGGCTCACGATATAGCGGTCACGCGCCGGAATCTGGCCTGCCTCAAAAGTCACTTCCCAATTGATGTTGGGCGCCAGTTGCTGCAGCTCGTCCGGGGTTTTTGGATTGTAGGATTTGACCGGGTCGCGATTTTCTTCCTTGGTCCAGTGCACTTTGGCCAGTGCGTGTTCCACTTCCTGGATGGCCTGGGCCTTGTCCGCGCCTCCCTCCATGCCAGCCAGTTCAAACAGGCTGGCGATGTATGTGTTCAGCAGTTCACGTCCCTCAACGAACTGTTCATCATCGAGCAGGTAGTAATCACGATCAGGCAAAGTGATACCCGATTCAACGAGGTAAACCACGTTGGTGTCCGGGTCCTTGAGGTCGGAGAATATGCCGCCGCCAATCGGGCCGTTTACTCCGTAGACGCCCAGCGTGGCGAACGCCCTGAACAGATCGTCATAGGATTCAATCGAGGCGATCTCGTCCAGTTCGGCGCGAATGGCTTCGACACCCAATTCGGTGGCTGCCCCGGTATCCATGTAGGCGTTGTAAAAATCACGGATTTTCTGGGTCGCGCTGCCCGGCTCGACGTTTTCGATCGCGCTGACTTCCTCGATCAGCGCACGAACGTCTTCCTGCGACTTTTCGCGCAAGGCGTCAAACGTGCCCCAACGGGCGCGGTCGGCGGGGAGCGCGGTTTCGGCAACCCATTTGCCGTTCACGTAGTCAAAAAAGTCATCCTGGGGACGCACGGACGTATCGAAACCGCTCATTTCGATACCGCTGCCCAGGGGCACTTCCTCGGCAGTCACCGCGGCTTCAGCGGGCGCTGAGGCAACCGGTTCAGCCGCTGTGGTTGTGTTTTCCTGTTCGGATTTCTGGCATGCGGCCAAACCGAATGCCGCAATCAGGCCCGCGGCAATCGCGAGCTTCAGTCGATCGTTCATTGAATTTCCTCATGGTGTCTCGTTAAAACCGATCTATCATAACGAATTTGGCTCCTGTTTAGCAGGTGCCGTAAGTTGGGATACAATTCCGGTCCAACGTTTTCGGAGCAAGTCCATGGCACGCTGGCGGCCACCGTCACCCAAGAGCAGCCCCTATATCACGCCGGAAGGCGAGTCGGCGCTTAAAACCGAGTTGAAAGAGTTGTGGCAGCTGCGCCGGCGCGAGGTAGTGCCTGCGTTACAGGCTGCCGCCGCCGAGGGCGATCGCTCCGAAAACGCCGAGTACATTTACCGCAAGAAGCAGCTGGGTCAGATCGACCGTCGGGTTCGTTACCTGTCAAAGCGTCTGGATGTGGTGGAGGTGGTCGTCCGCAAGCCGCCCAACCAGGACCGGATTCATTTTGGCGCCCTGGTCACGCTGGAGAAAGCGTGTGGTGGCGTGTTGAGCTACCGGATTGTCGGGGCCGACGAGATTGACCCGCGCAAGAGCTTTATCTCCGTCGATTCCCCGGTTGCGCGGTCTTTGCTTGGAAAAACCGTGGGTGAGGAAGTCGATCTGCCGTCTCCAGAGGGAACTGCCTCCGCGGTCGTTCTTGGCGTTGAATACGTGTGACTTGAAATCAGTTTTGCAGGCCTCACCTCTTTATTGCGGTCGCCGATAGGGGCCGCAGGCGCTTCCGGCCGCAAGGCGGAAGTTTTTCCAAAAAAACCGAATTGCTTCAATGGAGGATACGGTAATGACTACTTTTGATTTTTCACCCTTATTTCGCACTTCTGTCGGTTACGACCGGCTGGCATCTTTGCTGAACGCGGCTCACCGCCCGGACCAGGGAAGCAGCTTCCCCCCCTACAACATTCAAAAAGCCGGAGAAGATCGCTATCGCATCACCATGGCGGTGGCCGGTTTTTCCGAGTCTGACATCACGATCACGTCCGAGAGCAGCAAGCTGATCGTCACCGGCGACAAGCCGGAAGAGGACAGCGGCGAAGACAACGGATTCCTGTACCGCGGAATTGCAACCCGTTCCTTCGAGCGCCGCTTCAGCCTCGCTGATCATGTGAAAGTGACCGGAGCGCGGCTCGACAATGGGCTGCTGCACATTGAACTGGAGCGTGAGATCCCGGAAGCCATGAAGCCGAGGACCATTGAAATTCAGTCTTCCGGCACCTTGCTGGAAGGCCACCCTGAAGACAAAGCGGCTTGATCCGGTTACCGGACCCGCTCCAGCGACCAGGAAGTGGAAAAGAGGCGCTCGCAAGGGCGCCTCTTTTTTTGTGTTCGTTACCTTGCGATTGCCTATCCCGCACACACTGGTAACCTATACAAAATTTCATGGGCCGTATTGATGAGAAAAGTTCTGTTCTGGCTGTACCAGCTATATGCCTGGCTGATCTTTTATCCGATCGTCATTCTGTCGACGGCCGTGTTCAGTACACTCACTATTATTTTTGCCGGCCTGGTCAATCCCGAGTGGGCCAGCCGTGTATTCGCTGTCACCTGGGCCAGGTTCCTGGGTTTTCTCACGCCGCTGCATGTAGTGGTTGAAGGCAGTGAGCATGCCCATCGCGAACAGAGCTACGTTGTGGTGAGCAATCATCAAAGCATGTACGACATCCTGTTGATATACGGCTGGCTGAGACTGGATCTGAAGTGGGTGATGAAAAAGGAACTACGCAAGATTCCGGCGATCGGAATTGGCTGCGAAAAAGCAGGGCATATCTTCATCGATCGAAGAAATCCCAAGCAGGCGTCCAAAGCCCTCAGTGGGGCTCTTTCCCGGCTTGGCAAAGGTATCGGGATACTGTTTTTTCCTGAGGGGACAAGGAGCAATGACGGACGTTTACTGCGTTTCAAAACCGGGGCGTTTCGTTTGTCGGTCGAGCAGGGTTTGCCGATTTTGCCGGTGACCCTGGTTGGCACCCGGGACATTATGCCTGCCCGGTCGCTGTTGCCTTTTCCCGGCACGGTCCGGCTGGTGATTCACCCACCCATTGATCCGGCCGGCCGGGCTATCGACCAGTTGCTGGGTGAGACCCGTGAGGTTATCCGGTCCGCCATGCCGCCGGAATTGCGTTGATCCGATGCCCTTGAGCAAACCGGATCCCCGGTTTACACATTCCAAGAAAGCGCGGCGAAATTTCAGGCTGGCGCTGAAGATATCCCTGGTTTGTCTCGGTGTGCTTTGGGCGATCTTCATGGTCGATACGGTGTTCGGTCTCAGGCTTGCCCGATTCGGCCTGCGTCCCGGATCAGTCGCCGGGCTTACCGGCCTGCTCAGCGCGCCTCTGCTGCACGGCGGGTTCCAGCATATCCTGTCGAATTCTTTGCCCTTTTTCATTGCCATGACGGCAACACTGTATCTCTACCCGAGAAGCGCTGCTCGCGTAATCCCCCTGGTGTGGGTCGGGTCAGGAGCTATCACCTGGTTCATCGGCCGAAGCCCGAGCCTGCACGTTGGCGCCAGTGGGTTGATCTACGGCCTGCTGGCTTTCGTTTTTTTCAGTGGCGTGCTGCGTCGCGATATGCGGTCGGTTGCAGTTTCATTGATGGTGGGTTTTCTTTATGGATCGATGGTGTGGGGTGTGCTTCCGATCCGTCCCCAGATGTCCTGGGAGATGCACCTGTCGGGCGCGTTGATTGGTGTGCTGCTGGCTTTTGTCTTTCGTCATTGGGACCGTCCACCGCTGGTGCGTTACGATTGGGAGGATGATGACGAAGTGCCCGAGTGGTTTCCCGAGACCGACAAGGAGGACTTCGACCCCTTCCGCAAGGACTGAAGATAGTCGCCGGAATTTAAGTAATCATGTTTAATAAAGTATTTTATACGATTGTAATTATTACATTTATATTTTTTTCAGTGGGATTTTTCCTGCCTAAAACCGTACACGTGGAACGAGCGGTCGATATCCAGCGGCCCGCCGCCACGGTGTTTACGCTGGTGAACAGTTTCCGCAGTTTTTCCGCCTGGTCTCCCTGGTTGCAAAGGGATCCGGATCTGGACCTGGTTATCAGCGGTCCGCAGTCTGGTAAAGGTGCGCGCATGACGTGGCGGGGAGATCCGCGCCTGGTCGGCGCCGGCACGCAGGAAATCATTGAAAGCACGCCCTGGACCCTGGTCCG
>JABDLD010000008.1 GCA_013001885.1 Lysobacterales bacterium
GTAGTCTCCTGACTATTAACTGATGAACCTTTGATCTGATCAAATAGGCAGCTGCCAGACTTCATTTGTAGTGTTCAGCTCGATAGAAGTAAGCGGCAACCTATCTATCAAGCTTAGCTGGTTTTCAGAAGATCGCAGGTCTGCCCAAGTAATGGGGTCCAAGTAATGGGGTCAGAGTCAAGTGCCAGAGTCAGATAGTGGTTGCAACAAGACCGTGGCGGCCCAGGTCCACGTTCAACTCCTCAATGCAGCAACTTGATCTCTGAATTTCTCGGTGCCGAGTACTAACCCGGTGTTGGTGCAGTGCCGAATCTTAGCGATGGTATCCATATCTATCGCCTCCCCGACCTGCTTTCGCCAGGCCATTTGCTGTGCAGCCGAATTTTCACCGAGTGCCAAGTACAGATCATGGGCTGTCCAGAACTTAACCGGTGCCCCAAAGGCATGAGCACGGTAACTTGACCAACGATAGTCCCCGGGATCACGAACCATTCCAGCCCGCACGGGGTTCAACTCGATGTAGCTAAGACAGGCAAGAAAATACTCATCCTCCTGGACCAGGCACGAACGATACCGCCCCTCGAACAAGGTGCCACTTCGAGCATATGAGTAGTTGAAAAAGGCGACATATCGTCGGCCCATGGATTGCATCAATCGAGAAACAGCCATGTCGGCTCGCGGCCTCAGCAGCAGATGGACATGGTTAGTCATGAGCACCCAACCAAGCACCTCCACCTGGAACCTCAGCGCACCATCACCAAGCCAGTTTGCATAAACCGCCATATCGGCATCACTGGTGAACAGAGCTTGTCGATTGTTCCCCCTTTGGATCACATGCACCGGAATTCCGACGGGGCAATATCTGTGTCGCCTGGGCAAGTGCCTTTCCCTCTCGGCAAAACGTTGACCCTATTCTGCCCGGTAACCAAATTCAGAAAATCAGCAAAATTCCCAAAAACCTGTCAGCCGACTCTGGCACCTGACTCTGACCCCATAACTTCCCCATAACTTCTATTCGTACCTCAGTGCAGCCATCGGTTCAATACGTATCGCTTTGCGTGACGGCACCAGCGTGGCGATTATGACTGAAACGATTAACAGCAATGCCACAGTAATATAAATTGTCGGATCCAGCGGGGAAACCAAAATCACGCTCTCCAAAATCTGTGACGCACCCACCGCGCCCAAAATACCTATGCCCAGACCAAGACCCAACTGCAAAGCAGCCTGCCTTGAAACGAGGAGCGCTATACTTTTGTCATCGGCCCCAAGCGCGCGCCGAATACCCAATTCGGGGGTTCGCTGGATCACATTGAAAGAAATGACACCGTAGAGTCCGCCGGCCGCCAACAACAGGGCGATCACGGCAAAAACTCCGAAACAGATTCCCAGGAGGCGGTTGGGCGCAATTTCGTCTTGGTAAGCTTCCTCCAGCGTCTGCACCCAGTAGAGCGGTAATTCGGGATCCAGTTGCTGCACCACGTTGCGCAACGCCGGAGCCAGGGCTTTGGGCTCGCCGGACGTCCGCAAAGCTACACTCATGAAGCGGACCGGGTCCTGGACCAACGGCACATAAAAGGTAGGCCGCTCCTCGTCCTCCCCCAATCCGGTCTGCTTGATGTTCTGACTGACCCCAATAATGGTACGCCACTGAGCCGGTTGATTTGCATTGTCCGGCGATCCGAAACGAACTTGCCGGCCGACGGGGTTCTCTGAGCCGAATACCGTGGTTGCGAACGTGTTGTTGACAATGACCACAGGCAAGGACTCGGCGGAATCACGATCATCGAAATCCCGGCCTTGCAGCAGCGGAGTTTCAAACGCATCAAAGTAACCGTTGGCGACGGCAATATAGGGCGCCCCTTCGAGCCTGGTATCATCCGTGACCTCGTCAACCTCAGGCAAATAGCTCGACCAATTACTCCAGAGTCCCGGTAGCCCCCCGGAAACGGTAGCCTTGTTTACACCACGTATGTCCTGAATCCGTTCATTGAGTTCAGTAAAAAACCGGGCTTGCTCAGCCGGAGTTTCGTAATCCGCTTCCGGCAATCCGAGCCTGACCGTCAACACGTTCTCAACGGGCACACCCACGTCAAATTCCTGCATGATCAATGATGTTTGAATCGTCAGCCCTGCCAGCACCAGCAGGATAAAAGACAAAGCAATTTCTGTTACCACCAATGATTGACTGAGCCATTTGGTTTGCCGGCTGGTCGAGCCGCGTGCGTTTTCACGCAGAATGAGATTGATTTCCAATCCCGTTGCCCGCAGCGCAGGCACCAGCCCGGACAGCAAAGCCGTGGCTCCAGCCGCGGCAATTGCGAATACCGCGGACCAAAAATCCAGTTCAAGCACTACCCAGAAAGGCAACCGGTTGCCGGATTCACCAAAAAATCGTGCTGAAGCGTCCATGCCCCAGTAGGCCAGAGCCAACCCAATGAAAGCGCCACCCAGCGCCAACACAAACGATTCAATCAACATCTGGATGACCAACCGCCTGCGTCCGGCCCCCAGCGCGGCACGAATGGCCACTTCCTGGGTCCGTGCCGTGGTGCGCGAGAGCAACAGGTTGGCAACGTTAGCGCAGGCGATCAGAAGCACGAGCGTTACGGCGATCATCATGGACCATATTGCTGCGCGTGTGCCTTCATCCACATATTCATCGCTGAACGGCTTGATTACCGCTGTCACCCCGTCATTGGTCTCGGGATGGGCCGAAGCCAGTTGCGAAGTGATCCCCTGGAACTCCGCCCTCGCCTGGCTGGCGGAAACGCCGTCTTTGAGACGGCCAAAAACTTCCAGACTCTGCCCTTCTCCCCGCTGCCTGTCGGCCTGGTCATAACGCAGAGGAACCCAGATATCCTCCATGATCGGAAACATGAATCCCTCAGGCATGACCCCCACGATCTCCGCATCGCGACCATTGACCCGGAGCACCTGGCCAACAATATCTTCGTCACCGTTGAAGGTCCGCTGCCAGACTTTGTACCCAAGCAAAACCACGGCCGGAGCACCAAATACCGTGTCGGCTGCGATAAAAGTTCTTCCCATCAGCGGTTTTCCGCCAATCAGCGCAAAGCTTCCGTCGGACATGAACCCGCCGTCATACCGTTCAGGCTTCTCGGAGCCCCGAATATTGACTGTGCCGCGGTAAAAGGCGCCAAGATCTTCGAAACTGGTCTGCATCTCTCGCCAGTCGCTGAAATCATCGAAGTTCACCTCACGGCTGTCTATATCCCTTTCGAGTATCGCCGTCTCAATATGCATCAGTTCATGTGGTTCGCTAAACGGCAGCGGTTTCAGGACGATGGCGTGAAGCACCGCAAACCCGAAGATGGATGCGCCCAACCCCAGCGACAGAATGGTCAGAGTCAATGCAGAAAAGCCCGGACTCTTGCTGAGCATGCGGATCGCGTAACGAACATCATCCAGTAATTTCATACGGGTCTCCCTCAGGCGCTCGCAACGTGGGCGCCAACAACAGACTGCGGCGGGACTTCATCCACTACCCGGCCGTCGAACAGGTGGACGTTGCGGTCGGCAAACGCGGCGTAACGCGGATCGTGTGTCACCATGCAGATCGTCGAGCCCCCGGCATGCAGATCGCGCAGCAGGTCCATCACCGCCGTGCCGTTGTTGGAATCCAGGTTGCCTGTTGGCTCATCCGCCAGCAGAATGGAAGGCCGTCCCACCAAAGCCCGCGCGACCGCGACACGTTGCTGCTGGCCGCCAGAAAGCTGGGCCGGGTAGTGGCGAATCCGGTGCGACATATCGACCTGCTCGAGCGCTTCCATGACCATCGATTTGCGTTCCGTTCGACTGACGTTATCCCGGTAAGTCAACGGAAGTTCCACATTTTCGTATACCGTCAGATCGCCGATCAGGTTGAACGCCTGAAAAATGAAACCGATTTCCTCGTTCCTGATACGGGCGCGGTTCCCTGCATCGAGTCCGGCGACGCTCTTGCCATTAAGCACGTATTCACCCGCCGTGGGAGAATCGAGCAGACCCAGAATCGACAGCAGGGTCGATTTGCCGCATCCGGAAGGGCCCTCGACACTCACGAACTCCCCTTCCCTTATTTCCAGGTGAACTTCGGAAAGTGCGTGTGTTTCAATTTCATCGGTCAAGAACACTTTTTGTAACTCGCGCAGTGAAATAAGCGCTTGGTTGTCATTCATTTTGAACTCCATGGCATGGGTTGGATGTCAATTCAATTTGATCCGGTCGCTCTTGTCCCACTTGGACATGTCGGACAGGATGACCTGCTCACCGGGTGCAAGGCCTTCCAGCACCTCGATGGTATTTACGGAGCCGAGGCCCAGCTTTACCTGGACCCGGGTGGCTGAATTGCCTTCTTCGTTTAATCGAAAAATCGATGTAAAACTCTCGGCCTGGCCAAATACGGGCCGGCCCATGAATACGGTGTCTTCGATCCGGTCGATTTCGATTGTCCCGCTGACGCTCAAATCCGGCCGCGCGCCGTCGGGAAGTCCATCGATAAATTCCACGTCGACAATGACCGCGCCATTGACCACGGAGGGGTCGATACGAACGACCCGGCCCCGCGCCTTGCCGTTGCGGGTGTCAATTTCTGCCTCCTGGCTCAGTAACAGGTCCTTGGCCTGCACCTCGGGAATTCTCAATTCGGCCAGCAGCGAATCTATTCGGGCGACCCTGGCGAGCGTGGCGCCCGTCGCTACCCTTTGGCCAGGCTCCGGTAAAACTTCCTGCAGAATTCCTTCGATGCCTGCTCGCACAGTCAAAGCGCCGGACTGGGCTTCGCGCAGCACCAGGATATTGCGTAAACGCTCGAGACGAGCCTCGCTGGCGGCCAACTCGGCCTCGATCGATTCTTCTACCTGGACCACCCGCCGCTGCTCGATGTCGTAGCGGGTACCCAGTTGTTCTTCAGCCAGCTTGGATCGTTCATAGTCCAGCCGGGAAATGATGTTTTGCTTGAACAGGTCAACCTCGGCCTGCACCTGAAGTTTCGCACCCAGGTACTGGGCTTTGATTTCAGCCAGCCTCGCCTCTCCATCGAACCGGCGGTTGATCAGGCTGACTTTCAGCGCCAGGTGGTCAGCTTCGGCGGCCTCGAGTTCCAGCTCTGCCTCCTGCCGTATCTGTACCAATTCCGGATTGCTCATTTCAAGGATGATCGTATCCGGCTGAACAACGGCGCCGGGCTTGATCCGCACATGCTCGACCAATGCGTCGGTGGTGGCCGCAATCCATCGCTCCTCTTTGGGTACGAGCGTACCTGGCCCGCGAACCTGACGAATCAGTTCGCCCTGTTCAACCTTACCCAGCCAGACGGTATCGCGATCCACGGAAGGAGCCGCTGGCTCAAGGGTAAAAACGAATGCAGCAATAATCACGACCGCCAGGGCGCCGCTCACCCCCAGCACCTTTTTGCGCCGCTGCTTACGCGCTTTTACATCGGTTCTGTCTCTATCCATGTGAGTAATTAAGCAAAGGCCGTGCCAACGGGTCTATAATGTTTAAAAACAGACAGGTACGAATTTTCCGTCATGAATCACCACCCAACAGTGTTCATTTTCGAAACCGCTTTTTCCCGATTCCGGACAACTGTCCTGATCCCACGGCATGGCTGATGCGCCGACCAGAGTCCTGGTCGTCGATGACCAGCGTGATGTCATTGCGGCACTTCTGTTGCTGCTGAAGAGCGAAAATTACGATGTCGTGGCCTGTCACGCGCCTGCTGAAGCCCTCGAGTCTGCAAAGTCGGCCGACTTCGATGCGGCTCTCATCGACCTGAACTACTCCGAAGACACGACATCCGGGCGTGAAGGCCTTCGATTGTTGGCCGATTTGCTGGATGTAAACCGAAACCTGCCCGTCATCGTCATGACGGCATGGAGTAGCGTCACGGTCGCCGTGGAAGCCATGCAGAAAGGAGCCGGAGATTTTGTCGAGAAACCGTGGGAAAATCAGCGATTGCTCAGCATTTTGCGAAACCAGGTAGCGCTGGGACGATCCCGACGACGGGAGGAACGCCTGGCTGCGGAGAATGCCGTTCTGCGCGGTGGCCGGGACCCTCAGTTCATAGCAGAATCCAGAGTTATGAGACCGGTACTGCACCTGGTGGACCGGGTTGCGCCCTCGGCAGCCAACGTACTGATCACCGGGGAACACGGAACCGGCAAAAGCCTGTTGGCACGTTTGATTCACCGCTTATCAGGCAGAAGCGAGCAACCCTTGGTGACGGTCAACATGGGCGGCCTGGCGGATTCGGTTTTTGAGAGTGAAATGTTCGGCCACGTCAAAGGCGCCTTCACGGACGCCCGGTCTGATCGTGTCGGCCGCTTTGAGATGGCTGATGATGGGACGCTTTTTCTCGATGAAATAGCCGACATCCCGCAGGTTCAGCAGGCAAAACTGCTTCGCGTTCTCGAGGACGGCGAATTCGAGCGGGTCGGTTCTTCACTGACGCAGCGCGTTAACGTGCGCATCGTTTCGGCCACGAATGCCGAACTGGAAAAGCTGACCGGAGAAGGGCGATTTCGGCAAGACCTGTTATTCAGGCTCAACACGGTCCAGATCAACCTGCCGCCGCTGCGAGACAGAGGCGAAGACATTGAGCCGCTGGCACAGATGTTTTTGGAGCAATCCCGTATTCGCTACGGCTCCGGACCCGCCGGGTTCACCGGGGCGGCCCTTGCTGCCCTGGAGGCCCATACGTGGCCGGGTAACGTGAGGGAGCTGGGACATGTCGTGGAGCGCGCCGTGCTGATGTGTTCTGATGAAAAAATTGACCGGCAAGACCTTCATCTCGAAAAATCAGCTGCGCCGCAAAAGACCATCGAGTCAATGCCTTTGGAAGAGGCAGAGCAATGGCTGATCCGGTCTGCATTGGAGCGCACGGACAACAACATCCAGGAAGCCGCCCGTGAACTGGGGCTCAGCCGCAGCGCGATGTACCGGCGGATGGAAAAGTACGGCATGAAGGATGCCGGCAACGAATGAGGCCTGCCACACGTTCGAATGGATCTGGAGCGCCTGGGGTCAAAGTCGCAAAGGTTTCGCGCAAGTGGCCCTACGAGCGTCGCATTTTGGCGTGGATGCTGTTGCTGGCTGTTCCGGGCTTGTTGTTGGCGGCAGTGACCCTGGCCACCATTCAGGCACCCTGGGGTGCGTGGCTGTTTGGGTGGCTGCCCGCCGCCATTCTATCGTTCGTTATTGCCGTTATCGCCCGCAGCCGGGCGGCATATCCTCTGAGAACGCTGGCAAACCTGGTGGAGGCGATCCGCCAGCAGGATTACGCGCTCCGGGGTGTTACGGGTCCGTCCCCCGGCGCTTTGCAGGAGTTGATAGCAGAAGTCAACGCGCTTAGCGAAGACTTACGTGCGAAAAGATTTGAGCGTCTCGAAGCAGACCTGCTGCTGGCCAAACTCGTTGCTGAACTCGATGCCGCTGTCCTGGCATTCAATGACGATCGGGTTCTGTCCATGGTCAACCCTGCCGGGGCTGGATTATTTGCCGCAAGATCCAGTGATCTGCTGGGACGAACGGCAGAATCGCTGGGCCTCGAAGAGTGTTTTGGCTTTCGCTCACCGCAAGTTGTACAGAAAATCTTTCCCGGTAAGCAGGGTAAATTCAGGATCCAGGCCAGCACCTTTCGAGAGGCAGGCATTCCGCAACACCTTTTGGTAATAACCGACCTCAGTCTGACTCTGCGACAGGAAGAACGGCTCGCCTGGCAGCGTCTGATTCGGGTTATCGGCCATGAACTGAATAATTCCCTCACACCCATTCAGTCTCTGGCCGAATCCTTGACCCACCTGCTCGAACGGACGCCGAGGCCCGTTGACTGGGATGCCGACGCAAAGGCCGGACTCAAGGTCATCACGGAACGTGCCCGCTCACTGGGTAATTTCATGAACAACTATGCGCGGCTGACTCGCCTGCCACCTCCGAACAAGAAGGCCATCAGCATAAAAAGCCTGGTCAGCCGCCTCGCAGCTCTGGAACCCGATTGCGTCATTCGTCTTGAAGACCACCCTGATCTGCAGATTGACGCCGACAGGGGGCAAATTGAGCAGCTACTGATTAATCTGATCAAAAACGCGCATGAGGCAAATCTGGCCGCTGGAACAGCCGAGCCGGTCACGGTGCGCTGGCGAAAATCGCCTGCAGGAGTCGATTTGGAAGTCGTCGATGACGGCACCGGGCTTCCGGATTCCGGCAACCTGTTCACACCGTTTTTTACCACGAAACCCGGCGGCAGCGGGATTGGCTTGCTCCTGGGGCGTCAGATCGCAGAAGCCCATGGTGGACATTTGCAATTGTTTAATCGCGAAGATGGCCAGCGCGGTTGCATTGCACGAGTGTCGCTACCGTTATAATCATCAGATGAAAAAATATCTTCCGATCATCATTATCGCCTTCCTTGCCTACGGCTATATCCAATATCAGGACTCCGCCCCTTCCGGCCCTTCGTCGATGGAAGCGGAAATTGCGCTGCAGCATGCTTTTGCCAACGGGCAAAGCGACGTTCAGGTCAAGGGTGCGGGCATCGTCAAGAAGCTGTTGCGCGACGACAACGACGGTTCCCGGCACCAGAAATTCATCGTGATGCTGGGCTCCGGAGAAACGGTCCTGATCAGCCACAATATTGATCTCGCGCCCCGCATCAACGACTTGAGCGAGGGTGACCGGGTCGATTTTTTCGGCGAGTACGAGTGGAATTCGAAAGGCGGGGTCATCCACTGGACCCACCACGATCCCGCGGGACGACATATCGCGGGGTGGATCAAGCATCAAGGAAAAACCTACCAGTAAAGTGAGTGGTAAAAAACCCATTCTAAAGAGGAAAGCACAACAGCTTCTGGTGGTCTTCACCCTTCTCGCTTCATCGCAAACGACCGCGGGTGACGCAATTGATCCGCGGCTCTTCGACTCAAAAAGCTCAGCGCCAACGTCTCCGGCCGGCTTCTATGAATATCGCCAGGCAACCCGTGACGGAACCGGAAAATTCTACATGGGGCGGGAAATTTCGCATGTCATGGGCCACCTCGGCGCCAACTGGCTGGAGCGCCCCGACAGGGAGCGGGAGGAACGAACAGACCGCCTGGTGGAACGTCTTCCACTGCAGCCCGACAGCATAGTCGCGGATATTGGCGCCGGCACAGGCTACTTCAGCTTCCGGATTGCCAAACGGGTCCCCGAGGGCCGCGTGTTGGCTGTGGATATTCAACAGGAAATGCTCGACATCATCGAGGCCCGAAAAAAGGCGGGCTATCCGCAGAATGTGGATACCATTCTGGGTTCTGAGCGTGACCCAATGTTGCCCGGCGGCAGTGTCGATCTCATTCTGATGGTCGATGCTTATCATGAATTTTTTTGGCCTCGCGAGATGGGTGAAGCCATGGCCCGGGGGCTCAAACCAGGTGGTCGCATTGTTCTCATTGAATACCGGGGTGAGGATCCGAGGGTTCCGATCAAGCCGCTGCACAAAATGACTGAGAAGCAGGCGCGGGCAGAAATGGAGGTTCTTGGCCTGCAGTGGGAATCAACCGGAGACTTTCTGCCTCAGCAGCACTTTTTGGTTTTCCGCCGACCGCCTGAGCCCTGGTGACGAAGGCTGGTGTTTGCAGTTACTATTCAGTAGTTCGTTCCTAAGCTGGAAACCTCTCCCATGAATACACTCGATACGACGGTCGATGCCATCGGCAACACCCCCCTGATCCGCCTGCGCAAGGCCTCGGAGCTGACCGGCTGCACCATCCTGGGCAAAGCCGAATTCATGAATCCCGGCGGCTCGGTCAAGGACCGGGCTGCCAAGTACATCATTCTGGATGCGGAAGAACGCGGGGAACTGGAACCCGGCGGCGTTATCGTGGAGGGCACGGCGGGCAATACCGGAATCGGCCTGGCGCTGGTGGGCAATGCCCGCGGTTACCGCACGGTGATCACGATCCCTGAAACCCAGGCGAAGGAAAAGAAAGACACGCTCAGGCTGTTCGGCGCGGAACTGCACGAGGTGCCCGCCGTGCCGTTCAAAAACCCCGAAAATTATGTGCACGTCGCGGCCCGGCTGGCACAGGACCTCGCCAAAACCGATGACCATGGCGTCCTGTACGCGAACCAGTGGGAAAACCTTTCGAACGGCGACGGGCACTTTCGCTCTACCGGGCCGGAAATCTGGCGGCAAACCGACGGCACCGTGGATGCATTTTGCTGCGCCATCGGCACCGGCGGAACGATTTCAGGCGTTGGGCGTTATCTCAAGGAACAAAACCCTGACGTGGTGATTGCCGTGACCGATCCCATGGGTTCCTGCATGTTCAACCACTTCAAGCATGGTGAGCTGCGGGCGGAAGGAAACTCCATCACCGAGGGCATCGGCCAGGGCCGCGTCACCGCCAATATTGCGAGCGCGCCGGTGGATGACGCCTTTCAGGTTACGGATGACGAAGCCCTGCCGGTGCTGTTTGACTTGCTGTCCGGGGAGGGCCTGTGTCTGGGCAGCTCCAGCGGCATCAACGTCGCGGGCGCCATCCAGCTCGCAAAACAGCTGGGGCCGGGGCACACGATCGTCACCATATTGTGCGACTTCGGCACGCGCTATCAATCCAAGCTGTATAACCCTGTGTTCCTGCGTGAAAAGGGACTGCCCGTGCCGTCGTGGCTGGACCGTTAAATTTATAAGCTACTCACGCTATCGTTAACGTTAGGTCCGCATCCGCCCCTTCGATCGCGGCCTCAATCCAGCGGAAAATGGCAGTGGTAAGCCTGGTCACCGAAATCGCCGGCCAGCCCGGGAAACGATACCCGGCAGCGATCGCCCGCCCGCGGGCAGCGTGTGTTGAATTCACAACCGGCCGGACGCCGTAACAGGCTGGGCACTTCGCCCGACAATTCGATCCGGCCGCTTCCCGCATCCGGATCGGTACTGGGATTAGCGGACAGCAGGGCCTCAGTGTAGGGATGTCGTGGCCGGCTGAAGATCTTTTGGGCATCACCCTGCTCGACAAATCGCCCCAGGTACATGATCGCCATCCGGTCCGCAATATGCCGCACCACGTTGAGGTTATGCGTAATGATCATGATGCCAAGACCCATTTGCTGCTGCAGGCGCGACATCAGGTTCAGCACTTCGCCCTGGATGGAAACATCCAGGCCGGCCGTGGGTTCATCGGCAATCAAAAGGTCCGGCTCCAGAGCCAGTGCGCGCGCAACACCCACCCGCCTGGCCTGGCCGCCGCTCAGTTGGTGCGGGTAGCGGTCGCCAAAATCCTCGCTGAGACCCACCAGGGACAATAGCCGCCGCGCTTCCTGTTCGGGGCTGCTCGAACCGGTTCGATGAATCCGGAACGGTTCGGCCAGGATTTTACGAACGGTCATCCTGGGGCTGAGCGAGCCCACAGGGTCCTGGAACATCAGCGCCACGCGCTTGCGGTCCGGGTTCAGCCGGTTATTCCTTTCCCGCTCCAGTTGCCGGCCGTCAAAACGGACCTCGCCCCGAAAAACCGGGGCCAGACCGCAAACGGCCATGGCCAAAGTCGTTTTCCCGGAACCGCTCTCACCCACGATGGCCACGGTTTCGCCTCGATTGATATCCAGTGAAACGCCGTGTACGACATCGACAAACGAGGGCCGGTTTCCGGCCAGTGCGGATAATCCTGTTTTCAGCGGGTAACGGACGTGCAGATCACGGATGGCCAGCAGGGTATTCATTCAGCCGTGTCCAGCAGGTGACAGGAAGCCTGGTGTCCGTCACCGGCCAGGCGGGGCCGCTGCAGGCCGCATCGCTCTATTGTTTTCGGGCACCGCTCCCTGAAAATACAACCGTCCGGAAGTTGCACCAGGTTAGGCAGGCTGCCTTCGATCACCGGCAGGTCCCGGGTAGGCTCGGCGATGCGGGCCGGATCGCACTCGAGCAATTTCCGCGTATACGGGTGGCGGGGTTCGAGAAACACATCGCGCATGGGTCCGCTCTCGACAACTTCACCGGCATACATCACGACGACCTCATCACAAAGTTCCGCGATCACGCCGAGATGGTGCGAGATGAACAGGATGGAGCAACCAAAATCGCGTTGCAGTTCCTGTAAACGGTGAATGATCTGCACTTCGAGTGTTGCATCGAGCGCGGTGGTCGGTTCATCGGCAATCAGCAGGGACGGCTCAGCCATCAAGGCCATGGCGATGGCCACGCGCTGACGCATTCCGCCGGAAAGCTGGTGCGGGTAACGGGTCAACTGCGCTGCCGGATCCGGTATGCCTACCCGTCCGAGCATTGACTCTGAGCGTGCATTCTTCTCTCTTCGGCTCAGTGCGTCACGGTGCTGGACATCGGCCATCTGCCGGCCGATCGGCCGAACGGGATTCAGGCTGGTCATCGGATCCTGGAACACCATCGAAATTTCGTCACCGCGCAGCGCGCGCATTTCGGCAGATGTCATCCGCAGCAAGTCATCACCTTTGAACAGGATCGACCCTTTTCCTATTCGGGCATTGGGAGCGATCAGCCGGATAATGGTTGAAATCAAAGTGGATTTGCCGCAGCCGCTCTCACCGACAATACCAATGATTTTTCCAGCCGGCACGGCAAACGTAACGTCCCGCAGAGCCTGCAGGGGCCCTGCCTCCGTCTGGTAGCTGACCGACAGGTCGCGAATTTTCAGAACGGGCTGACTCATTGATCCTTCCTGCGCAGCCTGGGATCAAAAATATCCCGCAGCGATTCACCAAAAAAGGTGAACCCGAGGGTCACCGCGATCAGCGGCAGTCCGCCGGCGATGATCGGCCATGGCGAGTTTCGCAAATAGGAGTAGCCGTCATTGAGAATGCTGCCCCAGCTGGGCGTCGGCGGACTCACGCCCAGCCCGAGAAAACTGAGCCCGGCTTCCATGCCGACCACGGCGGGCACATCCATCGACGCCAGGATGAACAGCGGCGCAATAATATTGGGCAACACGTGATGCCGCAGGATGCGAAAAGTCGATGCGCCCATAGCGCGTTCCGCCAGGATGAAATCCCGCTCGCGAAGCGCCAGCGTCTGGGTGCGCACAACGCGGGCATATACCGGGATGGAAGTGACGATGATCACGCCGATCACCGTGTTCAGCGACGGGCCGGTCAACGCGACCACGGCCAGCGCAAACATGATGGTCGGAAACGAGCGGACCGTGTCAAATGCCACGACCAGGACACGGTCCAGCCAGCGCGGCCCGAAACCGGCCAGCATCCCCAGCACCAGGCCGACAGCCATGGAAATGGAAATCGCGAGGAGTGAAACCCGAAGCGCCACCTGGCCGCCGTAAAGTACGCGCGACAGAATATCCCTGCCCAGTTGATCCGTACCCAGCCAGTGGGCAAACGAAGGGCTGGCGAGACGGTTATACACGTCGACTTCAAGGGGATCGTAAGGGGCCAGCCAGGCGGCGAATACGGCCAAAAATACGATCAGGCTGACCAGCACAAAGCCGGCCATGCCCAGCGGATCCTTTTTCAGGCCGGCGAAGATGCGGTAAACGGTGCCTGCTGTCGCTGACATGCCTATTCCCCCGGCCGTTCGCGCAGGCGCGGGTCCAGCATGGCGTTAACGACATCCGAAACCAGGGTGCTGAACACAAAAAAGCCGGTGGTGACCAGCACGGCGCCCATGACGATCGGATAGTTCCGGGTGAGCACCGCCTCGTACAGCAATTTGCCGATGCCGGGCCGCGAGAATACGATTTCGGCAAACAACGCCCCGGACAACATGCTGCCGATCCCCATACCCAGGATGGTGACGGTGGGAAGCAAAGCGATGCGCAAGGCGTAGTGAACGATGATGGTGCGCTCGGGCAAGCCGAAGGCCCGGGCGGTACGGATGTGATTTTCTTCCATCACCTCCAGCATGGATGAGCGCACCAGGCGTGCTATGTACCCGACCCAGCCGAGGCCCAGGGCGACAGCCGGCAACACCAGGTGCCGCGCCTGGTCTGCATAATTTCCGGTTTCCCCGGCGCCAATGGCCGGAAACCAGCGCAAGCTCACGGCCAGCCAGAGCAGCAGGTATAGCGCCACCACGAAGGATGGAATGGCGATAAACGCCACTGACATCACTGCCGTCAGGCGGTCGAGCAGCGAGTTTCGCCGAATGGCGGAGAAACAGCCGAGTGGAATGCCGACCAGGCTTGCCCCTCCGATCGCCGTCAGCACCAGGATCAGTGTAAAGGGCAGTTGCTCGAATACGATCTCTGAAACCTTGCGTTCCGAAAACGGGTCAACGCCGAGATCACCGTGCGCGAGACGGGCATAAAACGTTCCCAGCTGCATGACGAGGGGCTGATCCAGGCCCATGCGCCGCGCAAATTCGGCCTTGAGTTCGGGCGTCGCTCTCGGTCCGAGCATCACGCTGGCCGGATCACCGGGCGCAATGTGGATCATACCGAACAGCAAACTGACCGCCAGGAACAGGATGAGCAGGGAGAGCAGACCGCGCCGGATGATGAATGCGAGCATCAGGATCTGCTGCGAAAGGCAGCCGGCCGGATATTCCGCAACATTGCATAGCCGTCGGCCCGAAAGGCCGGTTCGATGGTATTGCGGTAAATCTGCGGCATGACACCATTGGTAATGAAGCGGTAACAACCAGATGCTTCCATCAGGTCCTGCATATGCCGGTACATTTTGCTGCGTTCGGATGGGTCCGTGGTCTCAATCGCGCGCTGGTTCAACCGGTCGAATTCCTCGTTACTGAACCGTTCCCAGTTCCAGATCCCCAGCTGGCTGGAACTGAACCACGTCAGCGAGTAGTAAGGATCCGCCATGCCGGTAAAGCTCTGCATGAACAGTTGCACGTCGCGCCACCGATTGTTGACCGCCTCCCGGCCGATCGTGAGAAAGGTGCTGCTGTCCTGCGCACGAATTTCGACCTCTATCCCGACCTTTTTCAATGACCACTGCATCACCTGGACCGCGGTGAGTTCGAGCGCGGCGTTGTTGACGTCCAGCCGCAATCGCAGGGGTAAAGTGACGCCCGCATCTGTCAGTAATTGCCTCGCTTTCTGCGGGTTTCCCGCGGGCGGAATCAGCGATCGCTCCCGGTGGCCTATCATTCCTTCGGGTATGGGCCCGGTGGAAACTGGTGCTAATCCGAACCAGGCAGCCTCGACCACCGCCTGTGCGTCGATGGCGTACTGTATCGCCTGCCGGATTCGGATATCGGCCAGTGCGGAGTTCTCCCGGTTCATGCCCAGCCAGTAATTGCGCCCCGAAGGCAGTATCCGGATGGATCCGCCGGGCGGCATATCCCGTTCAAACGGCCCGGTAGACTCAACGGATATGCGCGCGCAGTCCAGTTGGCCGGCTTCAAAAGCCATCTCGGCGGCCTTTTCATCCGTCATTGCGTAGACGTGAATTTGTGAAAAAGGCGCCTTGCCGGCCGGCCAAAGCGGATTTCTCTCCAGCACCGTCTTGCGCTGGGCCTGCCAGCTTTTGAACCGGTAAGGGCCGGAGCACGCCGGTGGGTTCGTGGTGAAACGCCCGCCGCCGGCCGTGACTGCGTGGCGCGACAGGATGACGCCCGTGGGTCCAGCCACAGCAACCGGAATGAAAGCGGCATAAGGTGAGCGCAGAACCAGCACCCCAGAGTAGCGATCGTGGACTTCAACGTGGCTGAAGGGCCCCATGTCGGGCAGGTTGAGCGCGTGCATCGAAGGATCGACGACCCGCTCGAACGAGAATTTGACGTCATCCGCGGTCATCTCGCCATGGCCGTTGGTGAACATCTGGCCGGGTTTCAAACGAAACGCGTAACGGGTTGCGTCCAGCTGTTCAAAATACTCGGCGGCGTCGGGTTGCGTATCCCAGCTGCCGTCGGATCTGAATTGCAGGAGGTTCTGAAAAATCGCGGTCATCACCATGCCCTCGGCGCTGGACACGAAGCTGACCGGATCCAGGGAAGACAGGTCCTGGTAGTTGCGGATATGCAAGACATCGCCGCCCACGGCGCGGCTGATGCCTGGAATGCCGCCGCCGGCCAGACCCAAAAGAGCCAGAGAGGAAGTGTGCAGGAACTTTCGGCGCGGTAAATTCGGCAGCGGCTGACCTACTTTGCAATTCATTATCCCGTACTATTGATGACAGCCCGGAGCAAGTCAAAAGGTATCTGTGCATGCAACGCATCAAGACCGATTTTCCCCACGCCATACGCGAGACAGAGAACACCTGGATCACCCTGACGGACGGCACCCGGCTGGCAGCCCGGATCTGGCTTCCCGTCGAGGCCGCTGACCGGCCGTTTCCCGCACTGCTGGAGTACATCCCGTACCGCAAAAATGACGGCACCGCGATTCGTGACGCGATCCGCCACCCCTACCTGGCCGGGCACGGTTACGCCTGCGTTCGGGTGGACCTGCGCGGCAGCGGCGAGTCGGGCGGGATTTTGTATGACGAATACCTGCAGCAGGAGCAGGACGACTGCCTGGAAGTACTGGAGTGGATTGCAGCACAGGCCTGGTGCACCGGAAGCATCGGCATGTTCGGCAAATCCTGGGGTGGTTTCAACAGCCTGCAGGTCGCTGCGCGCCGGCCCCCGCAGCTCAGGGCCGTTATCACCATCGGGTTCACCGACGATCGCTACCATGACGATGTCCACTACATGGGCGGCTGTGTCCTGGCCTCGCAGATGCTGCCGTGGGCGGCGGTCATGTTCGGCTACAACGCCCAGCCGCCCGACCCCCGTTGGGTAGGTGACGAATGGCGCGACCTTTGGCTGGAACGTTTGGACAAAACGCCGCCGTATGTCGAGGCCTGGCTGCAGCATCAACGGCGCGATGCGTTCTGGAAGCACGGCTCGGTGCGGGAGGACCACAGCGCGATCGAAGTGCCGGTTTACGCAGTGGGCGGCTGGGGCGATGCCTACAACAATTCCATTCCGCGCTTACTGGCCGGCTTGTCGGTGCCACGTAAGGGCCTGATCGGCGCATGGTCACACAACTATCCGGAAGAGGGCGTGCCGGGGCCGGCCATGGGTTTCACCCAGGAGAGTCTGAGGTGGTGGGACCACTGGCTCAAGGGCAAGGACACCGGAGTGATGGACGAGCCGATGCTGCGCAGCTTCATCCTGGAAAGCGAACCGCCGGCCACCCATTACACCGAACGCAAGGGACACTGGGTCGCTGACCCGTCGTGGCCCTCGCCCTGTATCAAAGAGGAAGTGAGCTATTTAACGACTGACGGCGCTGCAAATACACTGGCGGAAGCGCCGGAAACTTCGGACCACCTCAACTTCCGCGGCCAGCTTTGTCACGGATTCCATTGCGG
>JABDLD010000013.1 GCA_013001885.1 Lysobacterales bacterium
GCGACACACGTCATCCGCAAGGTCATGATGCGCATGGAAGCGTGGACAAATTATATTAAGCCCTGACAGGCCCAACACGCAGGAAGCGAAACCATGATCCTGATGATAGACAACTACGACTCCTTCACCTACAACCTGGTGCAATACCTGGGAGAGTTGGGCGCGGAAGTTGAAACCGTTCGTAACGACGCTGTCACGGTCGAAGACATTGCGAAGATGAAGCCGGAGGGCATCGTCATCTCGCCGGGGCCGTGCACGCCGGACGAGGCCGGTATCTGCCTGGAAGTGGTAAAAACCCTGGGCCCGATGATGCCCATACTGGGGGTTTGCCTGGGCCACCAGTGTATCGGCCAGGCGTTCGGAGCCAAGGTGGTGCGGGCCGAACGGATCATGCACGGCAAGACCTCGATGATCTACCACCGCAGCCAGGGCATTTTCCATGGCCTCCCGCAGCCGTTCGAAGCGACCCGCTACCACTCCCTGGTGCTGCAGCCGGATTCAATTCCGGAAGACCTCAACGTGATGGCGTGGTGCGAATACCAGGGCGGGCACGAAATCATGGGAGTGAAACACAGGCTGTACGATATTGAAGGCGTGCAGTTTCATCCCGAGTCGATTCTGACCCGGAACGGCCACGACCTGCTGAAGAATTTTCTGCAGTCGATCAGCATGCTGTATTGAGCGGGAGGACGGGGAGTGGACATCAAACAGGCGCTGGCACGAGTTTCCGAACGAAAAGACCTGTCGGTTGAAGAGATGCAGGCCGTGATGCGCCAGGTCATGAGCGGTGAAGCCACCGATGCGCAGATAGGCGCATTCCTGATGGGCCTGCGCATGAAGGGCGAATCACTCGACGAAATCACCGGCGCGGTCATGGTCATGCGTGAACTCGCCAGCGGGGTCAGCGTTGCCGGCGAGCACCTGGTGGATATCGTCGGCACCGGGGGCGATGGCGCCAACCTGTTCAATGTCTCCACCGCCGCGACTTTCGTGGTTGCGGCCGCCGGGGGCCGGGTGGCGAAGCACGGCAACCGCTCGGTTTCATCCAGTTCGGGCAGTGCCGACCTGCTGGAAACCGCAGGGGTCACCCTGGGGCTCACACCGGCCCAGGTTGCCGGTTGTGTCGATGCGGTTGGTGTCGGTTTCATGTTCGCTCCGTCGCATCACAGCGCGATGCGCCACGCCATCGGGCCGCGCAAAGAAATGGGTATGCGGACGATTTTCAATCTGCTGGGCCCGATGACCAATCCGGCCGGCGTCAAACGCTTGCTGATCGGCGTCTACGACGACGCCCTGTGCCGGCCGGTTGCTGAAGTTTTGAATCGCCTCGGGGCCGAGCACGTGATGGTTGTCCACTCCGAGGACGGATTGGATGAGATCAGCGCCGCGGCCTGCACTCACGTCGCGGAGGCGACGGGCGGCTCGGTAAGAGAATTTGAAATCCGCCCCGAAGATCTGGGCTTTGAGCGCACTTCTCTGGCGGGGCTGGAAGTGGCCGGTGCCGACGAGTCACTAGCCCTGATCCGGCTCGCCCTGTCCGGGGCGCCCGGCGATGTGGCGGAGCGGGCCCGCCGGGTCATCGCGCTGAACGCCGGAGCGGCATTGTACGTTGCAGGCCTGGAGGCAAGTCTGGAAGCCGGAGTCAAAACGGCCGCCCAGTTGCTGGCAGCCGGTCAACCCTGGGCGAAGCTGGAAGCCCTGGTCGATTACACGTCGAGGCTCTGAGTGACCAGCCGGGCAGAAATACCGTCAATACTCAGGCGTATTCTCGAAACCAAGTCGGAAGAAATAGCCGCGCGGAGCCGCCTGCAGGACCTGGCGACCATTTCGGCCAGGGCCGATGACCAGCCGCGGCCGCGTGGTTTCGCCAAGCGGGTGTCACGCCTGGCCAAAGGCGGTAACGCGGTGATCGCCGAGGTCAAGAGGGCGTCTCCCAGTGCCGGCGTAATCCGGGCGGATTTCCGGCCTGCCGATATTGCAGTCAGTTATGAAGACGCCGGGGCGGCCTGCCTGTCCGTGCTGACCGACGCGCAGTATTTCCAGGGCAGCGAGGATTTCCTGGTCGAAGCGCGGCAGGCCTGCGCCCTGCCGGTTCTGCGCAAGGACTTCGTCGTGGATCCCTGGCAGGTATACGAATCACGCGCCCTCGGCGCCGACTGTATTCTGTTGATCGTGGCGGCTTTGCAGCGGGATCAACTGCAGCACCTGGACGGACTGGCCCGGGAGCTTGGGCTGGACGTGCTGGTCGAAGTCCACGATGAGGATGAACTCGAGGCGGCGCTGGATACGGGCGCAAGCCTGGTCGGAGTCAACAACCGCGATCTGCATACCTTCACCACGGACCTGGGAACATCAGAACGCCTGCGGCCGCTGGTGCCCGAGCAGCGGACGATGATTACGGAAAGCGGGATTCATTCGTCGGCCGATGTGCAACGGATGCGCCGGTCGGATATCAACGCCTTCCTGGTGGGCGAAGCGTTCATGCGCGCTGCGGATCCCGGGGCGGCGCTGCGCGAATTATTTTTCAACGGAGGCCAAATTTGAAAACAGCACACAGGTACAGCATCTGGATCTTACCCTTATGGTTGCTGGTCAGCTCTGCCGGACTGGCTGCGGACCTGGCGCCGGAAACACGCTGGGCCGATCCTTCCAGTGTCGAGTTGGACGTCGAGTTTCCGGGCGAGGGCTATCACGCCAACTGGGAACTGTTTCGCTGCGACTGCGGCGACTTGCTGGTGCGGGCCGAACTCAATATGCCGGGGGATACCGAAAAAGGCGAGATACTGCTGATCGGGGGCAAGGCGGTGTTGACCCGCGGTTTTATCCACCACAAAGAGGAGGCGGCGGCTTCGCTGGATGCGGCCGCGTTGATGATGCAGCTGGCGCTGCGCCTGCTCGAGCGGTCTGCCCCCGCGGGTCCGACGCAGATTGACGGCTCGGCCGATGTGGACGTGCTGGATGAGATCAACCACATTTATCTCGACACCGGCTCAGCCGAAGGCGGGTTCCAGGCGCCGTGGTCTGTCGGCGGGAAAATCACGGAAGCAGGCGACACCCGGCGCAAATTCGACCTGAACTTTGCTTTCTCAATCCGTGTCGGAAACGAAATTCGGGAGGCGTCCATGCGCCTGAAGGGTGTGGCCGAATTTGCCGATACGGAATTTCCGGTCTCCGCCGCGAACGATTTGGCGGAATGGGACCTGAACTGGCGAAATCCGGGCGATGCGATGCCCGTTGAAGCGCAGACCCTGGGCCAGTTGCGTGCCCAAATCAAGGCGGGGGCGCCGTGAGTTAAACCCGGTAGGCCAGCGACTTCATGATGTTGGCGGTGAACGTCATCGCCCGGCGAATGGGTTCGGGCAGGTCCCGAGCCCCCGCATCCTCGGCCATCTCCGCGTGCTTTGCTTCGTCTGCTTTCATCTGGTCGAGAATGGCCTGGCTGCGGGCGTCACCGGCCGGCAGCTTTTCCAGGTGATCCTCCAGATGGGCCTCGACCTGGTTCTCCGTTTCCTTGACAAAACCAAGGCTCCAGTCGTCGCCGGCAATCCCGGCTGCAGCCCCGATGGCGAAAGAGCCTGCATACCAGAGCGGATTGAGCACGCTCGGCCGGCTGTCCAGTTCCTTCAGGCGCTCTTCACACCAGGAAAGGTGATCGATTTCTTCTTCCGCGGCACTCTGCATGGCTTCCCGGGTGGCGTCATGATGGGCCGTTGCGGCCTGTCCGGCGTACAGGGCCTGGGCGCAAATTTCTCCGGTGTGGTTTATGCGCATCAGGCCGGCGGCATGCCGCCGTTGCTGTTCGTCCAGCTCAGCCGAGGTGATGTCTCCGGCCGGGTTCTGGCGGAAAGGCGCGGGTGCTTCACCGGTGGTGATGCGCAGCGCTTCGTCGATCGAGGCGATCAGGCGGTCAATTTTTGAGAAGTTCCTGTCCATGGCCACTATTTTAGTATAATGCGCGCCCGTGGAGCCATAGGCGACCCGCCGGCCCCCGATGGTTAAGTTGAGCAAAGCTAACAGTACCGGAGGGGTCGAGCGAATGATGACACGCTGTCGAGTGCAGCCGCCTTCCGCCAAAGGCGGGAGAAGGGAAACGAGACTCCTTTATGAGCTATTACCAACGACATATATTCTTTTGCGTCAACGACCGCGGACCAGGCTCCGAGCGGCCCAGCTGCAATCTATGCGGTTCCGTTCAGGCCCGGGAATACGCCAAGAAAAAGATCAAGAAGCTGGGTTTGTCCGGCGAAGGCAAGGTGCGGGTCAACCAGTCCGGCTGCCTGGACCGGTGTGAAGAAGGGCCGGTTTGCGTGGTTTATCCGGAAGGAACCTGGTACACCTACGTGGATGAAACGGACATCGATGAAATCGTTGAGTCTCACCTGGCAGGCGGCAAAGTAGTTGACCGGCTGAAAATTTAGTTTGAGAATGGTTGATTCCAGGGGCGGAAGCCAGTAAAATTCCCGCTCTTCACCTGCGGACTTTTGGTACGCGGGTTTTTTCTGAGAGAATGATATGAAAACGTACGTAGCAAAGCCGCAGACCGTAGTGCGCGATTGGTGCCTGGTCGACGCGACAGACAAGACGCTGGGCAGGCTGGCCGCCGAATTGGCAAGCCGGCTGCGCGGCAAGCACAAGCCGGAATTCACGCCGCACGTGGACACCGGCGACAACATCATCGTTGTCAATGCTGAGAAAATACGGGTCACCGGCAACAAGCTGAAAGACAAGATGTACCACCGTTACACCGGCTACATCGGCAACCTTAAATCAATCAACCTGGAAAAGCAGCTGGATCAGCACCCCGAGCGGGTTATCCAGGCAGCGGTCAAGGGCATGTTGCCCCGGAATCCGTTGGGGCGCGCCATGTTCCGTAAACTGCATGTTTATGCAGGCCCGGATCATCCGCACGCCGCGCAGCAGCCCAAAGTGCTCGATCTCTGAGCCCGATAGAAACGGATACAAGATATGGCAACGCAACAGTATTACGGAACCGGACGTCGCAAGTCTTCAACCGCTCGCGTCTTCCTGACTAAAGGCAAAGGACAGATCATGGTCAATGATCGTCCGCTGGACGAATTTTTCGGCCGCGAAACGGCCCGCATGATCGTTCGCCAGCCGCTGGAAAAGCTGGAAATGATCGAGAACTTCGACATCAACGCCACCGTCACCGGCGGCGGCATCTCGGGACAGGCCGGCGCGATTCGCCTGGGCGTGACCCGCGCATTGATCGAGTACGATGAAGAACTGCGCAAGCCGCTGCGTAAAGCCGGTTATGTAACCCGCGACGCACGCGAAGTGGAGCGTAAGAAAGTCGGCCTGCACAAAGCACGCAAGGCGACTCAGTACTCCAAGCGTTAAGTTCTTTACTTACGAAGCGAGACGCTCTCTTGGGGGATCGTCTAGTGGTAGGACTGCGGACTCTGACTCCGCCAGCGGGGGTTCGAATCCCTCTCCCCCAGCCATAAATGAAAAGGCCGCCCACCGGGCGGTCTTTTCGTTTATCGTTGCGGGAGGTGGCGATGAGAGCCGCAGTTGCGCAACGCGCGACGGGGATCGACAAATCGGCAGGACAGCCGATTTGGACGTACGTAGCGTAGCGCAGTACGCCCGAAGGGCGAGCCACAGGATGTGGCGAGTCAATCCCTCTCCCCCAGCCATTAAAAAGGCGGTTAATTCAGAAAGATATATAAGAAGTATTTAAGCCTCTGTTTCAGGGGCCTTGTTTTTTCCCTACATCGTCCCCTTCAAAAAGCCACCATACGTGATGGGATAAACCCTTGTACCTAATCTCATAGTGAAGGTATGTAAATATGCTCCTGCTGCCGTACTGGATTCGGATGATCCTCAGTGAACCCAACGGAAGTATGATTTATAGGCAAACCGACCCTGACATTTACCTATGATTACCACAAGGTCACCACTTGATTACGGCAAGGTTACGGCAGGGCTTAAGCCGCTCAGGCAGAATGGCCTTGAGGTAGCGATTGATCTCGGCCTGGTCGGCTAACAGCACGCGGTCATAGGATCGCTTTGCAGCGTTTTGCTCTTCCTTGCTTTCGGCGACGGGGATGAACTCGGTGCCGGAGCCCTCCTGATTAGCCTCGACCACGGCATGATCGCTGTAACATGACTCGCGCACCGATCCTGACCTATGGCTCACCCATCGAAGTTCAACAGGCTACGCAAACGCCGGAGTCTTGTGTTAGCAGCGGTATTCGTCTGCGGATTGCTTGCCTACCATATTGCGCTGCAACTTGGCGGTCGGGTCGTCGTCGATCAGACAAGGCTGGGCCAGTTGTAGCACCAGGTACGGCTGTTGCAGGACGAGAATAACCAACTGTTCGAAGAACTCTTCAGCCAGAAACCCAACTACGACCCCTTGGCCGACGTGGCTAGCCTGCCTTACGACGGTGAAGCCGATGCCCGGGCGGCCGTAAAAGAGGCCCGGGAGAGGGCGCGGCAGGAAGGGAAGTTTCTGATGGTGACTTTCGGCGCCAATTGGTGCCCGGACTGTCGCAACCTGCACCGTCACCTCAAAAGCGACGTGGTCGAACCATCGTGCATCCTGGCACCCGACGCGGTCCACTGAACAGCGGCCTAATTTGTGTCGGTGACGCCGGTTGAACTCATCCGAACACCCGCATGCACGACAAGCTTTCGAGCTCACTAAGTGTATTAATGGAAAAGCTTGTGGTAAAACTGAACCGGACGCTCCAATAATTTAAATAAGGAGGTCAAACCATGTTTCGAGTTGCACTTGCCAGTGTATTTTTAACCGTGATGTCTGTCACGGAAGCCCAGGAACGTAAAGCTGAATTCGACGACAGCATCCGCCTGGATTACTACTACGTACACACGGCTGACTTCACCTCCGATACGCTCACGTTCGATAGCGGTACCACGGACTCGCACGCCATCCAGCTTTCCGGCGTCTTCTCCCTGAATGAAAAGTGGCAGCTTTTCGCCGGCATCGCTTACGTGCAAAAACGTCTCGTTGATCCCATCGGTTTCGGAACCCACAACCCCCGCCTCGATTTTTGGGAATACACGCCACCGGACCTGAGGTTCATCGATGACGGCGATTACCACGGCGGGTTACAGGATTTTACTTTTGGTGTGCGATATCTTGCACTCGATGGGCCGCTGAGGATTTCGCCGTATATTTCTTATGGGACGCCCGTTTCGGATTATCCGATTTATGGCGCTGCAGTCATTGGTAAGGGGCTCAATGAACTGCACCTGGGCGCATCGCTGGATTTCACCCCGTATTTTTCGGACTGGACCTTTCAGGCCGACATCTCCTACGCAATTTCGGAAAAAGTGGTGGGTGTTGATCTCAATTACTGGCTGATGTACCTGTCAGCGAGCTATTACGTAACCCCGCGGTTCGCACCACGCATTTTTCTGACCAGTCGTATAGCTCCGAACGCACTCAGCTACCCGGAAGATTTTGAACCCTATGAAGAAAGGTACGACAACGAGAATGGCTGGCGCCACGACCAAACCATAAAACACGAATACATCAACGCCGGTATCGGTTTCGATTACAACTTCAGCGAGCTTTACGGGATTTCCGCGACTTATTACCGGACAATCGAAGCCGAAAACCTCCTTGAAATCGATAAGGCATTCAACGTCGGATTCACGCGCAGGTTCTGACCTGATCTCGTGGTGACCCTGGCGTTGACCCCTTACTTCAGCGGTAACTGATCCAGGGCAACATCGAACTCTGCCAACGTGGAAGGCAACTGCTTGCGCTTCGCCGCCTGGCGTTCCTCCACATGGTGAATCAGTGCCTGGTAAGCGGGGGTTTCCGCATACCTTTGAAAGCAGAACGAGTCCCTTATGACCGGGACCCAGGGCAGCCGGGGACTGTCCTCGATGCGTTGCAGCAATTCCAGGGCTTTATCGTCCTGTTCCATAACCGCGTGTCCGCAGGCCCCGTAAGCCCTGTTCCACCAGTCGGGGATTGGCTCCCAGACCTCGATTTCCCAAAGACCCGCCAGTTCCTTCGCCAGGTCGACCTGGCCGGCGCCCGCCAGGGCATTTATCAGGGCGAAGAAGCCCTCGATATCGGAAGCCGAGCGTATCCTCTCTTCCAAAACGGTGTCGGGTTGTCCGGTCGCGCTCAGGATATGAATGGCCGATTCGAACTGCCCGGTCGCATTATAGGCAAACGCGAGTAGGTAGCGAAGCCCGACATCCTGTGGCCGCTCGATGACCATGAATTCGGCTTGATCGATCAGTTCCTCGTAGCGCCGCATCAGGAACAGCAGGCCGATGCCCGGTTCCGGCTCGAGTTGCAGGGCCGTCTCGAAGTCGCCCATGTGCGTGTAGAGTTCCGCCAGTTTCGAGACGTGGTCCGGGTTGTCCGGCTCGCGGTCCCGCGCTCGCAAGGCCCAGGCCACAGATTCATCAATGCGGCCGGCCAATTCGAGCAACCTGCTGGTCACCCTGTAGGCATCGGCGGTGTCGAAGTTCTGTTGCATGCGCTCGATGACCTCATACATGTTGTCCAGCAATCCAGCGTGCCCGTAGAACTCGCCCAGCGCCGCATAGCGCGACAGTGAGAGCGGGTCGAGCTCCAGCGCACGTGCGTAGTACTCTGCAACGTGTTCCACGGAGAGTTTCTGGAACCAGCGCCAGTATGCGTTGTTGGCCAGCGCGTCGGCGTTGTTCGGGTTGAGTTCCACGGCCCGCTCGAACGCCGTGCCCGCCTCGGGCAGGCCCCTGACCCAGTAGAATGAGCCCAGCGTGTTCTGAACTTCGGACAGGTTGGGGTTCAGCGTCAGCGCCTTGAAGATCGGCGCCTCGGCAGCCTCGATATCACCCAGGTACAACAGGGCATCGGCCAGGCGGCTGTGCGCCAACGCCGACTGCGGGTCTGCTTCGGACGCCTGGCGGTAGAGGCCGATGCCTTCCTGCAGCATTTCGACGTCCACCACCTGGCTATCCCGGACCTGCTGCATCTTGTGGCGCGCCATCAGCATCAGTTCATTGGCCGTGTAGTTCAGCGTTGCCGGCTCGGCCGTGACCGGCCCGAAATCGGGTATCACCTGTTGCACCAGCATCATGACGATCGAATTCTGCACGGTGATCAGCTCCCTGGGGCCACGTTCGAAGTTCCTCGACCACAACACCAGGCCGCTCTCACCTTCGATCAATTGCACCGATACACGCAGCTTGTCGCCCGTGCGGCGCAGGCTGCCCTCGACCAGGTGGGTGACGCGCAAACGCTCGGAGATGGTCAGCGCATCGAGGTCTTGCGCCCGGGCTGCAACGGACGAAGACCGCGCTGCCACACGGATACCCGCTACCCGTCCCAACTGGTCCCGCAACTCATCGCTGAGACCCTCACTGAGCCAGGCGTCGGCCGGGTCCTGGCTGGCGTTGACAAACGGCAGCACGGCCAGGCTGTTCGGAATAGCCATCGTGGATTTGTCACCCGCTTGTTGCGACTGCAGGGCAGGTTGAATCAGCAGAAACAGCCCCGCGGTACCGGCGATAAGTAGCGCCGCCGCGAGCGCCACGCTGGCTTTTCCCCGCCGGCTCTCAATGGTGGTGCGTTGGATACCCTCCGAGGTGATGTCGAAGGTCCAGGCCAGGAACATGGCCACAGGGAAGCCGACCACGAAAGCAATGACAACCAGGGTAGGAATCCAGGCAGGCAAGAAAAGACGTTCCGCGACCGTGACCAGTATCTCGGTCGCACCCCAGGCCACCGCAATGTATACCGCGGCGGTCTGGAAGACCTTGCGCCTGCGCAGTTCGATAAAGAAAGAGCTTTCGACCATGCTTTGAAGCATAACCGACCGGGTATCATAAGAGCTATAGAAGCGCACCGTTGGTGAGTGTGGTGGCACAGCTCAGCAATACTGGATTCCATGAGCCATATCACCACCCGCACAAGCCCGGTACAGTAACCGTCGCTGGAAAACTAAACCCGGGTATACCACCCGGAAAATTAAAAAATATCCTAAAACAAGCGAGTCTGAAGTAGTATTGGCCAATGAATCTGATCTCCTCCGAATCGAAAGAAATCAAGGCACCCCCTGCAGCGGTTTGGGCCGTAATCTCTGACATCGGGAACGCTGCTGCAGTTATTTCTGCAATCAAGGACATCGAGGTCCTTGAGCCAGGCAACGATGGCGGCATCGTTGGTCTGAAATGGAAGGAAACCCGCGAGTGGATGGGCCGAGACGCGGTCGAAGTCATGTGGGTAACGGATGCCGATGAGCTATCATTTTACGAGACTCGCGCCGAAAGCCATGGTTGCATATACAAGTCTCGCTTAGAACTTGCTCCAATGCCCACCGGAACACGACTGGCAATGACCTTCTACTGCCAACCGCAAACCGTCGGAGCCAGGTTGATGTGGCTTCTGACAGGCTGGATGGCCAGGAAGTCTCTGTGCAAAGCAATCGCTCAGGATCTTGAGGACATCAAGGTTGCCGTCGAGAATTCTTGGTAGCTGTCAGTATGGCAGCATCGCCGGTTTCGTCACCGCTAGATCGGCATCCAACAATGCGCTGGACCAGAAGCCTGAAGCGCTGCGCGGCTCAGGTTCCCTCCGCGCTTCGCACTCCGGCGCGGGTTAGCTCGAGCGTGTCCGCCAGGGCCAGGTCTGCACCGTTTGCTGTCGCTTCTCCTCGACTTCGTAACCGATTGCGATCATCCAGGGTTGAAAGTCCGGATCGGTTTGCTTCAGCTCGGCCGTTAGCTGCTGCACGAAAGTGGTCTCGATCGGCTGTCCGCGGCCGGGCCAGACCCGGAACTTGATCCTGAGGATCTCCCTGCCGGACCGAAATTTGATTCGCCCTTCCGAGGTGGGTTTGGTGATGAAAATTCCCGGAAACTGCTCGAACGTGCCCTGCATCTGTGCCGTTGCAGCGCGTTCTGTGGCCAGCCTGGAGTCTTCGCCGCCGCGCAGAGTGACATCGACCAGGCAGCGCACGTAACCACGGGTGTAATTGATGATGTTGTTGATGGTGCGATTGGGTATGTAGACCGTGGCGCCCATGGCGTTCTCGAGTTCGACGAAACGCATGGTGATGGCTCTCACCATCCCCGTCTGGCCAGAGATTTCGACCAGGTCGCCAACGTCGATGAGATCCGAAAAAATGAAGGTCAGGCCGGTGACGACATCCTGCACAATACCCTGGGAGCCAAAACCAATGGCGAGCCCGACGACAGAGGCGCTGGCCA
>JABDLD010000021.1 GCA_013001885.1 Lysobacterales bacterium
GGTGGGAATTGTCTTTGCCGGCCGCGACGGGCGAAGAGAAAGCAAGCAGCAGAAAAATCATGCCGGCGAGCAGTGGGGCCGCCAGGCGGAGTGGTTTCGAGTTCATGTTATTCCTCCCGAAAAGTGGTCTGCCCGCGATGCAGGCATACCTTAAGTCTAGCAGCCGGCAAAATGTTTGCCCGCGGGGCAGGCCGGGCGCCCGCCCGCCTGAACGCTAGCTTTCCGCCGCTATTTTAAGGCGCCACTTTTCCGGCCCGCTCTGATGCACCGAATCGCCGTTTACGTCAACGGCCACGGTCACCGGCATGTCCTTTACGTCGAACTCATAGATGGCTTCCATGCCCAGCTCCGGGAACCCCAGCACCCGGGCTGACTTGATCGCCTGGGCAACGAGGTAGGCCGCCCCGCCGACAGCCATCAGGTACACGGCCTGGTTGTCACGGATTGCCTCGATCGCGGCCGGTCCCCGTTCCGCCTTGCCGACCATGCCCATCAGGCCGGTCTGTTCCAGCATGGTGCGGGTGAACTTGTCCATCCGGGTTGCGGTAGTCGGGCCTGCCGGGCCGACCACTTCGTCGCGCACCGGGTCAACCGGGCCCACGTAATAGATGAAACGGCCGGCCAGATCGACCGGCAGCTGTTCACCGTCCGCGAGCATGTCGACCATTTTTTTGTGCGCGGCATCCCGGCCGGTCAGCATTTTGCCGTTAAGCAACAGCGTATCGCCGGGTTTCCATTCGCGGATTTCTTCTCGTGTGACCGTGTCGAGATTGACCTGCCGGACATTGCCGCCGGTGTCCCGGGCGACCTGTGGCCAGTCCGCCAGGCTGGGCGGCTCGATCCGGGCCGGGCCGGAGCCATCGAGCGTGAAGTGAGTGTGGCGCGTGGCGGCGCAATTGGGAATGATCGCGACCGCCTTGTTGGCCGCGTGGGTAGGAAAGTCCCTGACCTTCACGTCCAGCACCGTGGTCAGGCCGCCCAACCCCTGGGCGCCGATGCCCAGCCGGTTGATCTTGTCGAACAATTCGAGGCGCAGTTCTTCGGCCCGGTTGGCGGCGCCCTTTTCCCGCAATTCGTGTATATCGATGGGGTCCAGCAAAGCTTCCTTTGCCAGCACCATGGCTTTCTCGGCTGTACCGCCAATGCCGATTCCCAGCATACCCGGCGGACACCAGCCGGCGCCCATCAGGGGCACCATCTTCAACACCCAATCCACGACTGAATCCGACGGGTTGAGCATTGCGAATTTCGTCTTGGCCTCCGAACCGCCGCCCTTCGCCGCCACATGCACTTCCAGTTGGTCACCTGGAACCAGTTCGTAGTGAATCACGCAGGGCGTGTTGTCGCCGGTATTGCGCCGCGCACCATCCGGATCCGCCAGGATCGAGGCGCGCAACACGTTGTCCGGATTCATGTAGGCGCGGCGCACACCCTCGTTCACCATGTCGGCAACGCTCATGGTGCTCTCCCAGCGCAGGTCCATACCCACCTTCAGGAACACAGTGACGATTCCGGTATCCTGGCAAATAGGCCGCTTGCCCTCGGCACACATGCGCGAGTTGATCAGGATCTGGGCCATCGCGTCCTTCGCGGCCGGATTCTGCTCTTTTTCCCAGGCCTGGTTCATGGCCTGGATGAAGTCAGCCGGGTGGTAGTAGGAAATGTACTGAAGCGCGTCGGCCACGCTCTCGATCAGATCGTTTTCGCGGATCACGGTAGTCATGTCGGGTCGTCCCATCCTGGTTTCGGTTACGGTGTCTTGACACCTCGATTTTACACCGGGACGGACTGAAGTACCTGACCACCCCCAACACCGGTATGGCGCAGCCGAACCGTTTTCCCTAAGGCGGCGTTACCAGTCCTTGAGCGGGAAGTCGATCGGGGAATGCTGCGGTCACGGCCGGCCAGTTTCACCGACCATGGCGCCGGCTTTTTTAGCCGTGATTATTCGACCGGCGCTGCGGGCTTGCCGTGGCGCTCCGCCTGGTGCTTCGCAAACTCCTCGGCATTGATGCAGCCGTCGCCGTCCAGGTCCAGGTCGGCAAATGTTGGCATGGCCATTCCTTTCCCGTGTCCGTGATGCATGCCCTTGCCGCCGCCCATGCCTTTGCCGTGCGCCTCTTGCATCGCCTTGCGGTGAGCCTGCTGTCCGGCTGTCAATTCGGCTTCATTCAGCATGCCATCGCCGTCAGTATCGAGGTCCGCGAAAGCGGGCGCAATGGCGGCGCCTTTCATCGGCCGGCCGGCTTCCGCCATGGCGGCCATGCGGGCCGCGCGAAACTCAGCCAGTTCCTGCTCACTGACCAGGCCGTCACCGTCAGCATCAAATTCGGAAAAAGCCGGCGGTCCGTGCGGTTTGTGGTGGTCTGCCTTGGCAACAGCGGGCAGAAGAGCGATAGCAATGATCATGGAAATGACGAGGATAGCCTTGAACGCGGCATGGTCTGGACTTTTCATAAGGATTCTCACGCGGGTGAACCGAATCATGATGAACGGGATGACTCGATGGTTCATTGACCTGGGACAATTTTCAGCAACTGCCTTCAACAAACCGGTTTCGACGCCGTAATGGCTCGGCTGAACAAAATGGCTGTAAGCTAGTGCCCCCTATTCCTTTCCGTTATGAGAGTTCCACCAATCGCCGGGAGACAGACTCTATGTTCGGAAACCTGCTGCCTTTTTTGATGTTTGGGATCCTGCTGGCCGCTGTGCTCAGCAAGCCGCTGGGGCGGCTGCCCTGGCTCTCGCTGCCGGTGGCTCTGGTCGTCATCGGTTTTGTCTCCTCTGAAATCTGGGTCGGGCTGGGATTCGATACCGGTTTGCGCTGGAACATTCTAAGCGACCTGGTTTTCTATCTGCTGTTACCGATCCTGATTTTCGAGTCTGCAATTAACATGGACACACGCTGGCTGCGCCGGGAGTCAGTGCTGATTGGTATGCTGTCGGTACCGTTGCTGATCGTGGCCGCCATCCTGGCTGCCTTAATCATCCAATACCTTATCGGTGCATCGTTGGGCGGAAGCTGGGCACTGGCGTTATTGATCGGGTCGATGGTCTGCGCGACAGATCCTGCGATCATCTCCTCGGTTCTCGGCAACAGGCGGGAGCAGCGGCGTGTGGAGCACATTTTGGAAGGAGAGAGCCTGATAAACGATGCCACCACGATCACGCTGTTCGTCATGATTTCGGGGTTGCTGGTTGTGCCCGGCAGTGAAATCAGCGGTTGGATGGTCGCCTGGCGTTTTGCGCTGGCCCTGCTGGGCGGCGCAGCTATCGGCCTGGTCCTGGGGTGGCTGCTGGATCTGGTCATTGCACCGGCGGACGACAAGGTGCTGTCCACCTCGGCCACGCTGGTGCTCGCGTTCTCCAGTTTCTGGATTGGCGAGCATCTGCTGGGATTCAGTGGCGTGGTGGCGACGCTAACGGCGGGGCTTACCGTTGCGTGGCGCCAACGCCAGCACCGCTCGGAAGAGGACATTGCTTTCGCCCTGGATTCCTGGAAAATTCTGGGGTTTTGCGCCAATGCCATGCTGTTCTTCGCCGTGGGAATGAGCATCACGGTTCAGATGTTCCAGGACCATTGGCTGGCGATGCTGGTCGGCATACTGGCCGCACTGACGTCGCGTTTCGTGATCGTTTTCGTCGGCCTCGGGCCGATCTCATACCTTCCGGGGATCAGGAAGCTGAGCCTGGGAGATCAGAACCTCATGTTGTGGGGTGGTATCCGTGGAGCAGTCGCCATCGCGCTGGCCCTTTCGCTGAGTATTGACATTCCGTTCTGGTACACCATCCAGAGCACCGTTTACGGCGTGGCGCTTTTTAGCCTGGTGGTACAGACCCCGCTTCTGCCGTGGCTGGCGCCCGCGGTATCGGAAAAGAAAAAGCGGGCACCCGCCTGAGCCAATCCCTGCTATTCTCGGCTTTATGCAATCCGCCGATACGCTGATCCTTGGCGCCGGCGCAGCCGGCCTGCTGTGCGCCATTACTGCTGCCCAACGTGGCCGGAAAGTAGTGGTGCTTGAACGCTCCAATAAAGTGGGCAAAAAAATACTGATGTCCGGGGGCGGGCGCTGCAATTTCACCAACCTGCACGCAAGTCCGGAGCGCTTTCTATCCGCCAATCCACCTTTCTGCATTAGCGCACTGAGCCGGTACACGCAATGGGATTTCATCGAACTGGTAGAGCAGCACGGGATTGACTACTTTGAAAAAGAGACCGTTAACGGGCTCAGCGGGCAGCTCTTCTGCAAAGAATCTTCAAAACAGATCGTGGCGATGTTGCTTTCTGAATGTGAGCGCTATGACATCCAGATCCTGGACCGCTGCGAGACTTCCGAAGTGGCCAGAAAAGACGGATTTCACGTGGCCAGCGACCGGGGAAAGTTTTCGGCCGAGACCCTGGTGGTCGCCTGCGGCGGTTTGTCGATTCCCAGCCTGGGCGGTTCCGGCTTCGGTTACCAACTGGCCGAACAGTTCGGCCTGAGGCTGCTGCCCACATCGGCGGGCCTGGTGCCGCTGACATTTTCAGATGCCCGCAAAGAGATGTTCGCGCGCCTGTCCGGACTGGCTTGCGAAGTGGTGATCTCCAATGGACGAGCTTCGTTTCGCGAGGACCTTTTGTTCACCCACCGCGGGTTGAGCGGGCCCGCTGTGCTGCAGATTTCCAGTTACTGGAAGCCCGGCGAACCGCTGCAGGTCGACTTTTTACCGGGAAAGGACGTCGGCGAATTACTGGCCCGTTGGAAGACCGAGCACCCCCGGTCCCTGTTGCGCACGATGCTTGCCAGCGAGCTTCCCGCCAAGCTGGTGCATGAACTGGAGGCCCTGCACTGGCCGGAATTCAGCGAAAAACCTCTCGCCGAATGGCAGGACCGCAGGCTGGCGCAAGTCGCCGGGCAGCTGCAGGCCTGGGACCTCAAGCCGGCGGGCACGGAAGGCTATCGCACTGCGGAAGTCACGCTGGGCGGCGTGGATACCCGCGACCTTTCTTCCCAAACCATGGAATCGCCTGTACCCGGGCTGTTTTTTATCGGTGAAGTAATCGATGTGACCGGCCACCTGGGCGGATTCAACTTTCAGTGGGCCTGGTCTTCAGGCTATGCGGCGGGGCTGGCTTTGTAGAAGCGAATTCATTCTCGCCGACAGCCATTTTCCAGAAAACGCGTTTATACTCACCCCATAACCAAAACAAATAGAGTCAGGCATGCAATCAGATAAAACGAAATACCTTTCCGGAAATCTAAACCAGATGGCGCTGTCACTCTCCGGCGGCGGCGTTCGTGCGGTCGGTTTCCACCTCGGCACGATGAGCATGCTGGACCGCCTGGGCCTGATCCGGAATTTCCAGATCATTTCTTCAGTATCCGGTGGCAGCATGCCGGGGATCGGCTATTCGCTGGCGCAGCATTTCGACCGACCATTCCAGGCTTTTTTCGACGATTTTTACGACTTCCTGCCCGACCTGAACATCCTCGAGGAGCTGTTGAAACGACTGACCCAGGATAAAGCACCGTCTCCTTCGGGTCGGCGCGACATGATCACGGCCCTGGCGAATGTCTACAACGAATTCTATTTTGAACATTATTTCGGCAAGTACGTAAAAAATAAAAAGCTGACTTTCGATGCGCTTATGAATCAGCCCGGCAAGGGCCATCTCAAGGACATGATCTTCAATGCAACGGAATTCAAAACCGGCACCGCGTTTCGATTTCAGGTCAGCAAGTACCGCTGCCTGATCGGCAACGGCAATATCGCGCTTTGCCGCAAGCATGCCAGCCAGATCCGGATTGCCGACATCATGGCGGCCTCGTCCTGCATCCCGGTGGGCATGGAACCTTTGTTCTTTCCGGATGACTTCCATTGGCCGGACGATGGCAAGCAAAGACCGACCAACGACGAGATCCGGGCTGCGCTGGCCAAAAACACAAACACGCACGAACCGAGTTTTGCGTTGATGGACGGTGGTGTCTACGATAACCAGGGCATCACCAGCACGCTGCTGGCCCTTAACCGGCACCAAGAGAAGATTACCGAGCAGGACACCCACGAATGCGGATTTTCCTCAAGCAGCCTGGGGCGCGGCGACCCGCCCGGGCCGGAAGACTGGGCCAAATGGATGTCGGGTCGTATCTCGGAAGATTCAAACCACAAATTCGTAGGCGTTAAGCCCGAGGATCTCGACTTGCTGATCGTCTCTGACACGCCGGTCCGTAAGGCTTCGTTTTTTCCCAGGGTCCTGCACTCAGACACCGTCAAAACAATCCCGGAGAATTCAAAGAAAAAACCGGTTCAAAAAGCCAGATCCTGGATTCAGAGCCTGAAAGAAACGGCGCTGAAGCGCGTGACAGTCGGCATGCTCAGCAAACTGACCTGGCTGCTGACATTCGCTTTGGTTTTGAGCGCGATCTTCGCCTTCGTCGAATGGTTTATTTTCGTGGATCCAACCCTGGTGACGAGCGCGCTCCTGAAGTGGACACTGATCATATTCCATGTAGGCCTACCCCTGTTACTGATCGGTGTTACGCTGCGGGGATTGTTCTGGTACAAAGGAAAAAAAGCGGAATTGATTGCCAAGCTTCATCATTTGATCCCCCATTGGGAGCGTTTTCCGGGAAAATACATCAACAACCTGCGTCTCTCGGACCTCGTTCAGATGGGCATTCTCAGGATAGGCCCCACCGCCGCATTGACATCGTCGATTTATATGGACCGAATTCGCGGCCTTGGGTATTCAACGGCTTTCAGCCGGGAAGACCTGCAGAACAAAATTCTCGCCAACGAAATTTTTGCGCTGCAGGACAAGCGTGATTCAAAGGATCCGTTTCACGCCCTGTTGGGCCGCGAAAACGCATGGCCGCCACCACCCGAATTGTTGCGGATTGTCGATACCGCAGCGTCGATGCAGACCAAGCTCTGGATTGACCAGCGGGAGGGTGATCCTCTGAACGACCTGGATTACCTGGTGGTTTGCGGCCAGGCGACGATCTGCTATAACCTGATGAAGTATGTGTGGGAAGAGCTCAGATACGAAGACGGCTCCTGGATCGACCCCAAGATGGCGGGTGTTTTCGACCAGGCGCTGACCGAATGGAAAAAACTGATGGCCGATCCCCTGTCACTGCTCAAGGACCGCAAGCACCAGAGCCGCCTGCCTGAAATGAAAAGCCACGCTTCCGAGCTCGAGAAGTTGCTCTGACGGACAAATGCGCGGTGGGTTGATTGCCTGGCGGCACACACAACCGGATGACACGGCGCCCATACTCCGCCCGCAATCGGTGCGTTTCTGCCTCCAATCGCGCCGATCTACTGGTATCCCGCAGCCTGCAGAGAGAATAACCGCGCGTAGTGGCCGTCCAGCGCCATTAGCTCTTCGTGGCTGCCGCGCTCGATGATGCGGCCGTTTTCGATCACGACGATCTGACTGGCCATGCGCACCGTCGAGAAGCGGTGGGAGATCAGAATGGCTATGCGGTTCTGGGTCAGCTTGCGGAAATGTTCAAAAATGGTCGCCTCGGCGGCCGCATCCATCGCCGCCGTCGGCTCATCCAACACCAGGATATCGGCCTCACTGCGCATGAAAGCGCGCGCCAGCGCGATTTTCTGCCACTGCCCGCCGGACAGCTCCTGTCCTCCTGCGAACCATTTGCCCAGCTGGGTCTGGTAGCCTTTGGGCAGATCTTTGATGATCGCATCGGCCATACCCTTTTCTGCCGCTTCCGCCCAGCGGTCCTGCTCGGTGAAAAAACGGACGTCACCCACGCCGATATTCTCGCCCACCAGGAACTGGTATCGCGCGAAATCCTGGAATATCACGCCGATTCTCTGGCGCAGAGCATCTTCCTCCCACTGCTGGAGGTCGAGGCCGTCGAGCAGAATGCGGCCGGAGTCAGGGCGATAAAGGCGGGTGAGCAGTTTGATCAACGTGGTCTTGCCGGAACCGTTTTCACCCACCAGGGCCAATGACTCGCCCGGGCGTATGTGCAGATCAATGTCCCGCAATGCGGGCTGCGCGGCTCCGGGATAGGTGAACGAGACGCCCTCGAAGCGAATGCCGTCGTGGGGTTGCGGCCCACTGACCCGGGTGCCGTCGGATTTACCGGAGACGTCGCGGGAAGGTGTTTCCAGGTATTCATAAAGTGTGGAAAGGTACAGATTATCCTCGTACATGCCGCCAATGGCGCTCAGAATGGCCGCAACTGCCGCCTGCCCCTGCCGGAACAGCATCAGGTACATGGTCATCTGTCCCAGGGTGATCCGGCTCATCACCGCCGTTGCGGCAATCCACGCGTACGCCCCGTACAACGCACCGGTGCCGATCAGCCCTAGCAGGAAACCCCAGCCGTCGCGCCGGATAGCCAGCGAACGGTCACGCTCATACAGCCGGTGAAAAATGTCCCGGTAGCGTTGCAGCAACAGGGGGCCCAGACCAAACAGCTTGACCTCCTTCACGTTGTCTTCCCGCGCCAGCACCGTTTCCAGGTAGATCTGCTTGCGAGTGTCGGGCGAGCGCCAGCGGAACAAGGTAAATGCTTCGCCGGAAAACCGGGTCTCGGCGATGAAGCTGGGTAGCCCGGCCAAGACCAGCACGGCCACCGCCCAGGGCGAGAACTGCACCAGCAGAACAGCATAACTGATCAGCGAGACCAGGTTCTGCGCCAGCCCGAAAGTGCGGTTAACCAGCGAAAGCGGCCGGCTCGACGCCTCGCGGCGCGCCCGCGTCAGTTTGTCGTAAAATTCGGAGTCTTCGAACTGCGCCAGTTCCAGTGTCAATGCTTTATCCAGGATCATTACGTTGACCCGCTGACCCAACTGGGCGCGCAGCAGGGACTGGCACAGCGATATTCCCCTCTGAGCGCCGGCCAGTGCTGCAACAATTGCGGCCTCCAGCGCCACCAGCCTGAACACGGACGTGAATTCCGCGCTTCCGGTTTCCTTGTATACGGCCGTCGCCGCTACCACGGAATCGATGATCAGCGCGCCGACCCAGGCCATGCCGGCCGGCAGCACGCCCGCCATCACGGTCAGGATTCCCAGGACGATCGTCAGGAGGCGGCTGGTCGTCCAGACCAGGACCAGCGCACGGCGGCTGTAGCGAAACACGCCAAAAAAGCCGCGGCGCGGCGGTTCCGGGGGTGATTCGGTCGATGAGTTCTTGTGCGGATCGGTCATGAAATCAAACCAGGTAGATGTGGCCCTTGGTTCTCAGGTGGGCCTTTGCTTCGCGCCAGCCCGGGAACAGCTCGTCCTGCAGCGCGTAAAACGCTTTGCCGTGATTGAGTTCCCGCAAGTGGCAGACTTCGTGCGCGATCACGTAATCAATGCAGTTTTCCGGCGCCTTCAGCAGGTGCGGATTTAACGTGATTACACGCCTGGATGAGCAGTTTCCCCAGGTTCGTTTCATCCTGCGCAAACGCATCTCAGGGGGTATTCCGGTTACCCAGGACGCAGTCTCGCTGATCGCCGCGAGCCTGGTCGTGAATTGCTGTAATGCCTGCCGCCGGTACCACCGTTGCATGAGGCTTTGCAGAGATTTCTTTGAAACGGGGCTTTCCACAGGTCTGCGGACAATGCAGATCTGTCCATCGCGCAGCTCAACTTCAGCCCGCGCGGAGAGCGTTTCCCGGAAACGCAACGGATACCACTCCCCCATGAACGGATGTTGTTCGCCGTCCGCATACTGATAATCAGGAAGATCCTGCTGACGTAACCGGGCCCTGGTCACAAACCGCGCAACGTGGGGTGCCCGCTGCTGCAAGGTTGAGTGGATCGCCCGGCGGCTCCAGCGCCTGGGAGCCACGACCTGCAGCAAGCCATCCGCTCCCAGTTCCAGGTGGAGCCGGCGTGTGACCGCCGGCCGGTATATGACCTCGTAATCAATCACCTCGCCGTCGTTGTTGATGCTTTCGCGTTTCAAAAGGCGCCCTGAGAAAATTCAAAGACAGAGTTTAGCCGAGAACCCGAACGGCGGCGTCATGTAATATCGGTGATCCGGTGGTCCCTGTGGCAGAATAGATGCAAGAAACCCACGCAGACTGCAGGAAACCCTATTGAAAAACGGATCGGCATCGTTGGTCACTCTTGGCTGGCGCGAATGGGTAGCCCTGCCTGAGCTCGGCATCCGTCAGATCAAGGCCAAGATCGATACGGGCGCCCGCACCTCGGCACTGCATGCATTCCAAATCGAATCGTTCGAAGAGCAGGGCCGGCCATTTGTCCGGTTCAGCATGCATCCGGTCCAGCGCGACAATGACACGGTGATTGAATGTGTTGCCGAAGCGGTCGATCAACGCGTCGTCAGCGACTCCGGCGGCCACCGCGAAAAGCGCTGGGTCATCTGCACTGACATTGTCATTGGCCCGCATCGTTGGCCTGCAGAGTTCACGCTGACCTCGCGCGACGATATGCTTTTTCGGATGCTGCTGGGCCGTACCGCGATGAAAAACCGGGCCCGGGTCGATCCGGCGAGGTCGTACCTGGTCGGTAAAAAGCGCGTCAAGCCGGCCAGCAGCAAGGAGAAATCCGGTGGCGGCTAACCAGGCAATTACGATAGGAGACGTTGTCATCAAACCGGGCCAGCGGGTCAACGTGAACCTGCCGATCGCCAACCTGTATACCGCCACTTCACTGCACATGCCGGTGAAGGTCCTGTGCGGCCGCCGGGCCGGGCCGGTCCTGTTCGTATCGGCGGCCATCCACGGCGATGAACTCAACGGCGTGGAGATCATCCGGCGCCTGCTCAAGCGCAAGGCGCTGAAGTCAATCCGGGGCACGCTGCTGGCCATACCGATCGTCAACGTGCACGGTTTCATCGATCAGTCGCGCTACCTGCCCGACCGGCGCGACCTCAACCGCTCGTTTCCCGGTAGCCCCAAAGGTTCGATTGCCGCGCGCCTGGCTAACATATTCCTGAAAGAGATCGTGCTGAAATCCGGGGTAGGCATCGATCTGCACACCGGCGCCATCGACCGCGCCAACCTGCCGCAGATCCGCGCCAATCTGGATGATCCGCGCATACCCGACCTGGCCGAGGCTTTTGGCGCGCCGGTGGTGGTCAACGCCACGCTCCGGGACGGTTCCCTGCGGGCTTGTGCAGCCGGTCACGACATACCGGTGATGATCTATGAAGCAGGCGAAGCCTTGCGTTTCGACGAACTCAGTATCCGGGCCGGCATCCGCGGTATTTTGGGCGTCATGCGCCAGCTCGGCATGCTGCCGCCGCTGAAGCGCAAGCCGGCCACCCACGTAGTAACCGCACGCGCCACCAGCTGGGTCCGCGCATCCACCAGCGGAATTGTCACCGGGCCGGTGGCGCTGGGCACGCGAGTCAAAGAGAATGATCGGCTGGCGCTGATCAGCGATCCCTTGGGCGAGCTGGAGGAGACGATCCGGGCACCGTTCGACGGCATCGTCATCGGTTCGAGCCGTTTGCCGCTGGCCCACGAGGGGGACGCCCTGTTTCACCTGGCTGATTTTCGCAGTGTCGGCCGGGCCGAAGAATTAGTCGAGGAATTTGCGGCCACTCATGACCCCGCTCTGCGGCGAACCGTTGAGCCCAACCTGTTGGAGACCTGAATTGAAAATTGTAGTCCTATCCACCAACCCCAAGCTGTATTCAACCCGCCGCCTGATCGAGGCCGGCAAAGCGCGGGATCACGAGATGCTGATACTGAACCATCGGCGCTGCTACATGAACATCACTTCGATGCGCCCAAGTATCCACTACAGGGGTGAGGCGGTCACCGGTGTTGACGCCATCATTCCCAGAATTGGTGCGTCCGTCTCCTTCTACGGCGCCGCCGTGGTGCGCCAGTTCGAGATGATGGGCGTGTATTCGGTCAACGAGTCTGTCGCCATCACGCGTTCGCGCGACAAGCTCCGTTCATCGCAGTTGCTTTCACGCAAGGGCATCGGGCTGCCGGTTACCGGATTCGCCAACTCTCCCGACGACACCGAAGACCTGCTGAACTTCGTGGGCGGCGCCCCGGTGGTGATCAAGCTGCTCGAAGGGACCCAGGGTGTCGGCGTGGTGCTGGGCGAGACCCGCCAGGCTGCGGAGAGCGTGATCGAAGCGTTTCGCGGTCTCGGCGCCAATTTCATGGTGCAGGAGTTCATCAAGGAGGCGGGCGGCTCGGACCTGCGCTGCTTCGTCGTGGGTGACAAGGTGGTGGCAGCAATGATGCGGTCCGGCAAGGAAGGCGAGTTCCGTTCCAACCTGCACCGGGGCGGCTCTGCTGAACTGGTCAGAATCACCCCGGAAGAGCGGTCCACCGCCGTGCGTTCTGCAAAAATCATGGGGCTGAACGTGGCCGGCGTGGACCTGCTGCGTTCCAACCACGGTCCGGTCGTTATGGAGGTCAATTCCAGCCCCGGCCTGGAAGGCATTGAAGGCGCCACCGGCAAAGACGTCGCCGGGATCATCATCCAGTTCATCGAGAAAAACGCACGTCCAGGACGCACCCAATCACGCGGCAAGGGCTGAGGTAAATTACTTCACTCGGATCCGCATGGTGCCGATTTCCTTGTAGATGATCGCCAGCGGTTTCCGGTTGGAAAAGGTGATGATCTTGCTGCCCTCCCCGTAAAGTAAATGGGAGGTGAGAAAAACGTGCACGTCTTCGTCGTGATCCAGCAAGTGGCCCATGGCTGACCGGGCCTGCTTCTGATATTTTTTTCCGATCCCGATGACGAGCGATCCGATCTCGACGCTTCTGCGGTGGAAGGTCAGCGGCGGTGGGCGCTTATGCAACAGCACTTCCCGATACAGCGGCTTGATGATGGTTTTGGGCAGCACCAGACCCACCTGGTGCTCGGCCGTCAGCCAGTTAACCCCATTGTCATCCCGGTAAATGCTCTCGTGCTCACCAAACGCCTGGCACCATCCCCTGAAATAGGCGGCATAGCGTTTGAGATCCCGTTCGAGCATCGTTGGCGGCACCTGTTGACAGTATCAATATGAATGTATGCCATTTTTGCCGCCCTTCCAAACTTTTTCACAGATTGAATGTTCTGGATCAGGGTGCTCCGGCGGACAGGACCCTGGCGCGCTCGAGCGCCGCCTGCAGATCTGCCGGACTGCCGATGCGTGGACTGTGGGCGCCAACCAACCGGGTGTAGCGGATACCAAGCTCATCCAGCCGCTCGGCAAAAGCGAGAGTTGCCGGCACCGCGGGTGGAATGACTCCGTTCGCCGGTTGCGGAAAGTGATCTGCTTCGAACAGGATGCCCTGGTCAGGCAGGTAAGCAACCAGCATGTTCTCCGCATGAGGTGTCGGGCCGATGTTATACAGAACGATGGTCCTGTTGCCGTCAGTCAGAGTCATGCGGTCTTCAACGAATTCGAGCTTTGCGTTTTCATCTGCCGCCGCCTTACGCACCACCGCCTCGTTCTCCTTGAAGGTAATGATGGTTGCTCCTTCTTCGGCATACGCGGCAGCGCCCGGCACGTGGTCGCTATGGTGATGGGTCAGAACGCCGTATTTAATGGGTTTATCCGTGATCTGTTTGCGCATTTCGGCGATGCTCACGGGCACCGTCTGGGTGCCGCCAATGGCGACGACATGATCTTCCATCTCCACGAACAGGGCGTAAGTCGCATTGCCTCCGATCAGGAACACGCCTTCGCCAATTTCCTGCGTACTGAGTTCATCCGGTGCGACCGCAGCGACGCGCTCGAGATTTTCCGGCACAACCAGGTACCCATCAAGCGGCGCATTGACCCGGGTTGACTGGATATTGATCAGCAGGTTCTCCTCGCCGTTGGCGTAAAGCCTGAACTTCTGGTTAAAGGCGATTCCATCGATTTCAGTGTAGTCGAGAAAACGGTATTCGATCTGCCCGAACGGCGGCAGCACACGCTCCATCCGGGTCAGCATGCGGGTTTCGCGGTCGATGTACAGACCCAGGGCCGGACCGGTTTCCATCACCAGGGTGATCACGTCGTGCAGGCGCCCTTCGATTTCCGTTTCACCGAGCCAATTGGATGCGTCGCGGCGAGCCTGGAGCTGCTTCATCAGCAGGGCCGGCGTGACCCTGACAAATGGCCCCGACTGCGTGTTGAAGTCCGGCGAGGCCATCGGCGCCGCCGTGCCGGAACGGTGGTTCAGCTGCCAGCTGTCTTCGCCATTGATGATCACACCCTGGTCGAAAATATAGCCGCCGCCTTCTCCTTTGTTGCGGGTGACGAACCACCCGTTCTCAGTATCGATCGCATTGAAGGTCGTTTGATGCCCCTGGTCGTAGGGCGGGCCCGGCTTGCGGCTCTGACCGGTGGCGAAATTGGTGAACGTGGATTCCTGCACCAGGGTATGGAGGCCGGCGATGGTTTCAGCTCCGCCATGCGCCTCGACAGCCGCATCGATGACTTCCCCGGCCTTGTTCAGCGATTGGAGGGGCAGTGATTCCGCGGCGTCGATTGTGGTGCTGAGCAGAAGCGCGGCGACTAGTGCAAAAGGATATTTAATGTTCACAACGGACTCCCGGGTGGCCTGGTTTGAATACCTGCCCAGTGTGGATCAGCTTATCTGCGCTGTCTGCCGGGATGCGACAGCAGGAAGCTGGGCTGCGGTAAATCGCGGCGAATCCCGATTCGTGCATCCATTCGACGGTTAACCTGCCTCTAAGGGGTAAGAAAAATGTGCAACCTGAATGAAGGAGAAATGTAATGCCTGGTGAAATGATTCCCGTTGTCCTGTTTATCGTTCTCGGTGTCGTGGTTCTTGGTTATTTTTACTGGAACCACAAAAACCGGGTAACCATCATGAATACCGTGCAAAAAGCAATCGACCAGGGCAAGGAGTTGACGCCCGAGCTGCTGCTGCAATTGGGAGCGGCCGGCAATCCACGCATCCGTGATATGCGCAGGGGTATCGTTTTTCTGTCCCTGGGGATCGCAGGATTGTTGTGCAGCCTGTTTTTTGCAGATGCAGATGTCATAAACGGTATCCGCGCCGGCTCGGTGTTCCCGCTGATGCTGGGCGCAGGCTTCCTGATAGTATGGAGGCTGAACCGGGACTAGAGGCTGGCGAGCATGATTTCCGACGTGGAACTGGTGACCCGTGTCACCAGTTCCGATGACCCCGCGGCGTTCCAGATATTGGTGGAACGGCACCAGTCCGCCATTCGCGGGTTCCTGGGGCGCCTGACTGCGGGTGATTTCGGCACGGCTGACGACCTGGCCCAGGAGACGTTTCTGCTGGCTTATCGAAAGATCCACACGCTGAAATCCTCCGGCAGTTTCGTGTCGTGGCTGCACACCATTGCCTATCGGCGGTTTCTTCAGTTCACGCGTCAGCAAGGACGACAGAGGGTGATGGCGGAGCCGCCCGAGCAAAGCCACGACCCCCGGCAATCGGTGGATGCAGAAATCCTGGCGCATCGGCTACTGGCCTTTGTCAGTGCCGAGGAGCGCGTCTGCCTGACGCTGGCTTACTCAGCCGGCATGAGTCATCCGGAGATCGGCGAAGTCACCGAATTGCCGCTGGGCACCGTGAAATCGCATATTCAAAGAGGCAAACAGAAGTTACAACGTTGGGTAAAGGACCATGATCATTCCATTCCCGGTAACAAACAGCACTCAGGCACAGGACCGGAACAGGAGGCGCAAAGTGCCTGAATCAATCGACCGCGAACTTGAACACCTGCTGGAGTACTCCGACCCGCCGGATCCTGAAGCGTTCACGTTGAGCGTGACGCGTTCGTTGCGAAATAAGCAACGCACCCGCCGGTTGATCCTCTGGACATTCGGCCTGTCAGGGGCGCTGTTCGGGCTGGCGGGAGCCGTGTTGCTGTCCGGCAGCATCGCCCGCCTGATGACTTTTACCCTGGACCTGCCGGTGATGGAGACCATGCAAGCCTTGCTGATTATAGTGGGCGCCGCGGCTTTTTATCTCTGGTTCATGAACGACGACTTCAGCCTGGATAATTAACCCGCTGAACAGCCGGTTTGCGGGTTAAGATAACCGCATGATGAATGGCTGCTGGAAAAATACTGTGATCCTGGCTTTGTGCTGCATGCCCATGGCGCTGCAGGCAAAGGCTCCTTACGTCGACCCGTCGAACGATGAAAACAACCTGGGTTCACCGGCCCGAATCCTGTTCTGGACGCCGGAACAACAGGTTGCCGGCTATCGCAATATCGACAGAATCTTTCCTGTCCGGAGGGTTGCGGCCGCTGAAGCGCCGCTGGAGCTGCCTGAGACCCCGCTGGATCTCGGCTCTGTGTCAGTGGAGTTTCCGGGCCACTCGATGACCGTGGACGAGTATTTCGTGCAGCAGAATGTGGCCGGACTGCTGGTATTGAAGGGCGGCAAAATTGCCTATGAACGTTACGGGCTGGGCAATACCAGGGATTCCCGCTGGATCTCTTTCTCCGTCACCAAATCCGTGGTTTCAATGCTCGTCGGCGCTGCAATCCGCGACGGCTATATCGACAACGTGGATGAGAAAGTCAGCGATTACCTGCCGCGCCTGAAGGGTTCACCTTACGACGAATCGACGCTGCGCAATATACTGCAAATGGCTTCCGGCGTGGAATGGAACGAGGATTACGCGGATCCCGCATCCGATGTGAACAGTGCCAGCTGGCAAACCGTGGCTCTCTATGACTACCTGGCTCAGAAACAGCGGCAGTCCCCGCCTGGCCGCGAGTTCAATTACAACACGGCCGAAACCAACCTGGTCGGCACGCTGCTGCGCTCGGCCATCGGCAACAACCTCTCGACCTATCTGCAGGAGAAAATCTGGCGGCCGTTTGGGATGGAGTCGGACGCGGTCTGGACCCTGACCGAGCCCGGGGGCGGCGAGTTCGGGGGCTGCTGCATCAGCGCCACGCTTCGCGACTACGGCAGGCTGGGTCTTTTTGCGCTGCATCAGGGGCGCCTGCCGGACGGTTCCTCCGTGTTGCCGGAAGGCTGGATGGAGGAATCGACTGTGCCCTCAAAAGGCTATCCCGGATACGGCTACCTGTGGTGGCTCGGTCGGGGGGGTGCTTACCGCGCCATCGGTATCTTCGGGCAGGGTATATGCGTTCACCCGGAGCAGAACGTGGTCGTTGCCCTGCACAGCGCAAGGCGCGTTGCCAGCAGGGACGAGGACTGGGCCCTGCAGGAGGCATTGTGTCACAGCCTTGCTGGTGCGCTGGAGCGATAACAAAGCGCTATACTTGTTGATAATGAAGCGCGTTTTAAAATACCTGGTCATCATTTTTGGCTTACTGCTCATTGGCACGCTCGCCACGGGCTGGTACCTGGTGCGGGACGAGGCATTTCTGAAATCCCAGCTCAGCTCCAATACGCTGAAGTACACCGGTCGGGAGCTTAAAATTCAGGGTCCGGTGAAGCTGTCACTGGGCCGCACCACCACGCTGGAAGCGGATGATGTCCACTTTGCAAATGCGCCCTGGTCCGACGAGCCGGACATGGCCTACGCGGGCCGGCTGAAAATTTCCATTGACCTGACCAGCCTGTTCGATGACCAGATTGTTTTTCCGTTTCTTTCCCTTGTAAATTGCAAAGTCGGCCTGGCCAGCAACAGTGACGGGCAATCCAACTGGGAAATGGGCCCGGAGCAGCCGGCAGAACCGTCGCCACAACCCATGGAGCAACTTCCGGTCGTTTTTCGAAATCTGCAGATCGAGAACTGTAACCTGAATCTGGACGCCCCCACTCTCGAAAAGCCGATCGATCTAAAAATCAGCAGCCTGTCGATGCAGCACCTGGAGGACAACCGCTGGGAGAGTAGGGCGGACGGGAGTGTCAACGAATTGCCGCTGTCGGTCGAAGGCTGGCTCTCCCCGTTTGACGCCTTTATATTCGGCGGTCCGCTGGATCACGAAATGAAGATCGCTCTTGGTGAGCTTACGCTGCAGAGTTCCGGTTCCGTCAGAGATGCAAAAACCGGTGAAGGCGCGAACCTTTCCACCAGCATCCAGGGGCCGGATATCGGAGCCTTGTTGAAAACGTTCAGCCTTCCGCCTTTGAGCGAGGGCGCGTTTGACTATCAACTGAATCTGAATACCACCGGCCAGATGACCAGGCTCGTCCTAGACGGCAATCTCGGCAACCTGGACATCAGCGCTAACGGCGAATTGGACAGGCTGATCGGACCGCGCACGGGAAATCTTCAGTTTTCGGTCGATGGCCCCAACCTGGGCGCGCTGGCGAAGCTGTTCGGGATCGATGGCCTGGTAGAAGACCCGTTCAGCCAACAGGCCGATGCCGGTTTTGACGGCAACGTTATCAGCCTGAAGAAAGCCGTGCTGAAGACCGCCAGCGATCAACTCGAGATAGGGGGCCACATCAACGCCCAGCAAGGGTATCCCGGCACGAAACTGGATGTCCGGTTGCAAAGCGACGAGATTGGCCGATGGACAACCCTGCTTGGCCAGCCGCCGCAAACTCTGGGGCCTTTGCAGCTTGAAGGCACCGCCGCCATTGATGCCAACGGCCTGATTTCAATCGAAGCCGCAGTCAAACAGGCCCTGACGACGCTGGATGTCAACGGAACGCTCGGCAATCTGCCTGACACCCTGTCACCAGACCTCAATGTGAGTTTCCGCTCACCAGACGCCAGTCACCTGGTTGCCGCCCTCAGCCGGGCCACGTTTCCGGCCGCTCCTTTGGCGATAGACGGCCGCCTGGGGTTGCGAAACAAGCAGTTCACATTGGGTGATTTTAAAATTGACCTGGCCGGTGACCAGGCGGACATCAATGGCCGCCTGAACCTGGAAAATCGTTACGCGGGCAGCGACGTTGAGTTGCGCCTGGACATTAAGAATGCGGGCGCGCTGGGTCGGCGCTTCGGCCAGGACGGGCTGCCTGATCAGCCGGTACAGCTGGGCGCCCAAATCAAGCCGGACGGCAACGGCCTGGCTTTCGAAGTGACCGATGGCAACCTGGGCGAGATCCAGATCGAGCTGAACGGCCGCATACCGGACTTACAGCAGCCCCTGGCGATTGACGGCAGCTTCGATGTCAGTCTGCCCAGGCTCAGTGACCTTGCTGTTTTTCTGCCCGATGCGCAGCTGCCCGACGCCCCTTTCACCGCCCGAGGAAATCTGGAGAGCGATGACAACAGCGTTCAACTGAAGGATGTGGTTGTGCAGCTCGCCGATGACCGCGCCACCATCAACGGCCTGCTTAACCTGGACAACCGGTATGCCGGCAGTGACATCCACGCTGAACTGGATATCAAGAGCATTGGAGCCCTGAGCCGCCGCTTCGGCAAAGAGGGGCTTCCCGACGAACCGGTCAAATTGACCGCCCGGGTGCAGCCCAGCGGCAAGGGAATGGCTTTTGAATTGCACGATGGCAACCTGCGGGATATACAGGTCGAGGTCAAAGGCAACATCCCCGACATGGCCCATCCGCTGGTCATGGACGCCGCTTTCGATATTGATCTGCCCAGACTTAATGACATTTCGTTTCTCATGCCCGGCAAAGAGCTGCCCGACGCGCCCTTCAGCGCGAACGGGCGCCTGAAAAACAGGCAATCAAAAACCGAGCTGGACCAGGTACGCTTAACCCTGGGAGCGAATAAGGCGGAGATTTATGGAGATCTGCTGGCCGACAATCGCTTCAATCTTCTGATCAAGGCCAGCGGTCCCGATGCTTCGACCCTGGAAAAAGTAATAGGACAACCCATGCCCGCAGAGGCATTTTCCGTTTCAACACAACTCGACGGCGGCGCGGGGGAATTTTATTTTAGCAACCTGGAAGCATCGCTGGGACAAAGCCGGGTCGGCGGAAACATCGAGCTGGTGCTGGGGGACGTGACCCGATTGAACGGCAATATTAAAGCGCCACAGTTGGACCTGAGCTTCTGGGACACGCCCACTGATGCTGCTGAGCCGGAACCAAAGCCAGCGGCCAAACGGGAATGGATGTTTGCCGATACGCCGGTTGTCGAGCGATTACCGCAGGGACTGGAGGTGCAGACCAACATCCAGGTAGACGAGCTAATCATGTCCAACACCAGCCTCACAGATATCGAGCTGGGTATTGCGTTAACTGGTCAGTCGCTTGACGTCATTCCATTCAGATTCAGCGGAGTGAAGGGCGGCAGTTATCAAGGCAGTCTGCGGATGGATGCCACCGGGCCGAGACCAAAACTGGATTTCGAAGCCGCCGGGAAGGACATCAGGGTAGGGATCGCCGCCGCACCCGGGCAGGATCCGGCTACTTTTGCCCCGATCGAACTTGACATCCAACTGACCGGGGAGGGAACCACCCATCGTGAAATGGCTAGTTCAGTCGATGGAAAAATTCGTATATTTCAGGGGTCCGGGCAAGTGGCTAAAGCAGGTCTTGACCTGGTTTTTTCCGATTTCATGACTCAGCTGTTCACAACGCTCAACCCGTTCGCAAAGACGAGCGAGTACACACAGCTCGATTGCGCTGTCTTCTCTGCGGATGCGGTGCAGGGACAAGTCAGTGTATTTCCGGTCATCTTCCACACCGAGCAACTGACCATACTCAGCGAGGGCACCGTCGATCTGCACAGCGAAAAAATGGATTTGAGCTTCAACACCAAGCCGCGTACCGGCCTCGGCTTGAGCGCCGGCGTGCTGATCAATCCGCTGATCAAGGTGGGGGGCCGCCTGACTTCTCCGGCCATCGAGATGGATCCGGAGGAAACCGTTAAAACCACGGGGCTTGCGGTTGCGACGGTCGGAATTTCGCTACTGGCCAAATCACTCTCCGACCGCTTTCTGAGCAGTGCGGATCCCTGCGGCGATGCCCGCAAGGAAATTGAGAAACGGGACAGCGCCGCCAACTGATCTTTGTCATAATCTCCGGACTTGAACAGCCAACCGGCCGGAGTCAGTCAATGCGTCACGGGAACATCATCCTGGGGTTAATTTTGCTTTTTGCCTGGAACAACGGCAATGCGCAGTGGAATGAAAAGCAGTTAGAAAGCCTGAAATGGCGAGAGATCGGGCCTTATCGCGGCGGTCGCTCGGCCGCTGTAGCCGGTATACCCCAGGACCGGGAGACCTACTATTTCGGATCCACCGGCGGCGGCGTCTGGAAAACACCAGACGGCGGCAACAGCTGGATCAACGTATCTGACGGTTTCTTTGGCGGCTCCATCGGTGCGGTCGCAGTCTCCTCATGGGATCCGAATGTCATTTATGTCGGTACCGGTGAAAAGACGGTTCGCGGCAACGTATCTCATGGCGACGGCGTCTGGAAATCAACCGATGCGGGGCGCAGCTGGGAGCATTCCGGCCTTGAAGACAGCCGGCACATCTCCCGAATTCGCATTCACCCTAAAAACCCCGATCTCGTTTACGCGGCGGTCATGGGGCACCTGTTTGGCCCCAACGAACAACGCGGCGTATTCCGCTCCAGTGATGGCGGCAAAAGTTGGCAACGTATCCTGCATGTGAACGAACAGGCGGGCGCCGTTGACCTGGCGATGGATCCCACCAATCCCCGAATCCTTTACGCCACAACCTGGCGCGTTTTGCGTACGCCCTACAGCCTGGAATCCGGCGGCGAAGGCTCAGGTATCTGGAAAAGCACCGACGGCGGTGACAGCTGGGAGTCAATGGCCGGCAACGAGGGCATGCCCGAACCGCCGCTGGGGATTGCCGGAATCACGGTCTCGCCATCGAACCCGGACAACCTCTATGCCATTATCGAAGCCTCTGAAGGAGGCGTGTTCCGCTCTTCGGATGCCGGCAAAACCTGGAAGCGTGTTAATCAGGAACGCAAGCTTCGCCAACGCGCCTGGTATTACTCACGAATCAATGCCGATCCGCAGGATGAAAGCGTCGTATATGTGCTGAACGTTCGTTTTCACAAGTCAAAGGACGGCGGCAAAACATTCGAAACCCTTTCGACCCCGCATGGTGATAACCACGACCTGTGGATCGATCCCGATGATCCCGATCGCATGATTCAATCCAATGACGGCGGCGCCAACGTCAGTTACGACGGTGGTGATAACTGGTCGGTTCAAAGCAATCAGCCAACGGCCCAGATGTACCGCGTCTCGACGGACAACGCGTTTCCCTATCGCCTGCTGGGCGGACAACAGGACAACAGCGCGGTGCGGATCCGCTCGCGTTCTGCCTATGGACCGGCGATCGGCGAGCGCGACTGGGAGCCTACGGCTGGAGGTGAAAGTGGTCACATCGTAGCTGATCCCGAAAACCCCGATATCGTATACGGCGGATCCTACGGCGGCTTTCTGGTTCGAATGGACCACCGGACCGGCGACCGGCGCATCATCAATGTGTGGCCGGATAATCCAATGGGCTGGGGAGCGGCTGATCTCAAATACCGTTTTAACTGGAACTTTCCACTGTTGTTTTCTCCGCATGAAGCCAAAACTTTATACGCAGCGGGTAATGTTCTGTTTAAAACAAATGACGAGGGCCAAACCTGGCAGACCATCAGCGGCGACCTGACCCGTAACATCAAGGATAAGCAACAGTCTTCCGGCGGGCCGATCACCAAAGACAACACCAGCGTTGAATATTACGGCACGATTTTCGCCATTGCGGAGTCGCTGCAAGAGCCGGGCGTGATCTGGGCCGGTTCCGATGACGGCCTGCTGCACATCACCAGGGACGGCGGCGAATCCTGGACAGCCGTCACGCCGCGCGGCCTGCCGAATGAAATCCAGATCAATTCCATCGAGGCTCATCCGTTCGAGCCGGGCGGTCTCTATCTCGCAGCCACCGCGTACAAAAACGACGACTTCCGGCCTTACCTGTTCAAGACGACTGACTATGGCCGTTCCTGGAAAGAGATTAC
>JABDLD010000054.1 GCA_013001885.1 Lysobacterales bacterium
GCCTTTAGATCCGGTGGATAGCTTTCAGAACACGAATTAGCTGCCTACGGCGTGTATCTTTCACCCGTAATCGAGGAAACATGCTTGCCTGATTGAACAGAGATGTGGTTTATTCTTCCTATTCGCGGTGCTGCATCAGCGGTACAAATGGCAATTCGAGTTGACCGGGTCCGTGTTCCTGTTCGGCGACAACGATGACTTCCTGGAGGGTACTGTTCGCGAACAGGACCCCTTTTGGTTCGTTCAGGGTCACATCATTTACACATTCAAACCCGGTTTGTGGGCCGGTTTCTCCGGTGGTTACGGTCACGGCAGCCAATCCACCGTTGCCGGCATTCGCCTGGCCGACGACAGCCGATTGAGGTACTTCAGGGTAAGCCTGGGTGTGCCAATCAATTCCAGGCAGGGCCTGAGTTTCGGTTATGCAATTGGCCGCAGCAATACCCGCAACGACAGCGACATGAATCGCTTCGCCATGGCCTGGACTATGATGTTCGGCCGGTCCTGACGCAACACCAAATTTGCGACTGGTCAGCACCACACTCCCGCATTCCTGTGCGGACTGCTAATGGGCTGATTCTTGCGTGCAATAGCATCTCTGCTTACCGACCTATAGCGGAACCAGGACGATGGTGAACTTGCGGGTTGAGGAGTTCCGAGTTCGGCCAGGAGCGGACGCTCGTACATAAGCCACGGTCAAGTTCATGGAATTACCGCTAATGATGGCATTTGCTGGAAAATCTCCAGCAAGACCACCCGAGGAAACAAGGGCTCTCGAAGGAGCCCTTAATTTTCTTACTGCTTTGAGATGTTTTCGACGTCGTTCAGCACCCAAGTCTTGAACCAATCTTTGGTTTCAGGGCGGTATAGACGGAACAGGAAGAACCAGTCGTCTGCTGCAGTTTGGCTGTCAGTTGATACCCAGTTAGCTTCGTAGCCATCTGGTACTTCGTCCAGGTTGGGAGCGTAGTAAACATCAACAGAGCCATCAGCGTTCTTGACCATCTTGTCCAGGTCTTTAGTAGAAGCGCCTACACGATCAACACCCCGGTTGAAGTTCTTGGTCTCCATGTTGTACACGATGGCAGACCAGAAGTCTTTCGCCGGTACATCAGCAGGAACATTAAGTTTGTAAGTGTCTTCACCGTTGAGCATGTTGCCATCTGAATCACGCAGACCAGTCAGGTAGAAAGTAGCCCCACCCAGTTTGTTCGGCAGGAACGTGACGTAGAAATATGACGCTGCACGTTTGTCAACAAGGATCTCTTCATCATCTTCAAAAGGGAAACCTAACTGAGCTTGAGGGCCGAAGTTCCAGAACGACCACTCAGATAGTTTCTCACCATCCTTTACCCATAGCGGCGCGACGGTTTCTCCCTCGGTTGTGAACTTTTTCTGCATGTAAGCGTAAGCGAGTTCCAGACCTTCAAGCGCAGCTTTCTTTTGGATTGGAGTTGGATTGAATGCTTCGCCTTTCTTGATACCAATGCTTTGCAGCATCGAGTAAACGGCGCGATCTTTCTCTCGTACTGGGTTGTTCTGAACCACATCGTTAATGTCTTCGATGAACGTCATGTTGTAGTAAGGAAGACAATCGTAAGGCAGGTCAGTCACATCCATGTGCTCGGTAGGCTCGATATTGCCCTCAACAGCTTCTTCCAGAGAGTAAACCTTTATGCTTTTAGCGTGTTCACCGGCTTCAGCATGAGTGGCGCCGTTCAGCAGTGTTGGACGGAATGAGTAAGAAACGTCATGAGTGTCTAAGTTAGGTACGATTATGTAATCTTGTGCTTCCAGCTCCGCTGCTGTACCGAACTCGTTGCTGTATTCAGGCGGAAGGAAAAGGTATTTACCTCCTTTACCTTCATCAGCGCCTTTAGAGCCAACATCGATCATGGGTACGTGCCATGCCGAGATGAATGAACCGAAGTAGTCCAGCTTGTCAGTCATGGCTGGCACTTCGACAATCATGGCGCCGTTCCTGGTAGAGATTGAACCCCAGGCATACGCTGTCGTGTCGTTAGCGGTCAGGAAGCCTTTCTCTGAACCGAATGGTCTGGTTACAAAGTTGACCGTATCGTAATCACCACCAGCTCGCTTGGTAGCCTTGATGAAGTCTACCTGAGCAACAGCAGGCATGTAGTGGATAGCTGCCTGAGTAGCACGTTGCACCATAACGTCATACTCGATATTGGTGTGCTGTTGAGAACGAGCCAGGATGTCTCCTGTATCGTTAAAGTTTGGGCCAGTTGGCGTTACAGCCAAAGAAGCACCAGACACAAGAGAAGAAGCGATAGCAGTTAAAGCAAGCAACTTTTTCATGGAATCTATCCCATTAGCAAATTAATAGGGTGGTAAAAACGGGCCTCGTAGTCTCCACTACCTTATGGTGACTATCAATATTGAGTGATCGCTGGTACCAATTGCCGATTTCAGTACGACATCGAGAGCGGCAGTATACGTAACTTAATTTTGGATACCAAACTGAGGCCGGGCAGAGATTAGAGCCTGACAGTCGCCAAGTTCCGCTCTGGGTCGGAAGCGGCTATTCCCATGCTGTGAAAGGTTACCTCTGCTTCCGAGCGTAAAGCAGAACTTGCCCGGGCCAGAAAATCAAGAAGGTTTAGTTCTCAGTTCGGCCAGGAGCAGAATTCGCTTCTTCAGAAGGGGTGTTCTGTGGCCTGGCTCTTGATGAAGAAAGTTATGATTCGCGCAACTAGCCTCTTCCACCCGGTATCTCTAAACGAGCCTTCCCGGCTGCCGTAATCGCCGCCACGAACTCGGGACGAAATATCCCCTGATCAATTTCTGACTTCCACCATGCCTTGGGAATAGGCAGCTCAATTAATCCACAGGCCCAGGAGCGTCTCGCCTCCCATTGTGCGGTCTCAAGAAAACCATGCTGATAAAGATAATATTCCCCTTCGATCTTCTGGAAAACGGCACGATGAGTAAACGCAAGAAGAAGGTGATCCGAGGGTGACAGGTCGTCCGGCGACGCCTTTGGGTCATAGGTTTTGGCAATGACTTTGGCCAACCGCAGTTCACCGCCCTGTTGATATACGGCGTCCCCGAGTATCGACTGAAACAGTACCTCGTTCAGTTCGGACATATGCAGGGACGCATCGAAGCCAGCCGAGGCTTTGAGTGCATTGGTATTGGAGCGTACTTCAGTAGCCAAATAGACGAGTGAGATAATGACGGCTATCGCACCTATTACCTCTGCTACTGACGCTGCAGCATTCCAGTCCATATCCACCAATTCTCCAGGGAGGGCAAACGAAAAGTATAAACCACGTCTTTGGGAATGTACCGTGAAGTAAGGCCTTTCAGAAATGGCGCGCTTATCCGCAAGGGGCCGTAAGCAGCTTTTCAAGGACTGCGGGGGATGATTTCCGCTTTCGAGCGAGAAGCACCACAAAAATCAACATCGAGTCCGACTTCAGTCTGTTAGGCTTTCGCCAAGAAGTGGATTATTGCCCGGTGCTATTTTGTTTCCTGATCAAGCTTTTCCAATGCCTCAGTCACCCATTCCACATAGGGGATGCCGATACTGGATATTTCTTCCCAGTTGTCAGGGGAGTTAATTTTCCGTAACTCGGCTAGCCGATTTTCCCTGGTTTCCCAAACCCGACGGGCACCGGGATTTCGATGCAGAAAAATTGCCAAATCACCCGTCACGATGCGTGCATCGGCATGATCACCTAACTGAAAATAATTTGAGGCTGAATGAAAGGTTATGTCATTAACGTTTATCAGCAGGTTTTCGAAGATAACAACATCGTCATCGCTCAGTTTCTCTCCAGCTAATCCTTTAACCCAAACGCTCACATGGTCATTGATCTGGCCGTGCGCCGCAATTCTGCTCTCCAGCTCTTTTAAGCCAATTTCGTTTGTAGCAATCACTTGAGATTGCCTCAACTGTAAACCGACGAAAACCAGTGACAGGACAATCAACATTATGCCGGTTGAATCTACAATGACCTTCCACTTTATTTTCGAATTGACCACCGTCTTTCCTTTCTATTCAAAATTGAATTGAGCATACGCAGTATTTGCCTCTGAGTCTGCTCTGGGTCGTGAGCAGATATTTGTGGTTAGACGCAGATTGGTTCCGCATTCGGGCAGAATGCGGATTTTCAATCGCGACCGCTGGCGACCAGTTGCCATGCATGCCGAAAAACATCAGGCGGATTTCGGTGGAAATTTTCTTTGCCGATGTCGTCAAACATGTGTGAACGTTTAAAAACTTCCATGATGGGAGCCCTGAGGCGGGTAAACAGCACATCGATACCCGATTCAGTCAGGCGCCTGTAATAATCGCGCAGCATTTCATTACCCGATGCATCCACTTCCCTGATTGAAACACCGTCGATGATCAGGACTTTGAGGTTGGGTGTGGACGCCAGCATTTTCTGCAGTTGCTCTTCGAAAAATGCGACATTGGCGAAAACCAGTGAGCCTTCGAATCGCATTCTCACTATGTTGCCTTCCTCCAGGAGGCCGGAATCTGCGGCCTCATCAGGAAACATTCGTTCGTCGTGGCTTGGAAATACGACACGCGGCTTCATCATTCGAAACAGCAAAAGCGCAAGCGAGAGCAGCATGCCGACGAGAATGCCCATCTCCAGTTCCGGCGCGAGCGCCAGTGTCAGGATGAACGTCACCATGCAGACGACACCATCATGCCGATTCGCCTGCCAGATGTGGACCATCGGTTTGATTTTGATCAACCCCGCAACCGCGATGATGATGACCGCAGCCAGCGTCGCCTGGGGCAGGTAATAGAGCAGCGGCGTTAGAAGAAGCAGGGTAACGGCCACGGCCAGCACGGTCACGACAGAGGAAAAGCCGGTGACGGCGCCGGCGTTGAAATTTACTGCCGAGCGGGAGAACGACCCTGAAACAGGGTAAGCCTGAAAGAGGGAGCCCACGATATTGCTCATTCCCTGGCCTAATAACTCACGATCGACATTCAGGTCCTGCCGTGTTCTGGCGGCTATCGCCTTGGCGATAGAGATCGCTTCCATGAATCCGATCAATGAAATGGCGATTGTCGCACCGATCAAATGTGTTATCGCGGAAAATTCAAATTTTGGCATCTGGAAACCGGGCAACCCCCTCGGAATTTTGCCGATGACCTGCCCACCTGCCCGGAGTTCGACCACATCGCTTTTATAGCCTTCTATGTGCCAATCCTGGAAGTAGATCTTGCTTTTTTCGCTGGCGGTTTCGCCCAACTCTTCCCGGGTGTAAAACTTAATGCCATCGGCCAACTGAACTGAATACAGGGATGTTGCGTACAGTGTCTTGTGGTGCGACTGGCCCTCTTTCTGAAGTTGCTCGAGTCGGAACGCGATCTGTTCCAGTTGCTGTCTGCTGGCCAGCATTACTTCGTCGTCCGCCTCCGCGCCCGTTTCCAACTCTGCGTATTGCTGCTGTGCAGCCAGGTATTTTTCATTCAGGTTGGCGCCGTGTTTCGCCTGGATCGCATCGTAAACAAGCGCAATTCTGATTTCCTGGTTGTTGATCTGTTCCAGCTTGACGGAGGTATGCTGCGCAAAGCCAAACAACCATGCGAGTATGGTGGTTACGACCACCGTGATCAGCACGGCGGGCAGGGTCCGTTTGAAGTGCCTGATGCCATACATGATGCCGAAGGCGACCAGCGCCATGCCCAGCGTTGGCCAATGGGTGTTTTCCATTGCTGCGCTGATGGTATTGATCACGTACTCGTAGTGGTGCTCTCCCTTTTCCGCATTGACTCCAAACAGCTTTCCCAGCTGGGAAGTTGCGATGATGATCGCCGCGGCGTTGACGAAACCGACCACGACAGGATGTGAAAGGAAGTTCAGCAAAACCCCGAGCCGGAACATGCCCAGGAGGAGTTGAAACAGCCCAACCATGAAGGCCAGCAAAATGGCGTAGCCTATGAATGCTTCTCCTCCGGCGGTTGCCAGGGGTTCAAGCGCTGCGGCCGTCATTAAAGAGACCATGGCCACCGGTCCCGTCGAAAGATGTCGGGAAGAGCCAAAGAAAGCCGCGATTATCGGCGGCAGGAGGGAAGCGTAAAGTCCGTAGTGGGGCGGTAACCCTGCCAGTTGGGCATAAGCCATAGACTGCGGAATCAAGACCAGGGCGACCGTGAGGCCGGCAATAAAATCCCTTCGCAGGACATCCTTGCTTTTCAGTTCCGACAGCCATACCGGGATTTCGAACGGATTTTTAATCTGCCCGAGCGTGTTTTTTGCCACGCGGATGACCGTTTCTGGTTGTTTAACGAAGTTGATAATTTTTACCTGCGTGCCCAGCACCAGTCCCGTGTGCAATCGTACTTTTCATTCCAGCTCGCTCTTTAGCACGTATTTTGAAGACAGAAGATACACAGTGATCCTGGCGGACACCAGTACATCAAGGCAAAAAACTTGACGTAAGTCGCACCGATTTTCTCGCTTTTGGCCCAAAAGCAGAAGTTAACCCGCATAACGTGGCAATGGCCGCTAACGGCTTGCAGCGACCGAAGCATGAGGGGATTTTGGGAGGAAAATCAACAAAATCCTATTCCCGGATACCAGGATCATTCTAATTGGGTCGGTGTATTATCTGGTGGATGTTACACAACTGTGGTCCCGGTGTTTCCTTCGGCATCTTTGGTCATGCCGAAGGAAACATCGGGAACAAATCGAGGCCCTCATAACGCTGGGCATTCTCAAGAGCATACGTGGGCACTCAAATGTTGAACCAGGGGATCACTCTACTAATCCCCATGCACGATCGATGTGGCGCAGCATTCGATCGTAACGTGCGTCCACGCGCAGTGAGGCAGTTTCAGCCGGGAATAAAAATCGCGCTGCCAAAATTGGCCAATCAGCGTTGATCGACCAGTCTTGTATCGACTCTATTTCCAAAAAAGCGGCCTCTTTCTCACCAAGACTCGCCAGAACTATTGCAACAAGAAACGGATGAGCGTGGATCTGACGCAATCTTCCAATTATCGATCTCGCGGCCTGATCATCACCCATTGCGGCATAAGACATAGCCACTGTCGTCAAAGGCCCCTCGCCTGCCCAAGGAATTTTCAGATCCTGCAATACTTTGGCGGCCTCATCGTATCGCCCCATGTGGTGCAACGCGACGCCCTCGTAAAAACGTAGCGTCGGCCAGGCCTGCATCGCGTCACTTTTAGATCTCAACGCATCCAATGCTGTTGAATAGTCTCCGTTCATCACGCGAGTCATGGCGAAGTTCGCCATCGGTTCGATGGCGAGTGGACTCAACATGATGGCCTGTTCCGCTGATTGAGAAGCCAGTTCAAGTCGACCCAGAATTTGAGCCACCCAGCTGATCTTGCTGAATGCCTCGGCGTAGCTGGGCCGAAGTTTGATTGCACGATTCAGAAGACTTAGTGACCGAATGCCGTCTTGAGAAATGTGATGAATAATACCCAGTGATACGTGCGCTTCCGGATTTTCGGGATCAAGCTGCAGGGCTCGCTCAGCGGAGTTACGTGCACGTATGGTCGTTCCCTCGGGCATTGGAAAACCATAGTCAACCAATTCATAAAGGGTGTCGGCAACACCAACCCATGCAAGCGTGAAATAAGGATCCAGGTCTGTGGCCTCCTCAAAGAGGGTGAGTGCACGTCTCATTTGAGGCTCTTCCCGCTGCTCAAGTAGTGTTTGAGCCTTGATGAACAATCGATAGGCTTCGAGATTTTCAGTCGGCGCGACACTCACACTGCGCTCTTCCTCGGGTGCCAGCCGGATCTCCAGAGCGTCTGCTATGCGGTGGGTGATTTTCGACTGGACGGCGAACAAGTCAGCAGCCGAGAGTGTGAAAAGAAATGAATCTCCCCAAGACTGTGCACCGTTAACCGGGTCTACCAAGCGTACCTGAACGCGCGCCTTGTCCCCAATCTGCTGGACATCTCCCTCCAGAATCCAGCGAACACCCAGTTCCTGTGCAATGTCTGAAACGGTTTTGTCCGATCCCCGGTAAGGCTCTACAGAACTGCGCGCAATAACCGTGAGGCCATGGATATTCGAGAGCCGTGTCAACAGATCATCATGAACTCCGTCGGCAAACGAGAGTTCTCTCAATTCGCCCACTTCTGTGAATGGCAATACGGCCAAGGAATGGCTTGGCTCCGGTTGCGGGGCATTGCGGCCGGTGAGGAACCATGCACCCCAGATCGCCGCCAAAACAACCACCGTCACGAGCAGAAACTCTAACTTCGCCGGTAAGCCAGGCTTGCTGGTGGCCAATGAAGCGTCCGAATCTGTCCGGGTGATTCGCAGACCTTCCGGCGTCAGCTCGAAGACCCATGCGAGTACAGCAGCGACTGGAAAACCTACCAGGACTGCAATGACTACCCATCGGTAGGCAATACCTGACGTGTCGAATGCGGGGAGAACAAGATCGGCAATTTGAACCACGACGAAAGCGACTGCAGCGTAGGTTGCCGCTACGCGATAAACCTTGCGTCGCTTTAATTCTTCGATTAATCCTTTGGAATCTGGTTCCGACATAAGTATCTAATGAGCAATCTCCGAGCCAAATTCTACACGACGCCAGTTGTCAGGAGACCAGCAAGCGCAACAGAGGTCCATAAAATTACCGAGTAAGGTTTTACCCAGAGTGCGAGACTCCCCCTACTACAGACCCCTTACAACATATGCAGGACAAAAAAAGGCCAGCCCAACAAACCTATCTTTGGCTGACCATCCACCATTAATCACACTACTATTAAGCAATTGCCGCAAACATCTAAAAGCGCTACTACCCTGCCTGTGGCCGCTATTAGCTGCTAACGACCCAAAGCTGCAGTTTGGTGAAACTAGGCTAGACTGTGGGTCGGTGACCCAATGCATGTATCAAAAATGTTCCACCAGGAGCGGGCATGAGTGAACGACTCAAGAATATATTTCTGTTGATAATCACGGCCGTGATCGGCGGTTGCGGCCAGGAGGCCGGTGAACTACAGGCGCCGATGGTTGCGGATGAACGGCCGAATATCCTGTTAATCGTTGCCGACGACCTGGGGTATGCGGACCTGGGTGTTCATGGCAGCGACATTCAGACGCCGAACATTGATAAGCTGGCGGCCGAGGGAATATTATTTACACAGTTTCATACGGCGCCGCTGTGCGCGCCGACCCGCGCCATGCTGTTGAGTGGCAATAACAACCATGTTGCCGGAATGGCGCGCCAGCACAGAAGCGATCTGGCAGGACATTCGGTGCCCGGCTATGAAGCGAGTCTGTCTGATCGCATCGCCCCGTTACCCCGATTGTTACGCGATGCGGGATATCACACCTACACGGTCGGTAAATGGCACCTGGGACTGACCGCGGAGACCAGCCCGAAAGCGGTCGGATTCAACCGCTCTTTCAGCCTGCTCGACGGTGCCGGCTCGCACTTCGATGATGTTGGGTTTTCCGAGCGCGGCTCCACGTACTGGGAAGATGAAGATTTTGCCGAATACCCGGTCGGCCGTTACTCAACAGAAGTTTATACGGATCGCCTAATCGAGTTCATCGACTCTAACAAAGACGAGGGTAGTCCGTTTTTCGCGTTTGCGGCCTACACGTCTCCACACTGGCCATTACAGGTGCCGGACGACTACCTAGAACTGTATGCGGGCCAGTACGACGATGGCTACGATACGCTGCGCGAACGAAATTTTGTCGCCCTGGGAGCAGCAGGCATCATCCCACTGGAATCGACACTCCCCCCGCGCAATGATGCGATCACGCTCTGGGAAGAGCTTAGCGCCGACGAACAACGCCACGAATCGCGCAAGATGGAGCTATATGCGGCGATGGTCGACAATCTCGACAATCACATTGGTCGTTTGTTGGGGTATCTCAAAGAAGTGGGCCTCTATGAGAATACGCTGATCGTTTTCATGTCAGACAATGGCGCCGCCGGTGAGGATTTCTACAACGAGGGTCCGTTTACCGAACATATTCGAGCTCACTTCGATAATTCTTATGAGACGATGGGAACGGCCCGATCGTTCGTTTCCTACGGTGAACCCTGGGCGGAGGCCGGCTCAGCGCCATTCATGCGGCGAAAAGGCTACTCGCGCGAGGGCGGCATCGTCGCGCCCATGATCATGGCGGGGAGGGGTGTTGCCAGAGTTGGCGCCATTGACCCGACTTACGTAACGGTTATGGATCTGGCGCCGACATTTCTCGAAATCGCTGGCGCGCCATATCCCGACGACGGCTCTGTGTGGCCGATGCTCGGCGAAAGCATGTCCGGCATTCTGGCCGGCGAGGCAGAAACCGTACACGAAGAAGACTACGTAACCATCCTGTACCATGGCGGCCGCGCGTATCTACGTCAGGGCAACTGGAAAATCGCGAATCTCAAGCCGCCTTTTACTGAGGACGACTTCGAATTATTCGACATGTCGGTAGATCCCGGCGAAACCTATAACCTTGCAGAATCGCATCCGGATAAGTACGAAGAACTGCTCGAACTCTGGCGAAACGAGCGGAAAAAGCTGGGAATCATCCTTCCCCAGGACCTGTGAGCTTTCGTAATATTGATGCCGAATCGAACCGTTGGCACCAGCATTCGGGGAGCCAGTTGCCAGCACGAATAGTCTGGTTCTGGCCCAAATCAGCGATTGCAGGCGCCGAAATAAAGGCTCGTTTCATATCCGCTTCCCACCCGAAAGCGAAACTAAAATCAACGTCGATTCCAAAATTCGATATGTTCTGCTAACGGCCAGGAGTAGCAGTTCAAAGAATAAGATTAATCGCTGGTTCAATGGCATCTGAGCGCATTCTTTAGTTCCGACCTTCGTTCATTCGATCGACAGCGTTCAGTGCTTCCCGGTAATTGTGTTGCATCACGCTCTGCTGGCCAGACAGTTCTTGCAGGAGATTGCGAAGTATTCTCAACGAGTTGACCAATTGATCGGGGTCATGCGTCTGCCGTTCAAAAACGAAATCAGAAAAACGCTTGAGCGTCAGATTTACGTTCTGTTGAGACAGGTAAGCTTTTGAAATCGAGTACGTGACATCGAATTCAATGCGTGATGTGATTTCGCTTTGCTGCGCGAGCTGCCAGGACGAGTTACTGTAAAAGTCCTGGATCAGGCCCCTTTTCATGAACAGTCCATAGTCGATACCGTCAGTCGTCAGCAGACTTCGTCGGAGCTCGTCAGAAGCAATGTAACGATCGATCTCATCAATCACGGACCGATGATACGGAAGCCACTCGTCTACGATCGAAAGATTACTTTTCATCTCATCAGCGGTATGGCTTAAAAGCTCATTGAAGATGCGCGCTTCTCTTCGGTCTTCTATAACGTTGTCTAGAAACAGTGCCAGCAAAACACTGAAGACGATCAGAATCGCTTCGAGCGTGTAACGGGCGAGGTTTTCTTTTGTGAAGATCGAGCGAATCCTATTTTATCAATCGTGGCAATTCATCGCATTATTTTCGCAGAGCAGTCACGAGTATAACAACTGCCATCATCGAGTGACCTAAAGACCATTTGATCGCGCACTAAATGGCGGGTCGAGCGAAGGGCTGTTTATGGCGGTGAAGGGTGGGTCGCTGCTAAAGCTCACTGAAATCGACCTGGTTCCGTTGACGAGCGTGCAGCGGAAGCCGGGTTGGAAATCTTCTTCGGCCAGGAGCCGACCTTGGTAACATGAGGAAGTCTGACAACAAATCCTTTGCCTTCAACAGTCTGTAAGATTATTTGCTCGCGCTTGGTCTGATTATTGACGAGAATATGTGATGAAAGAGCAAAAAGAGTCTGACATAGACAGCGGCGCCGACCGAAACAAGGGCATCGCCCTTGGCGCTGGCCTTGGAATTATCGTTGGTGCGGCGCTGGGTAATCCAGGTTTCGGTTTGGTTCTGGGCGCTGCATTAGGCCTGATTCTCGGGCCGGCCTTGGTGCGCAAATTCAAATGAACAAAGTTGCGTTTACGAGAATTACCAGTGTCGCCTTTGGGTCGGAAGCAGCCCATAGCACCCTGGCTGAGCCAATGACCGCTCCCAGGCGGTAAGCAGAACTAAAATGGGCACGCTCCGGGGTCGTGATGACTTCGGCTTTCGGTCAGAAGCAGATACAAACAATACTCTGGGCCGACCCGTCGCCAGGCCCAATGACTCCATGGATGCCGGTGTGGCAGCCAACCAATTAACTGCTTACTTGGTGTGAACTTGGATGTTGCCCTCAACAATCACATAGTCCTTGTAGTCGGCCTCCAGACCATCCAGGTAGTCCAGAGCCGCCGACTCGTCGGCAACCCGCTGCCATTGTAGCAAATCGTTTCCCCTACCCGGTTGGCCACCGTCCAAGACGTGGAACACCATCCATCGTGTGGGGTCCGAATGTGCGGAATCGTAAATGATGGGACCAGAAAACCAAGCCTCATTTTCGAATGCGACGACATAAATGATCGGGCAGAACTCTTCCCGAATCGGTGTGACGCCATCAACGTCCAGCCGGAAGTGTCTCACGAAGCCCTTACCAGCCAGAGCATCACCCATCTCATGGGCTGTAAAATTGAATGAGTGCCACCACAATGGGTGTTCAGCGGGTGCGCCAAGAACGTATCCAGTAGCCTTGTCGGCTGGGCCCTTGGCCTGGGCGTCACCGATATGCCCGGCTATCTGGCCAGTAAGCAAAAGCGCAAGAACGAGGACGATAAACTTCATTTCGCTTGCCTCCTTGTTTCAGCGCAGTAAGTGAGGGTCGAGCAAGGTCTACGACGGATCAATCAATAAGTCCGGATTAGGCACCGGGGTGGTGCGAGAGTAACCGATCCGGAATCGTAGGGATCTGGGTGCTGAAACATTTTCTGTATATCACGGATGCTGTTTCAACTTTATGACCAGCGTCATGAGGATGCAGACTTTTCGCAAAGTGGGCTCCAGTCTGGGACTCGCCCGCACTTGACGCGCAACTTCCATCTCTTCGGGTTGGCCGTGAATGGCTGCTCTGGGTCGATCTCGGAACTTATGGGATGGCAAGCGACTTGTTCCGCTAACCGTCAGATTGCGGAATAACACCAGACGCCAAGTCCAGGGTGTATGACTTCGGCTATCGGCCAGGAGCGGATGTGTCAGATGTTCACAAGCCCCGCCGTTTGGCGGGGCGGACGCCTAAACCACGATTGCTGAATTACTGGCAAAGGCCTTGGCAATTCTGAACGGCTATATCGGCACAAAATTGATCCCATTCGAAATCGCAGCAGAATGAATCCTCTGCGCAAACCAGGGCTTCACACTCCGCGCAATCACACCCGGGCGAGCCGTTAGGGAAAAAGCAGTTGCTGACTTCAAGGGGCGGAGGCAGATCGCTGCACTTCTCCCCATCGACTGCTTTGACTTCAAGTTCAGCGTCACCGGCATTGAAGGAACAGGCATGAATGAATTTGCTGTTTCTCAGGTGGAAAAATCCTGGTGTGCCGCAAAAGCCATCATCCGAACTGACACCATCAAAAACACCTACTCCACCATCCGCTTCTGGAATATTCAAATCACAAAAACAATTGACGAGAAATCCCCCTGACAGTTCAGCATCACACTTGAACGCGATTCGGTAACAAAATTCTTCGTTGCCCAAATAGACCTCCTGAGCCTTCCCTTTTCCATTGTATGGTTCAAGCGGTGGATTGCCTTCCGTATTTGCAGGGTCACAATCAATCCAAACGTTGTAAGGAAATAATTGACCCATAGCGCCCTGTGCCATAGTAAGTGCGCACAAAGCGATAAAAACTCTCATGATTGAGCTTTTCATTCCAAACTCCCCACTGGCGCAGAGCCAGTCTTTTGCTAAAAGCAGCGATTACATTCAAACGGCCGTAACCGCGACTGGATCGGGAGGTTATTCGATTGCGTTTCGCCGATTGTGTGAAGTTGTTAGTGAATAATCCGGCGATGAAGTAGCGGTTGGTACCGCATCTTTGAGTATAGGACAGTGGCGTTAGAAAGCTATTTGATGTAACGGTTTAGAATCTATTCCAAGTACCCTTCCGGGTCGAACCCGGAGAGTATGTGATGGCAAGCGACTGGTTCCGCTAACCGCCAGATAACGGAATTACATCAGACGCCAAATCCAGGGTGTATGACTTCGGCTATCGGCCAAAACGGTGTTTTGTTTAGCAGGAAGTAACTGTGGTCAGAAAAGAAAGGGCTTCTCAGTAAATCCCTGGAATCAACCGATAGAGCACGCGCCGCGCATAGTCTCGATAGCCCGGCAACTCTCTCTGCAGAGTCTGGTCCTCAAGTACGGTTCTGATCACCGCGATGATCAACGCCACCGCCGCCGGAATAAGTGTCCACACCGAGCCTAAGGCCAGCACAATGCCCAGCAACGGCGGAATATTCCCGGCATAACCCGGATGCCGAACAATCCGGTATGGGCCACTGTCACACACCACATGGTCTCTATCCGTCTCGATACGTACCGTGCTGAAGAAAAAGCGGTTCTCTATAAATGCCCACGCAGCGAAAGCGTATCCGAGCGAGATCAAGATGAAGCCGAGTGCGTTGAGCCATAGCGGAAACTCGGGTGACCAGCCATAACGGTGATCCAGTCCGGCCACAATGACCACTGGAAAACTCAGACTAAGCGCCATCAGTGGGGCAAGCACTTTGTCCCAAGCCTCTGAACTTTCGATCTTTTCAATATTTTGTCGTTCGGCCAACAACCCCGGATGCCGCCGTTCCGCCCAAATACGCCCTCCTATGCCGGCGGCCACGAACAGCAGGGAATAGATCCACGCCTGCCACCAACCGAGATCCCCTCCGCATGCCAATAGAACCAGTGGTATGAAGAGATGCACCAAAACTAAACTGATCCACTGGCGAGGGGACGCTGTTTGAATCGCTTTGGCCGTCATGATCGGTTCCTTCTACCGGGGTGGACTTCAGTACGACACCCTCGGCGTCTGCCGGATATAACGGTCATCTTCCAGTTGCTTCAACATGAAGTCCGCCAGGTCGCCGCGTGAAATCCATCCCTTGATATTCCCATAAGCCAACGCCAGACCATGCTGGTATTTTCCCGTGTGCGCTCCGTCCTTCAGGTGGGGTGGGCGCACAAGCGTCCAGTCCAGCGCACATTTTTTGACCACGGCTTCCTGACGTTCGTGATCCGCGAACGCATGCCGCAGGAATATGCCAACCACAACATATCGGGTAAAAAATGATAGATCGGTTCTGCTGTCACCCACACCGAAGGAAGACAGGCACACCAGTCGCTTGACGTTGGCCGCTTCCATCGCCTCAATGACGATACGCGTGCCCTGCTCGCGGACCGAGGTGCGCTTCGGTCCCACGCCAATGGTGTAAAGCACGGCATCGTGTCCGGCGACGGCACGACCGACGTCCTCCATATCCAAAACATTTCCGCTTACTACTGAGAGATTCGGGTGTTGAATGTCCTCGACTTTGGTGGAATCGCGTACAAACGCTGTCACTTCCATACCCTTGTCTAGCGCCTGTTCGAGCAATGCACGCCCAGTGCCACCGCTTGCTCCGAAAACCAGTACTTTCATGCTGTCCTCACACTGGAAGAGTCATTTTCAAATCTTCCATCGTACTAAAGGCATACCTCAGCGTACGCCTGCGCGGTCCAGGTCACAATGACGCGGGTCAGGGGTAAATTCGGGTTATTAGCAAGACCAGGTTAGTTCCGAAAATGGTCGATCCCGGAGATTAAGGGGTGGCAAGCGACTGGTTCCGCTTACCGTCAATTAACGGAACTTGAAAAAAATGTATCCGGCCCCTTTTATCAATTGTCGCTTGACGCCGATTCCGGTGGGTGCCAGATTGGCAGTCGGATAAGGGAGCGAATGAGTTATGTCCAGAGAAAAACTGACACGGCGAAATATGATCACGCTACTTGGTGGCGCGACGGCTGGCATGCTGACCGGCTGCAAGGAAGTTCCGTCCGGTGAAACTTCGGCACCACGGCCGGAACCGGCAGTTGAAATCCAATCGGGAACGCCCGGTGATCTGCATTTCCAGAGCCTGGAGGAAGTTGCCCGGCTGATCGAAGCACGATCTATTTCGCCGCTCGAACTCACCCGCAAGATTCTCGATCGAATAGGCACCGTTGACAGCCAGTTGATGAGTTACGTCACCGTGACCGCCGACCGTGCCCTGGAAGCGGCTTTGGCAGCAGAAAAAGAACTGGCAACCGGTGTCTACCGAGGTCCGTTGCATGGTATCCCGATCGCGGTCAAAGACCTTGTTTACACTAAAGACACGCTCACGACGGGCGGCCTTGCCGTCTACAAGGACTTCCTGCCGACCTTCGATGCCACAGTCATCGAACGTCTGGAAGCCGCCGGCGCCATCGTCGTCGGCAAGCTCAACCTGACTGAGGGCGCCATGGCGGGTTACCATCCCGGCTTTGAGATTCCTCGAAATCCCTGGCGCAAAGACCTGTGGCCTGGTGCTTCCTCCAGCGGCCCTGGCGTCGCGGTGGCGGCAGGGCTGTGTTATGGCGCACTGGGCACGGACACCGGGGGCTCCATCCGTTTTCCCTCGATGGCCAATGGTATTGTCGGCTTGAAACCCACCTACGGGCGGGTCAGCCGACACGGAGTGCTGCCGCTGGCGCCGTCAATGGACCACGTCGGGCCGATGACCCGTTCAGTAACGGACGCCGCGATCATGCTTCAGGCTATGGCCGGGCACGACAGCAATGATCCGACTTCGCTGAAAGACCCCGTGCCCGCGATGCTTCAGAATCCGGCTTCGGGTATTGCAGGCATGACCATCGGGTACGACCCTGTCTTCAGCGGCGAAGGCATCGATGCTGGCCTGGTGGCGGCGATCGAACAGGCGTTGGACAAACTGCGCCAGCTGGGGGCTGAGATAGTCGAAGTGAAGATGCCGGAAGGCACGCGTGAAATCGACGCCACCTGGTTCCCGATCTGCGCCTACGAGGCACACCGCGCCCACGCGGCGCACTTTCCCGCCAGTGCCGATAAATACGGTGCGTGGTTCCGGGGCTTTCTCGAAATCGGCTCAGCCGTCACGGACGAACAGTACGCCGCAGCTGGTCAAATCCGTGCAGACTTCAATCGGAGCTTCAATGCACTTCTGGAAAGCGTGGACACCCTGGTCAGCCCCGCCGGCGGCCTGACCTTCTCGATGAACCCGGACAGCCAGTACGGTGGTATGGAAGATCTCGAACCTCTGTTCAAGTCCGTACAGATGTATTTCACGATTCCTGCGGATTTCGCCGGTACACCAGCGCTGACGGTTCCTTGTGGATTCTCCACCGACAACATTCCTTATGCTCTGCAATTTATGGGGCGACGTTTGTCCGAGCCGACGCTGATCCGTATCGGGCGTGCCTACGAATCGGCGACGGATTGGCATCAGTATCACCCCAGCGTTTAACCCCTCCTGCCTTTCGCATTGATTGCCGTGGCCGCGTCGCGGTGTCAAGGCACTCACGAAGTTCGGAGTCGGGTCGGAAGCGGAGATTCCAGGTGGCCGGCTGGTAGGTTCCGTTTTTAAGCGCTCAGCGGAGCCTATTCAGAATTCAATTTTAAGATAGACTTGTTCTTAGTTCGGACTTGGCCTTTTGCTCGACCATCCACCCGATTAGGCAGATATGAAACTACCGCGCATCCGTACGATCCTTCTGGTCCCGCTCGTCCTGTTTACGCTTTTTTACTTGGCCGGGGTCGTTATTGTTGCGACCGACGATCGTTCGGTTGAAGCGCTCAAGGAACCGGCAGCAAGTCATCGGGTCATCGCATTATTTGGCGCAAGCGGAACAGCTGGCGACGGAATTCTCAAGGCTGCTCTGGCCGATCCCGATATCGGGAAGATTCATGTTATTACCCGCCGCGCGACTCCACGAATCGAACAAGGCATGGCTGCGGGGAAAGTCATAATGACCCTGCACATGGATTACCTGGATTACGCAGACATCCATGAACAAATCTCAGAAGTTGATACCGTTTACTGGGCGATAGGCATCAGCTCTATCGGTGCCGATGAAGAAACCTATGGCAGGATTCACGTCGATTTTCCAATGCAGTTCATAAAGGAATGGACTTCTGTCAACAGCAGCGCTGATCTGTCGTTTCATTTCATCAGTTCCAGCGATATTTCAGAGGACTCACGTGCGATGTGGGCGCGGGAGAAAGTACGTGCAGAGAAGTCCCTGTTTGGATTTGCTGATGGAACGAATCTTCGCGTCATTGCCTACCGGCCAGACTATATCGGGCCGACAGAAGAAGAAGCGCACATTGGACAGAATCTGCTTTACTGGTTTTTTCGGCCCGTTGGTGCTGCAGTGAGGGCAACGGAAATCGGTCGTGCAATGATTGAACTAACGGCTCGCGGATCGAGTTTCCAAAACGGCACAAAAGTAAGTACATCCGGCATCGTTCGATATAGTGACGCGTATGAGCAGCGGAAATCCTCCGTGACTAGAGACAATTAGAATCAGCAGCCTGATAGCAGAATCAAAACCAACTTGTTTTTCAGGCCTGGTAAGTTCACCTAACGGCCAATTGCCAAACTTAGTTAAGGTGTTCACGCATAGCGCGCCGAATAAAAGTCCGAGCCGTCGTATATTGCCTTGCTGTGTTAATTGAGATCCACCGCGACACCGGGTATTTTCCGGCCCACTCAAAGGTACCAGCGTCGAGCAGTTCGTGATCGTCCAATGATTCGATAGTGGCGATCACGCGCTCGAATCCGTTTTCCAGTCTATGTCGGATGGATCGATAGGACTCTCGTTTGCTTTTCTTGACTACATCGGCATTTAGCCTCGGCGTCTCTTTCCAGCGATACCCCTGCGCTGGCGTAACTGGATAATCACCTCGCTGGCCAGTTTCGATCCAGTTGATGAGGTTTTCCGTCCACCATGCACGGACAGCCAACAGGTCTTTCACGCTCCAGTCGTCGATGCAGTGAATATTCCCTAACCTCGGGCCAGCTGAATCGAGATCAGCCCGCAACTTCTCAAAAGTCGAGCGAACATAATCGGTCAATTCAGCGCGAGTGGTTGGGATCGGCATTGAAGCCTGTTCGTCGTTCAGAAATAAAATTCAACCGCCTCATTATAGTTCTTGTGCATCAGCGGCGAAAAGCATTCGAGAAAACTGATTAATGTGGTAAATGTCCGCTTTGGGTTGATCTCGGAGATTACAGGGTAACAAGCGACTTGTTCCGCTAACCATCAGATAGCGGAATAACATCAGACGCCAAGTCCAGGGTGTATGACTTCGGCTATCGGCCAAAAACGGAAGTTGGGGCAAAGTCAGAATCTTGACTAGCAAGTTTTTACTCTGACCCCAAATATCAAATATTGCTCATTTAACAGTAACGATAATCTTACCTCTGGCACGACCGGTCTCTGAATATGCAACGGCATCAGCAGTTTCAGCCAGAGGGTAGCTTTTATCCAGCACCGGGGTCAGCTTACCCTCTTCCATCATTTTCGCCAGAATCTCAATATCTTTCTGGTTCATTGTCGCAACAAAACCAACAATCTCGGGATCAGTTATGGGGTTGATAAAGATGGTCTGAATTGGTTTGATCAGCGGACCGATCCAGTTGCCCTTATCAATACTGCCCACATTCACAAGACGTCCTGTTGGTTTGAGGACATCGGCATTTTTAGTAAGCGAGTGATTGCCGACCATATCAATGACCAGATCGTATTTAATATCCTGTGTGGTGTAGTCGTCCTTTTTGTAATCAATCACGCGATCAGCACCGATACCGAGAACCATGGCGACATTGCGGGTACTGTTCACAGCGGTCACATCCGCGCCATAGTATTTGGCAATCTGCACCGCATAAGTACCTACGCCACCGGAGGCACCGTTGATCAGTACTTTCTCACCGGCCTCAACTTCGCCCATATTTCTGAGCGCCTGAAGTGCAGTAATTGCAGCAATCGGTACAGCAGCAGCCTGCTCATAGGTCATGTTCGCCGGTATTTGAGCAATAGCTTTGGTTTCAGGCATGGTCAGGTACTCACCGAAAGCACCGCTGCGACCACCGAAGACACTGTCACCGACTTTGAACTTGGTGACGTCTTTACCAACCGCTTCTACGACACCGGCGAAATCAACCCCCATGGTCTGGCGATTCGGGGCACCAATACCGGATATCAGACGCATCACATAAGGTGCACCGCGCATGTAGTGCCAATCCAGCGGGTTCACACCAGCGGCATGAACCTTTACGAGCACTTCGTCATCAAGGGGCGTAGGCTTTGCAACATTTACATACTCGAGTACTTCCGGGCCACCATAGCAACGGTAAATCACCGCCTTCATGGTGTTCTTTGAGGCAGTTGCTGCAGCAGGTTCACAATCTTCAGTGTAGCCAATGGCGATGGCCACCGAACCAATCAGCAGAACAAACACAGCGAGAATGCTGTTTAAAATTTTATAGCGAAGCTTCATTGTAGTGTCCTTATGAGAAAGCAATTTGTTGATACGCGCGAAGGAAGCAAAAGCTGCGCCACAGCCGGATGATTCAAGCTCGCGTCGGTGAGCTCCCAAATAGCGTCGTTAGCGGAGATCAGCGTCCCTTACAGGTGGACTTCCGCTATCAGGCGCAGAGCAGAATCCCCCAAGACGTTTATCTCAGCGGAGTTTAGTTCTCAGTTCGGCCAGGAACGGCGATAATTAATCGCCACGATACTGAGTATTGATCACGATCTCTACCTTGTTTTTGTCGAGCCGGAAGGGGTTTAATCAGTCATCGCGTAATGAAATGAAAAACATCAATACCGCGCAAACGGTTCCGTAACGAAATGCTCCATTTACCGATCCAAGGCCAATATCGGTCTGCCACATGTTGAAATACATCTCGCCCAGCACGATAAAGAATCCGTACCAGACGAGTACCCCAATGGCACCGCCTGCAATTGCAAATGTCTTGGCGTTCTGAAACTCAGATGAAACTGCTGACCTAGTCCCAAACAGCTTGACAGCACCAATGATCCCAAGGACGCCAGCGGCAAGTTCACCCGCCATTATGACTAGCAGACCAAGCCATCCCTGCCAGCCAGCCGCAAATGTAGGGCCAATAATTTCGTAGTACGGTTGCTCAGGCGCAGAAATGACCGCTGCTACGAATGACTGTGCGCTCAAAATGTTGAAGAGATTATTTAAGAATGCCAGAAATCCTATCAGACCAATAAACAGGGCGGCAAAAATTTTGAGATAACGCATTTTTGTGGTGATTCCTCCACGCTCGTTTCACTAAAGCATAGCACTTGAAACACCATCGACCTTTTGAATCACAGATTAGCCATTAATTTCCAGTCGGTAAGTATTCAGCTAATTTTGGAATTTCCGAAAAGGGTCGATCTCGGAGATTATGGGGTAGCAAGCGACTGGTTCCGCTAACCGCCAGATAGCGGAATAACATCAGGCGCCAAATCCAGGTTGAATGACTTCGGCTAACGGCCAGGAGCGGAACATGTGTAAAAAAAGCCCCGCACGAATGGCGGGGCAGATGAGGAACAATTAAGCCAGTTACGGCAGATCAACGTGCATCCGGAAACCGTAGTGGTTGGGGAAATCCATCGGATCGAGGATCGGGTCGTCGGAAAACGGGTCGGCATTAGGTGCGTAGATTTGAAGGGTCGTGTTTTCGAGGAACATGACATCACAACCTTCCAGGATAGTTTCCGTCCCCGACAATTTGCTGATGTACAGTGCGTCACCGTTACTGTCGACGGCAAATCCAATCACGGTGTACGCGAATGTGTTGCCACCGGTTCGTTCCCAGACACCACGCAATTGGCTCGAGTTCACTGCAGGGAAAGCACCCTCAAGCGTGAAATCGAAACCGGGGACGTCGAGTACGTTGATTCCATGCGAGGCATTCTGGCCAGTCGGTGAAGCCATCCACCATGCACCGGAATCGCTGTATCCGATCCAGCTGCCATTCAATTTGCAGCCATGACCATTGTCGGCAGCTACCGGAACGGGCGCTATTAACAGCAGAATCACAGCGACAAAAATGAAAAATCGCAGAAAACCGCAGACATCACTGCGGTTGGAATAAATTGAACGTTTCATGATCAAACCTCCATTAAGGCGGGCCATCGACCCGCCAGTCAACGTGAACCGCTTCTGAATCGGGAGGTTTTTCGCTTCTTGGGCGCAGATTGTTGTTGATAATCTAGCGATGGAGTAGCGGACGACACCGCAAACTCAATTATATAAAAATAGTTACCAAATTGCGATTTAATGCAAAGAAGATAATCTATTCAGAGTTCGCCTTTGGGTCGATCTCGAAGATTATGGGGTAGCAAGCGACTGGTTCCGCTAACCGCCAGATAGCGGAATAACATCAGGCGCTAATTTCAGAGTGTATGACTTCGGCTTTCGGCCAGGAGCAAGGCCGTCCTCAATCCTAACTTCGCCGTCTTTCCGGGTTTGCCCTTTCGATCACTGAACATCTTGGTGTTTGGGCCGAGTTGGATATACTGCATTCTGATTTGATACTCAGTTTCGGGTAAGTGTAATGAGCATTTTCGAGTTTTTAATGGTTTTGGTTTCGATCATCATTGGCCTTGGAATTGCAGAAATTCTTCGCGGCGTCGCCCGCCATATTCGGAATCGTGACTCCGTGTCTTCCTACTGGGTTCATTCTGTCGCGGTGGTTTTTGTATTTTTGGCATTGCTTCAGCAATGGTGGGAAATCTGGGGACTTAAGGAATATCTGGATTGGACATTCTTTGGTCTGCTTATGATGCTAAGTGGACCAACCGGGCTATTCCTCATCGCCTACCTATTGTTTCCTCAGCCCATCCACGGTACCGATTTCCGGGATTACTATTTTGGCCAGATGCGCCCCGTTTGGTGGATTGCCGTATTGACCGTCACGTTGGCCACTCTATTCAGACCGGTTGTTTTTGGAAACGCCTTATTCATCGTCGATAACGCGACATCGTTCCTGGGATTTGTCGGCTTTATCCTTCTGGCGCTTTTCCAGAACCGCCTGCTGCATGCCCTATTGTTACCCTTCTTTCTGGTATCGCTCTTGTGGGATATCCTGGCAATGTCCTTTCAAATATCCTGACGATTATCGAAGGTCCAGCAGGTGCCGTGAAAATCTGCGGGACGCAAGACAGGAACTGCGAGGCGGCAAAAAATAGTCCAATCAAGACCTGGCGCAATTTGGAGTAGTTGTTCGCCGGCTCAGTTCCGCTTTAAAGCGATCAGCGGAACCTATTCAGATGCTTATATCTGCAACCATTTGTTCTCAGTTCGGCGAGGAGCGGAAGTTGAGGCCAGATGAGCCCCGCTCGGTCTGGCGTCGGAAAAAGGAGCGCTATCCCGGTCGCACGAGAGTCAGATTCTGACGACTGTTGCTGGCTCTGCGAGAGCAGTAGAGCTTCTTCGGATAAGCTATCATCACCTGCCATGACATCCTGCAAGAATTGTGACACGCCGCTCGAAGCCCGCTACTGTCCGCAGTGTGGACAAAGGGACATCGACCTCGATCGACCGCTACCGGAACTGCTCAGGGAAGCTCTGCGCGAGACCTTCGATGTCGACGGACGCGCGGCCCATACCTTATGGACGCTGATCCGCCGGCCCGGCTTACTCACTAGCGAATATCTGGCGGGGCGACGCAGGCGTTACTCCTCGCCGTTTCGGCTGTACCTGATCATCAGCTTATTATTCTTTGTGTTAACTGCCTGGGTCGCGGGACAGGGTATTTTGCTTGATGAAGGCCAGACGCTGGAGGTTGACGCCCCTGGCCAGGCGCGCCTGTTCGCCGATTATGTTCCGCGGCTGATGTTCATCTTGTTACCGGTGTTCGCACTGTTCCTCAAAGTGGCTTTTCGACAAAGACTGTACTTCGATCACTTGATACATGCGCTACATCTTCACAGCGCCCTGTTCATCGTCCTTATGGTGATGCTGCCCCTGGAGCGAGTCGCCGCCCAGTCCGTCGTGGCAATGATCACTCAACTGGTCTTGTTCGCATACCTGTTGACCATCTTCGTCATCTCCGTTCGACACGTCTACCGAGTCAGCTGGCCCATGGCCACGATCAAATCCTTCGGCATCATGATCGGCTACATGGCGCTGGTCGCGGCAGCTTTCGAATATGCAAGTCAATTCATTATGCCGGATTCGGCCAGGCTGCCTTTCCTCACTGACTGATCGACTGAAAGTCTCTTGAATGGTGTGTGCTTCCGCTTCGGGTCGGTAGCGGTCCTTCTGAATTTGACGAGGCTCTCTTCCGCTTCGGAGCAGATAGCAGAATTCCCCTGGACGAAAATCTCAAGGGAGTTTAGTTCTCAGTTCGGCCAGGAAGAGAACATCCAAGCTAGCTATCTGCTAAATTATGTGCATGTCGTTTCTGGCTGAGCTCAAACGGCGCAACGTCGTTCGCGTCGGCATCGCGTATGCGGTAACCGCTTGGGTATTACTCCAGGTGCTCGACGTCGTCGGCGAAATTCTGGAGTTGCCGGCCTGGGGAGGCAAACTACTTCTGGCCATAATTGTGGCGGGTTTCTTCGTGACCTTGTTTGTGGCTTGGGCTTTCGAGCTGACACCTGAGGGGCTCAAGCGGGAAAAGGATGTCGACCGGGACCAATCGATGACGCGCCAGACCGGCAAGAGGCTCGATCGTTGGGTAATCGTAATATTGGCCATTTCACTTACCTTCTTCGCATTCGACAAATTTGTACTAGAACCGGTGCGTGATGCGGAGCTGGTGAATAAAACCATAGAGGGTGCCAAACAGGATGCTTTGAAGGATAGGCAGGACAACTCAGTTGCCGTACTTCCTTTTGCCAACATGTCTGGCGACGTGGCCAACGAGTTTTTTTCTGACGGCATTGCCGAAGAAATTCTGAATGTGCTCGCACAGATTCCCCGCTTGCAGGTCACCGCGCGCTCATCTTCATTCGCTTTCAGGAACAGCGATTTGCCCCTGTCCCAGGTGGCAGATCAATTGGCTGTGAACAGCATTCTCGAAGGTAGCGTAAGAAAGGACAATGACCGCATTCGTATCTCAGTTCAGCTGATCGACGCTGAGAATGATGTGATGCTCTGGTCCGAGACCTACGAACGTTCGTTTGACAATCTGTTTGCGGTGCAGGAAGAAATCGCGCTTTCTGTTGCCAGTACGCTAAAGATTTCCCTCGATATAGAGGAGACTGAGACATTTCAAACCCAGCATCGTTTGGCACCCAGGAAACAAGAGGCTCACGCTGCATACCTTCGCGGGCGGTATCTTTTGGCGCAGCGAACCGGTCGCGCCCTGGGGAACGCGGTTGAGGCCTTCGAGCAAGCACTGGCAATAGAGCCGGATTACGCGGAGGCTAGGGCTCAACTCGCTATTACCTACTTGCTGTTGAGCCGTAGGAGCTACGGGGATTTAACTCAAGCAGAGGCCCTCAGCCATGCCACTCCTCACGCTGAAGAGGCGATGCGGCTAGCACCTGGCAACGCCGAATCCCATGCAGCAAGCGGCATGGTCTACTGGCGGCTAGGCCAATCGAAGCTCGCGGAGAAGCATTTTCTCAAGGCACTCAGAATCAACCCAAACTTTGCCATTGTTTATCACTGGCTTTCCATGCTTCAGCAACGAGACCTGGGAAAGCATGAAGCTTCTATGGAATCTTCAAATCTGGCTCGTCGACTGGACCCGGTATCGATACCCGTCCTTTCCCTCCGCATAACGATGCTAGCGGCGCGGGGCCTGTTCGATCTGGCTACCAAAGAGTTGGAAAGCCTCAAGTCCATCTCTCCCGCGACCTACCACCGTGCTCGCGCCGGTTATGAATGGTTCCATGGGGCATGGGGCAATGTCGTTCTGGGTAACCTGGATGCCCTGATGGTCGACCCCGAGGCAACACGCGCCATATTTCCGATCAAGGCGAGTCTTGTCTGGCTCGGACTGGAAAGAGAGGTAGTGTCATTAGGGCCCGTGACTCGCATATCCACACTTCGTATGTTGGGCCGTACCGAGGAAGCAGTCCGAAGAGCCGAGGAAAATATGCTGGAAGACACGCAATCCGTGTGGGCCCATCGGAGCCTCGCCCGCGCCCTATACACTCATGGGGATATCCAACAAGCTGCACAGATAATTGAGAGACTCTGGGACAAGTCGGAGGGTCGCGTGGCACTGATCACTCCACATTTCTTTTCATTACGCGATATTTTGGCGTTATATGAAGCCCGCACCTTGGCGGGAGATTTACCCGGTTCAGATGAACTACTCCACGCCATCCATACCGAGGTTGAAAACGCGCGTGGTGCGGGAATTAAGGTAACTGGAACCTTGCGAAGTCTTGACTTCAGCGAAGGAATCGCAATGTATCTCGGCGGCAGGAAAGCCGAAGGGCTGCTCTTGATCCGTAAGGCGGTTGAGGATGGCTACTATATCAGGGGTCGAGACCAGGGATTTTATTCGGGCGATCTTTTTGAAGACCCAGAATTTGGTGCCATTCTTGAGATTCACCGAGCTAACCAGGCACGAGAGCGTACCCGCCTGCTTGCTGTCGTTTGTTACGACAATCCTTATGAATCTCTATGGCGCCCGTCCGAGGAAACCTGCGCCGAGGTTAAATAACTCCGGAAGAGCTGCCGTTCGACGGCTATAAATCACCATCTGAAATGCACGCTCCTGGCCGATTCCGGATATTGAAGGCTTCTTGGTGACCAGTTCCGCTGTGGGTCGATCTCGGAGGTCGCCGTTTCAAACGGTGGGGTTCCGCTACCACCCAGGAAGCAGCCATTGCTTGCGTAAGAAACTCATGGCCGTACATAGCTGCAGTCGGCCAACAGCAGTCACTGAGGTTGCGTTGGAATAAGCGATATTTCGTCTGCGACGAAAAGACTCAAGAACTTGGCCGCGAGCGGTGACTTTTCCACCTCCGCTCCCTGCAGGGGATTGCCCCAATGGATGCCGTCGGTATTGCCGAGCGCGATCAGCGTCCAACCGTCGTCCGGCGCTTTCAGGAGCAAACCTGCATAGGCATCCGGCCACCAGCCCCCGTGCCAGACCAGTCGATGGCCCTGCCAGTCCTGCACGTACCAGCCGTACGCGTAAGGTGCCGGTTGACCGTCAACATCCAATGGTGGGGTCCACATTCGTTCGACAAGCGCAGTTGGCAAGATCTTGCCTTGATCCAACGCCATGGAGTAATCGGCCAGGTCCAAAGCACTGGCAATTATCCCAGAACTCGCATTGAGTTCAGGGTTTGGCAAGATAGACGGGGCGAGGCCGTCATTTTGATCAGGGGCGTGCCGAAATGGCGGCGCTAGATTTGTAAGTGCAATCCCTTTTCCGGGATCTCGCCATCCAGCTGCTACGGATTCCAGCTCTGCGGGTCCAATTACGTATTCGTACATCCATTCGCGCCATGTTCTGTCGGTGTTTTCCTCCACCCAGTTTGACAGACGTCCGAAAACCACCGGGTTATACAGAAACGTAGATCCAGGATTGCCTTGCACGCGATGTTGCAGGACATGGCGCAGACTTATCGGCTCGTCACATCGTGGCGACTCCACGATAGTGCCGTCATCGAGCGTCCCACCGCCGAAGATGATTCCGCTGTTAGTCAACCGATCGCATCGGTCATCCCAATCACTCAGTTTTGTGAAGTCATCGTCTAAGTCAATGTGACCATCGTGATCCATGGCGAGCAACGTCGCAGCAGTAAATGTTTTGGTAATCGACGCAACCAAGTACGACGTCCTGGCTGTCGTGGGCTCCTCGGCATCGTGATCCTGCCAGCCGATGGCTTCCGACAAGACAATCTCGCCGTCTTTAACCAGCGCGACTGAGAAGCTAAGAATCTGCTCGTCGCGCCGATATTCCTGCAGGAACTGCTGGAATTCTTCGAGTTTGTCTTCAAGACACGCCGCGAATAAAGCGTTGCCGTAAAATAGTGGTGCGAGCATCAGGACAAAAGACAACTTCTTAATCATCTTCACTTCGATCCAGGGTTGATTCATTACATATAGTGGTAAGAGTTTGTCGTAGTCGGACGTTACATCAGTCAGCACGCTGCCTATCTATTGCCGGGACCTGAATGGCCGCTAAGGGTCATTTGCAGCGGTCCAATAGCTTAACATGCGAATGTCTCCTTCGGGTCGGAAGCCGCCCTTAACCCTTCCACAGCGCCAGGGACCGCTTCTCGACGGATACCGGAACTGAATCAGGAGTACATTCGGCTGTGGCTGAGGACCGCTCCCGGCCAGGAGTGGAACTTAGCCTCCGCTACTTGGCACGTAATAAGTTCATCCGGAAACTGAAACATCCGTGCGATTCAGGGCAAATGGAACTTAATATTATATTTTTTATATATAATTATTCGAAGACATGGTAGTGTTGATTGCACGTGTGGAGAAACCACCCATGTGTACTACCGGACTGTACTTATACTTGGTTGATCTCCTCGCAAGTCTCGCCAACCCATTGGGCTGTATAGCTGAAGATGCCTGTCTCAGGAGGAGAATGGTAAATGAATATGCATAGGGATATTACGAATGGAAACGGTTTGGCGCTGTCAAAGTTATTTACCCTTGTTTGTACGCTGCTTGTAAGTTTTTCCGCATTCGCCGCTGATCCCGTGATCAGGAAAAGCACCTACGAGGGTGGCGACAACAAAATCCAACTCAAAGTAGTGAAGGCCGGTCGAGGATCGAAGGTTATTGTTTCGGGGGTGGAAACTGGCCAGATACTGGGTACTTTCCATGCCAACAAAGCTGGAAAACTGGAGGAAGAAATCTCCCTGAGTTCAGGGCAAATCGTGCCATGTAACATTCAGGTCGAAACTTCCGGCGGTAGCGCCACCCGGTCACTTGCAGATGCGCCGGCGGATTGTGGTGATCAAAATGGTGGCGATGGCGGCGATGGCGGCGATGGTGGCGGCACGATCGACCACGATAGCCTGGTGTATGCGGGCCCCGGCACCTGCCTTGAATGTCACGAGAAACACGCCAACGATGTCTTCGAATCCACGCACTACCAATGGAAGGGAGAAGCCCCTGACATGCTCAATCCGGGCAGCGGCGACTTGCAGGGCAAGCATGCCGGCGGCGTGAATACCTATTGTGGAAATATTACCGGTAACTGGGAGGGCTGCAGCTCATGTCACGTGGGTCGCGGTGCTGAACCGGAAGAATTTCCTACACAAGCACAGCTCGAAAATATCGATTGCATGATCTGCCACCAGGATGCCTACAAGCGCAAGCGGGTTGACGGCATTTTTCAGCCGGACACGGCCAATATGAGCATCAGCCTGGATGAGGCAGTGCAAACGGTGCACAAACCCTCGCGTGCAAGCTGTCTCCAGTGCCATGCAAAAGCCGGAGGCGGTGATGCCGTGAAGCGAGGAGACCTGGCTTTGGCAACTGCCCATACCGCTGACAGGCAATACGACGTGCACATGGCGACAACCGGCGCCAATTTAAATTGTCAGTCTTGCCATGTGCCGGAGAATCACCGCTTCCCGGGCAAGGGTTCCGATATTCGCCCCACTGACCTGGTGGGTGTGGACCTGGACTGCACCACCGGCGGTTGTCACAGTTCTACACCGCATGACAGCTCAGAGGTCAACCGGCACACCGAGAAGGTCGCTTGCCAAACCTGCCACATCCCCATCTATGCCAAGAATGCCGTTGATTCCATTGCGACCGAGGCCACGGAATTGGATCGCAGCTGGCAGGCGGGCACCAAGCATGATCATGCGCCTTTCCACCCGGTACTGCTTAAAGCCAATAACCAGGTGCCCGTGTACCGCTACTGGAACCGTGCGAGTGACAACTACCTTCTGTTCGATGCGGTATATGAAGACTGGGAAACAGCTACCTATCACACGAGTGTTCCCGATGGCGCGGTGGATGACCCGAGCAGCAAGCTCTATCCGTTCAAGTACAAGACATCCGATTACCCGTTGCGGACCGAGTCCAGCCAACTTATCGCGTTGGATACCAGCGTATTTTTCGCTACCGCAGATGCAGAAGCTGCGGCCGTCGCCGGATTGCAAAACATGGGCTTCGACTGGAGAGATGACTATCAATGGGTGACAACCGACACTTATCAGCTACTTAACCACCAGGTGAGCCCCAGTGACGACGCCTTGAAATGCTCCGCGTGCCACATGAATACGACACGGATGGATCTGCAGGGTGATTTTGGCTTTACCCCTACCCGATCTCGTGCCACTTGTGCTTCTGGTTGCCACTCAGCTGAAAAGGCCTACGAATGGGAATTTGGCAGCAACGAGGAGTTCAGGGCCCATCACAAAAAGCACGATGAAAAGGGTGCGGATTGTCGGGATTGCCATGGATTCGACCGTTAACACTTAAGGACTCTGTGCCCCCCCGCAATACGCGGGGGGGCAGGATCGCTTGGCCGCCCCGGGTCCATTTCAGATACATCAGTAATTCCGTTGCGGGTCGTTAGCCGCTATTAGCGCCTCTGGATTGCCAGTAACCGCTTTCGGGCGCAAAAGAGAACTCCCCTGGACGTGATGCTTAGGGGAGTCTATTTCTGAGTTCGGCCAGGAGCGGTTATAATCCTCGAACAATACGAGTGGCAAACTTGTTGTAAACGCAACTTGGCGCGTGTGCTAAATTGCGAGTTCTGCAATGAACTGTAACCGAGGAGGGCATGGTGCCCGCGACCGTTGATCTTTTCTGGTCTTTCAGAAGTCCATACTCGTACCTGGCAACGCCCGAAGCACTGCAGCTTCCAGAGCGTTTTGACATAGAACTACGCTTTCGTCCGGTACTACCCCTTGCGGTCAGGCAGCCAGGGTTCTTCAGTCCGGAAAATCTCAAGCGCGCCAAGTACATCCTGATTGACTGGCCACGGCGTGCGGAAATGCTTGGCCTTCCCCATGCATGGCCCTCGCCCGACCCCATTGTCCAGGACTTGAAAACTTACGAAATTGCCGACGAGCAACCGTATATCTATCGACTGACCTGGTTGGGCGTCGAGGCAGAACGACGCGGCCGGGGTGTGCCTTTTGCGGCTGAGGTCTCACGGCTCATTTTTGGCGGTACCGAGGACTGGCACGTCGGAGACCACCTTGCAAAAGCCGCCGCCCGGGCCGGGCTGGACCTGGAGCAGATGGATCTGGCCATAGCGGATCCGAAATCCCACCGCATGGAAGTCGAAGGCAACCAGCAGGACCTGGAAGCGGCAGGACACTGGGGCGTCCCGACCTTCGTTTTCCAGGGCGAACCGTTTTTCGGGCAGGATCGAATTGAAACCCTGTGCTGGCGATTGGATCGTGAGGGTTTAACCGTCGACAAATGAATACGCGCGCTAGCGAACATGGAGCCAGCTCCGTCGATCAAAGAAAGGGTTACTTCAACAGCCCGTGGCCGGGAGAGGATGGAGGACCTCAACGCCTACAGATCCCGCGGGGTATCCGCGGCCCGAATATTCAGCCGGGCGAGCAACTGATCAGCAACAGCCGGCGCTTGATGTCCGGCAACATGGTGGTTCTGAGGGAGCCGGGAGAGGTTTACCTGATGACCATCGCCATGTTTCGCAACCGACTGCTCGGGCTGTCGGCCCTTTCACGAATCGAAAAAATCGATCCGGTCACCCTGAAAACCATTGCAAGATCCCCCAGGCTGAAAGCGGGCGGTATGTGGCCCGGCGGGTTCGCCGTGCACAGGAATGGTGATCTTTATGTCACCTACGGCTCTTATTGCCATCGCCTGGACCCCAACTGTCAACGGGTTAGCAGCTACCGCTTACCGCGGTCCGAACCCTACAACTCCCTGGTGATCCTGGATAACGGGTACCTGGTGATGAAACAGCTGAGCGATGCCAGCAATGCCGTGCTGTCGATTCTCGATCCGGATACCCTGCAGCCCGTCTGCGAGTCCGTTGAGACTCCTGAGCCCTCCATCTCACGATTAAGCTCCAAGGGTAATACTGTCTATGTGACCGGGACAAAATCGATTTTCCGCTACCGCTGGAATGATGAGATTGGAAAAGCCGAACTGGATAAGGAATGGAACTTTGACTACATTCGAGGCACTCAGCAATCCTACGGCTGGGACCCGGTAATTAGCGGCAACAATGTCTGGTTCATGGACAATGGCAAGCATCGCTATCACGTGTCCATGATCAACGCCGGGGTGCGCTCTACGCCAGTGAACGCCATTCGAGTTTCCCTGGAAGATGCCGGCTGTCACACCATCATCCCCGTCACCGGCATGACCAAAGGCAGCATTACCAATCCCCCCCTTTACTGCCCCCGGAAGAAAATCCTGGTGGCTTATGACTCCGCCAACAGCGTCATCTGCGGATTTGAATACGATGAGGCTTCCGGTGTCTTGTCCAAGATGTGGCAAAAGACGGCCTTTGGTTGCGGCGGCCACATGATCTATTACCAGGATACAGGCGAAGTCGTCACCAACGACTACAGGCGTTTCAGCGATTCGTGCGTCGTGCTGGATATTGAATCCGGTACGGAAAAAGGAAGAGCCACTCTGAGCAGTCTTTCGCAGGGAGTGGTCTTCTCCAGTCCGGGTTGGGCACGTGACTTCTATTACCTGACCTTCAGCAGCATCTCCAGGGTTGAAGTGCGCTAAGGATTGTGCGCGGCCTTTCACGCCCTTTTTAAAGTTCCGGAATTGCGGGACTTGACCCGTCTTGATTGGGCTTTCACAGTCCTGATGGGCGACTCGTCGCTGAGTTCTCTTGTGGGTCGTTAACAACCCAGGCTGCTTCTTAATCGACAAATCCCGCTACTGGGCGCATAGCAGAACTTCCCTGGATGCGAATCAAAAAGGAGTTGAGTTCCCAGTTCGGCCAAGAGCGGTCGCTCAAGTATCTGGAGAACAGGCCCCTTGCTTAGGCAAAGTAGTAGCCGACCACACGCCATTTAGAATCATCTTCTTTCATAACGGCAATTACCTCTGTCGCATATTCATTGTTCTCGAACGAACTATCGAATGTGAAGATGAAGTACTGACCATCTGGCGCTCCTGGCAATGATTCGTGAAACTCCGATGAGCTCAATTCACGCTTCTCGAGCTTGCCAAGCGGTTCCCGCATATTCTTGATATTGCCTACCCAATCGGACTGGGAGACTTCCGCTTGCAGCAGCGATGAAGCCTGGGACCAAGTCTCTTGGTATTTGTACTCATCCGCAATCGCGAGCCATTCAGTTGCAGCAATCTTGGCAGTCTCGATTGAAGCAGAGTCGGCATGTGCAAGAGCGCCTGCAAATAAGAGAATTGAACCCATCAAAAAGCTTCTAATCATTCGGAATCCTCCTCGGTAACAATAAGATCAGACGGTCTGCTTTGGGTCATAAGCTGTCATTCATACTCATTCTACCCCAATGACAGCTTTTGGCCGGTTCCAGAGAATAGTAATTCTGAGTGCCAATTTCCGAAAAGAGTCGAACTCGGAGATTGTGGGCTGGCAGGCGACTGGTTCCGCTAACCGTCAGATTGCGGAATTACATCGGACGCCAAATCCAAGGTGGATGACTGCGGCTTTCGGCCAGGAGCGGAAGTCGTCAATAACCGTGAAAAGAATCGAACAGGTTTCTGGCTTTCAACCTCTCCATGAGGATCATCTCGCTTTCCAGGCGCAGCTTAAAGTGGGCTGCGGACGAACTACGAGTTGCTGGGTAAGTTATTTGGTGGATTCGATCCGGTTCTGATCGAGTTCAGGGACAGAATCTTCGAGAAACACCTGCAACTGCCGGTATCTTTCTAAGACCGGTTATTTCGGTACACCGTCTTCGAAAACATTAATGGCCCTATTAAAAGGTGCAGCTCTTTCCCGGTCGTAGTCTGATTCGGCACAAACCTTGTCAGACCAGAGCAGTTCTGCCTCTGCCCCCAGTAGTGTTTTCAGTTCTGACTGTGAACTTTCATCAAGCGAAGCAAAATTCTCGCGCAGGATCTCCAGACAGTAGACCCGGTACCTGGATACAGGCAGTTTCTGATAGGTGCACCCCTGCACTTTCATGGAGAACTTTTTTGCGCCACTTGCATAGGCAAGTGCGTTTGCCTTTAACTGCGCAAGGTGGGTCTCAACAATTTCCTGTAGAAGGCGTTGTAGATCAGTTGGGTCGGTCAACCAGTCACCCTGTTGATGACTGCTCGGGATATGCCACATGCGCGCTACCCATTCGTAGACAGCAGGTGCCGTATCCCGCATGATTTCTGCAGGCGTCGGATCCTGGCCAAAATGACGCAGCATCGGCCCCATCAGGCCAAAGTCAGCAATTGATGGTTTGCTGCCGAGAAGAAAAGGTCGTCTCTCCAGGACGCCTGACATCAGGGCGAGAATATTGTGATAACCCTGCTCAACGTGATCCCATGTTTCAGCGGTCACGCCATCATTAATGACAAATCCTGTCCGCTGCCGTTTCTTCACCATTCGAATTCTAAAAAATCTTGGCATTTTCAGGTGAGCAAGCAGTTCATCAGCCAGAATCCGCGACAGTAACTCCCGGTCGTGATCGTAGCTCCAGCGATAATGCATCGCAGGACGCCAGAGCCATTCGTCAGCATAGTCTTCAATGAGCAAGGCGATAAATCGCATTACCGGGTCATCCGGTAGAATGGGATTGTCAGCGTACTCTTTCTCCAGGTGCAGGAGGATGGGAGACGTATCAGTCATCAGACGGCCGTCATCATCTTCCAGTATGGGATGCTGGATGCAGCCGACACCCTGCGCCAGCCTTTTTGCCTCCGGGTAGGGTGAGCGACGCTCGTAATCGATGTTTCTGAACCTGAGATAGGTTTCCAGTTTGCCGGTGTAATAGGAAACGCTGGCGCCGTAGACAATCACGTTAAGTTTTCTCGTCCCTCTTACCGCACGCAGGTTGCTGCGATACTGCTGATCGCGTACCTCTGCGAGCTTCGCGGATCATATGTCGATCGTGGACAGGAAGTATAAACCACCCCTTTTGTTCTTATCAAAGTAACCGTGACCATTGACCGGGTGGCTCTTTAACCCCTGAGCCATCGGTGTGCTGGCCGTCCGTGCGTCTTGAGCCTTACCCGTTGGCCCCAAAAGACGTCATTCCGTTAAAGGTTCTGCGCGGGCTTTTGCGCCTATTTTAAAGTTCCGGAATTGCGGGACCTGCCCCGTCTTGATTGGGCTACTGCAGTCCTGATGGACGACTCGTCGCTGAGTTCTCCTGTGGGTCGTTAGCCGCTATTAGCGCCTCTGGATTGCCAGTAACCGCTTTCGGGCGCAAAAGAGAACTCCCCTGGACGTGATGCTTAGGGGAGTCTATTTCTGAGTTCGGCCAGGAGCGGTCATCCACAAACTTCAGGTCGATCGGTCTCTCAGCGAATAAAAGCGCGCTAACCAACAGTAACCTCTGCCCGGGTCTGTGGATTCAGATCCTCTCGTGGATCGGTGACCAGTCCGGCAGGAAACTCGATAATTAGTGGCATACCGTCCCGGTCCAGGCAAAGCTCGTGGTTGTTGTCACCATCCCCGAGATCCCCGATTGCGAAGGGTACGAGTTCAATCTCACTGGCACCGTCGACTGACATTGTCACCCGATACGCAGTACGCTCATTGTCATCAATTTCCTGGCCACCCGGTTTGGTGACACCACCGGCCCAGGTCACCCTCACTACTTGCCTAGTGCCAAGCGGGCACGCGCTGCCACCTCCCCACGGAAGCAAGGTCGATGATTTACCGAGATCCCACTGGTCTTCCGGAACGATTTCAGCCCACGATATTGTCGGCCCTTCCTCCAGCGCAATAACCGAATTACGGGCGCCACGGAAATTCACCTGCCCATTTTTGGACAATAGATTGCCGATGATTTCGACACTGACCGGTTGATCGTCGATACTGCCGTACTGGCCAACAACGAGAACGGTACGAGACTCTCCGACATCATCTGCGGGCGCAAGCGTGACGCAAGTGATTTTCCCGATCGCACCGGAAGCCGACACTACCCGGAAGTCTCCGGCCTGCATTGAACTGAGGTCAATCTCGTGGGAAAAAACGACCGGCATGCCGTCTTTCCCCGAAGCGCCCTCACAGATCCCTTTATTCGCAATTCTCGGAAGTCCGTCGTCCAGCCCGAAGAAAGCCGACAGCAGCGCAGCCTGCCTGCCATCCGGGTGTCGGGTCGCAGTGACATCCGTTTCCGTCGTGTCCTGCTGGGTAGAGTCTGCCAGGTCGTGGCCGTAGTTGTTGGCTTCAATAATAACCTGCATCTTGTCGCAGCCAGAGATGAGCAAGTAGCCCAGGATTAAGGCCAATAAAAAAATCGGGTTTGTCTTCAAAAACATGATTTCCTATCCGGTGGGTAGAATATCTATTTTGCCTCAATTGCTGCACCTGAAATTGACATGGCTCTGATGACCGTTTCGGGTCGATCTCGGAGATTATGGGGCAGCAAGCGACTGGTTCCGCTAACCGTCAGATAGCGGAATAACATCAGGCGCCAAATCCAGCGTGTATGACTTCGGCTTTCGGCCAGAAGCAGACATCGCAATGAGACGAATCGGAGAATCGTTACACGCCACGTTTTATCGCAATAGTTCCAAAAAGCCCACCGGTGGGGGAGTTTCAATTACCAGCGACTTGTTTGTTCCTGGTTTGGCGATGCCAAGCCGCAAAGCGTGCAAACCCAACCGCGTACCTGCCGTTCCATATCGTTGGTCACCTACAACCGGGTGCCCTGACCATGCCAGGTGGGCCCGAATTTGATGCTGGCGGCCGGTTTCCAGTTCTACCCGTAGCAGAGTTCGAAGACCGACAGTACGTTCGGTAGTGAAATGGGTCACAGCGTGCTTGGCGTCGGGATGCGACCCAACACGCATCTGGTAAATTTTTGGGTCAAGGCGCAGCGGTTGATCAATGGTTCCCTCGGCAGGCTTTGGGCAACCCTCAACGATCGCGAGATAGGTTTTTTCCGCCACCTTCCATCCCCTCATCACCGCCTCCCGCATCTCCCGAGAGGTAGCGAAGAGCAGTACTCCGGAAGTATCGCGGTCAATTCGATGCGCCGGCCACAGTTTTACCGACTTGTTTCGACGCGACAGCTGGTCACGCAGTATGCCCAGTGCATGGGGCTCCTTGCCTTTACCAGAACCAACCGACAGCAAACCGGCGGGTTTATTAATGGCTATCAGATCCCGATCCTCATAAAGGATGCTCAGCTGCGACCGCACGGTGGAAGCTCCTCGCGCGGGGGCTTCGACAATCACCTGGTCGCCCGCTCGCAGGGCGTGGTCATGACGAGTAACCCGATCGCCGTTGACGATGATGCAACCGCATTTCAAGCGCTGCTTTATCGTGCTCCGTGACCAGCCCTGAAGCTCGGCAATAAGGAACGGGATGAGGTTGGTGTTCGACTTGACGGTTAGTCTATCGGTCATTTGCGGCCATCAATAATCCATTGCCCACTGCCCGGTGCCGAGAAACGTATTACTTGTCACCGTGCTCCGCTGGATCTACGCCCCATAAGTTTGATCAGGACTCCGGGTCTGGGCAGGAACCCTCAGCATCGGCTTCGTCAATTTCACTGCCTACAGAAATAAACTCAAATAAGTCCCCAAATTCCCCGATCGTCGAGATCGCTTCGAGTTGCAAGACTCCTTTTCCACCGGCCGGTGAAACCTGGCCTAGTTGCAAAAGGGTTGTCGGAAAACCAAAAAGGCTGGCAGGAAGATCTGCCGTAACAAAATAACTGGTACTGGCGCCAGTCGAGTGTTGTTTCCAACTTCCCAGCGCGTCTGGCTGCTGCGACTCTAGCCAAATCTTTTTTCCATCGTCACCAAGCTCTGAGGTAAAAAAGTAACAGTTGGCAAATGAATCCACGAGCCCAACTCCGTTTACGTAAAAATCTACATCCACCAGGAAAACACGGTCATCCAGACCGCGAAGACGCTGCGGTCCCTTTGGGTCTGCCCAGGCTGTACTTGTGGTGCCCAGGATCACCAGGATCACCACCAAAAAAGACATTTTTACTTTGCTCTTGCTCATTTCCGACTCCTCCGTAATTATCTCAAGCTACGCGGAATGCCGCCCTGGCAACAATTTTCAGTATAGGAAATACTCGGAAAATTGCTCACGGGAGCGTAATCAACATTGTGTACAGCGGGCAAAATGCCTTCTGTATGCGGTTGAGATTTATGTGGTTAAATCAGCAAACGCAGCAAAGCTTGAGCAACTATATATGCAATTGATCGAGGAACTCCGACGCCGGCATGTGCCTAGAGCCGCTGCGCTGTACGTGGCTATCGCCTGGGGCGCGACTGAAATCCTTGTTTTTCTGACTGATCGGCTACCATTTTTTCCGGAGTGGACTGGAACAGTTATCGCAATACTGTTTGTACTCGGTTTTCCGGTTGCAATGTTTCTCGCCTGGCGGTTTGATTTCAGCTCTAAAGGTCTCCATCGAACTACCGCCAGCGGAACCTCAGGCCTGGTAACGCTGATGTTGTCACTCCTGATACTTGTCACAGCCACTGCGGGGCTGTCCTATTTGCTTATTCCGCTAACAAAACAACAGAGCACCACATCTGTGGAATACCGGGGCTCAAAGGGGGCTGATGTAGATGCCCCGCAAAACTCCGTGGCAGTCCTGCCCTTCGATAACTTGGGGGATGATTCCGAAGTTAAACACTTCGCTGATGGCGTTACCGAAGAAATCATCAACGCCCTTGCTCGGGTTGAAGAACTGCTAGTCATAGGTCGCACTTCTGCGTTCAGCTTCGAGGGTGAAGACCTGGAAATCGGACAAATTGCAAACAGGCTGGGCGTAAGTCACGTTGTGGAAGGCAGCGTTCGCCGATCTGGAAAACAGCTTCGGGTGACTGCCAAGCTCGTGGAAGCCAGCTCGGGATTCCAGCGCTGGTCAGAGAATTTTGACGGCACCATCAGCGATGTATTCAAATTTCAGGACAGTATTGCGAGCGGCGTAGCCAACGCCTTGGGCGAGACACTTGGAGTTTCCGGGTTGGGTGGGCGAGCCACAGCTATTAAGCGTAGCAAGAATGCCGAAATTTACGACAAGTACCTGCTCGCAAGACAGGTCTGGCGTCAACGTCAGGAAGGTCCCATTCGTCGTAGTATCGCACTGCTCGAAGAGGTCGTAGCCGAAGACCCCGGTTTTTCTGCAGGGTGGTCAGCATTGGCCGCTGCCAACCTGACGCTTGGTTCCTATACGAACGAGTCCGGTGATGCGGGGCAGCGCGCCATGATGGCTGCACAGCAAGCGCTGGCGCTGGATGAAACCGAATCGGAGGCCCATGCCGTGCTCGCCGCAGTGGCCTTATGGAGTGGTAATTGGCTGGAGGCGGCTGTGCGCCATGAGCGGGCACGGGAACTTGCCCCGAATAATTCGACAGTTCGCCTTTGGTACAGCGAAATGCTGATCAAGCTTGGAATGGTGGAGCGGGCGCTTCAGGAAGTCGGTGTGGCTTTGTCTGTCGATCCGATGTACACGCCGGCATTGGGTAACGCCGGTCATCAAATGGCAACCGCCGGGCGCCTCAACGAAGCTTCAGAACTGTTCCAGCGTGCCTGGGATCTCGGTCTGGAGGCTATGTTCGTCTGGTTTGGCTCTTATTATGTTGCTTTGATGCAGGATCGTTACGGAGACGCTGATCTCTGGTTGGATCGCAGACCAATTCCTTACGGAATCGAAATTGATCATGCTCTTTTGGCTGCACGACAGGAACCAATTGAAGCGAATCTGATGAGGCTTACAGAAAAAACGTTACAGGGTATGGAGCAAGGCCTCGCACTACGCGAGGCAGTCCTTTACCTTTCGGTTGCCGAAGAGTTGAATCTGCTATACGAAAGACTGCTTCCGGCTGCGCGTTCGGGATGGAGGGCTACTGAGTCCCTGTGGAGTGTCTGGGCTCGACCGTTAAGACAGGACCCCCGATTTAATGAACTTGCTCAGGAGTTGGGTATGCTCAATTACTGGCAGGTATACGGACCACCAGATGCCTGTGAATTTACTGAAGGCACCATCCGTTGCAATCGCTGAACAGTTGAAGATCCGATTTTAGTTTTTGGACAATCTTGATTCCGAAAAGGGTCGATCTCGGAGATTATGGGGTAGTAAGCGACTGGTTCCACTAATCGTCAGATAGCGGAATAACATCAGGTGCCAAATCCAGCGTGTATGACTTCGGCTTTCGGCCAGGAGTGGTCGCTTACCGATGGTAGCGAGCAAGCACCAGGAGCCGGGACGTTTTCGGGTCTGGCTAACTAGGCTGCATAAACTTTTATTATTCCGATCGTATTATTCAGGCCGTGGGCGATGGCGGCCGGCCAAATACTCCCTCGCGCGGCCAGCGTAAGTCCGCCAAATACGAGGCCACTGATCGCGGAGCCAGCAATCCCCGCTGGCCCTTGGTAAGAGTGGATAAAACCGAATACGATTGCTTGAAGAATAAGCGCAATTGCGAAGGCCTTTGGCCCGTTGCCCAACGCATATGCAATCCCACGCATCAGCAGGATCCGAAACGCTAACTCCTCGCCGAACGCAGCGACTGTCCAGTTGAGTGCCAGTAGTTGGACTAGCGCTCGAGGTGAACCGGCCACGTCCGAAAACCGTGTCAGATCTCGCCCGGAGCCAAAGACGTATTCCCACACGGGCGTGAGTAAAGAACCGCTAAGCTGAAGAACCGCCACACCAAACAATGCTAGAGCAATAACAATCCATGGCCGGACAGTCATCGCAAAACCAAGGCGCCTGATCGGTACCCCGGTACGAATTAGCGAAATCGCGGCAAAAACGGACAGACCGATGTATATCAGCGTTGCATATGCGGCCACCGCTGGGGGGTCTTCAGATCGAAGATCGAGGAAACGCAAAGCGCCCACCAGCAGCAGGCCCACAGCGAAAATAACGACGATTCCGGCGACTCTCCGAATACGACGCAAGACTACCTCCAACGACCGCCTTGGGTCATTAGCGGCCCTTCAGAACCTTACCACACTGCTGGCCGCATCGGGTCGGAAGCAATCATTGTCACTATTCGCGTAATCACTTCCGCTATTTCGCAGATAGCAGACCCCCCCGGGACGTGCTTCACAGCGCAGATTTGTTCTCAGTTCGGCCAAAATCGGTCCCCCGATGCAGCGGCGAAAGAAAGATATCGAACGGAGATCGTTTTCTTCGTCATTCCTGTTTCCAGTGCGGCGGGCCTATCATCACGCGCTGGTCACTTGAGGCAACACGGCTCGTTTCATAAAGTCCTTGAAACGCGCGCTGCTGCGCATGGGATCGGCTATGGGGCTAACGCCGAGTAAGACCAGATCCCGGCTGCGGTGTTCAAGCGCCTGGTCGAGCCAACCGAAGGCCCCTTCGTAATCTTCCAATCCCAGATGAGCCAGCACTCGTTGATATGGGTCGACAGGCTGATCCCGGCCTGATGCCAACTGTTTGGTGAGGAGGCTGCCGGCTTCTGCCGTGTGGCCGGCCCTGCCAAGGACGTAAGCCAGTTCGCCCGGCGCGTTGCGACCCCGGTTTCCCGAGGCGATGCGGATTTCGCGCACGGCTACGTCCTCCTCGCCGAGTTCGAGCAGCGTAAAGGCAAGGCCCGATCGAGCGTGGGCGAAATCCGGGTCCTGCTCGAGCGTGGTGTCGAACCAGCGCTTTGCCTCGCTGAATCGTCGCCCCCAGTAATGGATCATCCCCATGTCACAATTCGCGATGACTGAGGACGGGTCCGCGCTCAACGCGCGCTCCATCTCGGCAAGGGCAGCCTGGTCGTGTCCACCGAGGGCCAGTGAAATGGCGCGCAGATGCCGGGCATTGGCCGACGCCGGATTCAGTTCGATCGCAATGTCGAAGCTGCGCGCCGCCGCGCTGAGATCCCAGTCAAAAAACAACTGCACGGCGCCCAGCATCTCGTGTCCTTCAGAGTATTCCCCTTCGAGTTCAATGGCGCGCTGAGCAGCCCGGCGGGCCTTCTTCGCGGCGTCCGATGGGGCGACCTCACCGAGGATGGCCAGGGTCGACCAGGCCGCCGACTGCCAGGCATGGGACGGCGCATGTTTCGGATCGAGGGTGATGGCCGCGTCGAGGTATTGAAGGGCCTGGCGCGATGCTTCGGGCACCCATCTTTGCCAGCAGTACCGCGCCTTGAGGTAAAGCGGATAAGCTTCCGAATGCGACCCATACGCTTTATGCCGGGGTGCGCGCACCTCGTTGCTCAGGCATTCGGTCACCGCATCGGAAGTCTGTTGAGCGATCTGGTCCTGGATCGCGAACAAATCCCTGGTGCTGGTCTCCAGCTTGCCGGCCCAGAGATCGACGCGATCCGGACACGCCAGCAGGCGAGCGCTCATTCGTACCCGGTCACCATACTGCTGCAAAGTTCCCTCCAGCACCGTATCCACCTCCAGCAATCGCCCAATGGCCAGCGAATCCTGCACGGAGTCGGCGTACGGCAATACGGCACTCAGTGATCGCACGACCAAGCGGCCTGTTGAGCTCAAAGACAGGATGACAGCGTCGGTTATGCCCAACCCCAGATCTCGCATTTCAGGCTGGGATGTGAGCGCGCGGAACGGCAGCACGGCAATGGAGTTCGGAGCGGAAGAGGGAATGCTGCCCGTCAGTTCCGAAACGGTCCCCTTGAAGCGGTAACCACGTCGTGGAACCGTCTCGATCCAACTGGCATCTCGCGCCGTTTCACCAAGCGCCTGCCGCAACTCGTAGATAGTCTGAGTCAGGTTGGCCTCGCCGACTTCCTGCCTGGGCCATAGATAGTCGAGCAGTTCGTCCTTGCTCAGAACTCGATCAGGTTCTGCCAGCAGCTTGCACAGCAGATCATAAGCCTTGGGCTTAAGGGAAACGATCTGGCCGTCGAGAAGCAGCCGTTGCAGGCGGCCTTCCAGCACAAAGCTGCCAAACTGAAAGCTGTTCAATTACCGATCTCCGCCGGATCATCGCAAACGCTGATGTTCTGCTGAGGAAAGCCTGAAGTGTCGAGATTGACACACGTGCACACTGTCTCCGTGCCTTGGATCACGCAAGGTGCCGGCTGATCAAACGCTACATAGAGGTAATTGAATATGTCTTTCATCGATAATCCATACAAGACCCTGTTCAGCAAGCGGCTATCACTCGCAGTGCTGGCGACAGGCCTCATTTTTAGCATGATGCCTTGGACGGCGTTACAGGCGCAACCGCTTCCGGGCCAGCCCGGGCTGCAGCTTGATTTTCCGGTTCAATCTCCCGGCGTACCGGCTTACGCTCGTCTCGAGCTCCTCGTGCCCAACTTCGATGTACCCAACAACAAGCGCTGGGCGGCGATCGTGTTCTATCGTGATCCCGCCTGTGTACCTCAGGACTTCGACCTGGGCCAGTTTTTCCACTTCCCGGGACCTCGAGGACTCGGGGCACTGGGCTGCCCGCTTCTGGTCGAAGGACACGAAATCTGGCAGAACGGCCCGGAAACCGATCTGGCGCCGATTTACGTCCGTACACGCAATGCCGTTCCGAATTTGCCCATCTGGTTTGTGGCATGGAACGAGCTAAAACCAATCTTAGCGTCGGGGCAGGTGTTCATTGGCGACATTGCCGGGCTGCCCTCTCTGGTGCGCGGAAGCGCCGACTGGTACGAAGAGGCTCTGTATCCCAACGGAGCTGCAGAAACCCCGGGCATAACGTTGCTGTCTGAAGGAACCCTTGAGGACGGGGGCAAGTTCAAGCTGAAGTGGCATTTTGTCGACCAGGGCGCCGTAGATGAGGTCATCATCCGCCTATGGCGCAAACCGGCGTTCAACAGATAAGCGCTTAAACGTAGCGGCTGCGGCTCTTGCGCGCGGCCGCTACAGTGCCTCCAGCCAGTAGGGCAACAGGCCTATTCGCTCCAATAGGGTCAACCACCTGGGATCATCGTGTAGAGGGTAGAGAAGCGGTTCCCCGAGTACACAGGCCATAGGCTGGTGCTTGGCCTCAAGTGCCTGCTCAAGGTGTGAAAAGGCCAGGTCCCGTTCGCCAATCCACTCATAGTAAAGCGCGCGATGAAAAGAAATTTCGCCGGTATATGTAGCGCCTCCATCATCTGTAAGCATCGCATCAATGACGGCCTGGGCTTCAGACGGCCGGCCGATACTGTGCAACGCCATGGCACGCAATCCCTTGTCCTTGTTAGAAGCGACCGGAAGGCTTTCCAGAATCCGCAGGGCATCTTCTGCATCACCTGAAAGCAAGAGGATTTTGATTTGTTGGGACTTGGAGGGCGATGTTAAGGGTGCGTTGCATAAACCTCTTGAATGGTACGTTCCGCTTCATCGAGCCGCCCCATGGCCATCAGGGTGAGGGTTTTTCTTCTTCGAAAATCGGTTGTAATCGGATCGAGTTCAAGCATCTGCTGGACTCTGCGCCCTGCGGCTTGCCAGTCCCAGTCGTAATAAGACTCTATATAAGCCAGGATACCCAAAGGGCATAGCCAGGTCGGGGTCGGTTTACAGCGCCAGAGCTTTCTGCAAATTTTCCTCTGCCCTGGCCAATCCCGGAGTAGACGTAAACGTCTGAATTTTCGTCCATTTTGGTGTTTACTTGCATTTTGCTTGTGTCTCTCTTGTCTTTTGCTTGAGACGAAAAAGCCTCTGAACGGTACAAAATATGTGCAACCCACAAGTGACTGGAGAGAAACATGAAACACACAACACATCTGATCGTTATCGTAACCGCCCTGCTGACCACTGGTGCAGTTTTACCGCAGCAGGCTACTGCAAATGAAGCTTCCCGAATCCAATATGAGAGGGGCGTTGTGGGCAACCGCGGCGTGTTGCGTGTCATGAGTGGAGATGCGAGCGGAGCCGAAGCGGACTTCCAGTCGGCCATCGAACGCAATGCCAATTTACACGCAGCAGCACGGAACCTGGCGCGGGTCCAGCTTGAACCCATCGGGCCCATCGTGGCGAAAGTGAGTCAATGAGCTTCGGTGAACTCGAATAAATCAAGCCAATTCTCTTTCAACCACACCCCGGCACGTTGTCGGGATGTGGTTTTGACACGAGGAGTTGTTGGCCCACGTAGCCATCCGCTTGCAGGTTTGGTCTGGCTTTGCATTGACCAACCGTTCATCAATTGAAGAAATACCGACGTAGACTTCACTCCCCGTACATCTGGTCCGGGCCCAGCACCCCGGGGAAACGCGAGCGAAGGGCGCGGCGGGCGGTGTCGCACAGGTGGCAGGCGTCGCAATAATTTCCGTGGCACGGTAAATCGTAGCGCCGCAGCAGTTCAGCCGGGCCGCCGTCCAGCAGCGGGCCGGTCACGGGGTGGTTGGCGGGGTCGTAGCTGTCGAACAACTCACTCAGCGGCCGCTGCAGCAGGTTGCCCAGCGTGATGCCCTGGCAGATGTGCACGTAACCCAGCGGGTCCAGGTGCACTCGCCCGGGTTCGCGCAGGTCCTCGAAGGGGCATTCGGTGAACTGCTCCCAGGGGTGTTTATCTGCCCGCGCCGTCAACGTTTGCGCGGCGCGGCCGCGGAAAACCACCGCTGACTCTCCGGGGGCGATCTGGCCGTGGCTACACGCCACGTGCGTGGCCTCGGGCGGGGCCACGCTGATGACTCCCAGCGGAATACCCAGATCCTGCGCTGCCTCTGTCGCCACGCGGGTGCGCCGGTCGTCGGCCTGGTTCCAATGGTAGGCATCGCTGCTGATCGACAGGTCCTGCACCCTCCCTTTGAGAGGCTCCAGGCAGGCCAGTGCGTCTTCGGTTTCGGTCGCCCAGTAGGCATTGGACACGATGCCCACTTTGAACCCCGCCCGGGCCGCTATCTCGACCCCGCGCTGCAGCATCGCGTAATACAGGAACGGCTCGCCGCCCTCGAAGTAAATCCACTCGACCGTGCCCATGTCCTGCGCCTGCTTGAGAATCTCGCGAATGGTGCCCAGCGTCATGGTTCCGTACTGATCAGGACCACCCCATACGAAGCAGTGATCGCATTTGAAATTGCACTGGTAGGTCAGCAACAGGTGCAGGCCGTCGATGTTCATGGTGTCATGATTTTGCCCGTTCTAATCATATATATACGTTACTCCCGGACTGAACGGGTCGTGGTGATGCAGGTCATCGCCCGCCCGGGCTGGAAGTCGTACTGTCAATAGAATGAATGGAGTATTGGAATAAAACCAGACGGGTCCTTAAACTGACGTGATGTCTGGACCCGTTAACTGGTGCGCCTCATCAAACTGTTTACAAAAAATCTTTGGAAAATTTCCCTGCTATTCGTGCTGGGCACATTGTGGGTAACGCCTTGTTTGGCCCAGGAGCTGACGCCGCGGCTTTTCTGGCCGACACCCAAGGGCACCAAGCTCCTGGTCGCCGGGTATTCCTACTCTACCGGGGACGTGTTTTTCGATACTTCGATCCCGATCGAGGCTGCCGACTCCAGGATCAATACGGGCGTTCTGGCCTACACACAAACCCTTGACCTTTGGGGGCGTACATCCAACATCCTGCTCAGCCTGCCCTACTCGAGCGGCACAGCCAGGGGGCTGGTTGAAGGCGTTCCGGGAGAACGGGATTTCAGTGCTTTCGGCGACTTCAGCATGACCCTGAACGTTAACCTTCGCGGTGCACCTTCAATGAACGCCGAGGAATTCCTCGCTTTCCGCGCGAACCCCCAACCACTGGTCGGGGCCAGCATCAAGGTAATTGCGCCGACCGGCGAATACTATTCCGACCGTGTGGTGAATGTCGGCTCGAATCGCTGGACGACCCGGCTCAAGCTCGGCAGCGTACAGCCACTCACTCATGAATGGCTGCTCGAGCTTTCAGCCAGTGCCTGGCTTTTCGGAGACGATAAAGATTTCGTGTCCGGCAAAAAGGAACAGGATCCGATTTACTCGGCGGAAGCCAACCTGATCAAGCGAATGCGGCCCGGTTTCTGGGCTTCACTGGACTTAACCTACTACTATGGCGGGCGCCAGACCATCGGTGGCGAACCGCTCAGCAATACGCAGAGCAATTTAAAACTTGGCGGCACACTGGTGGTGCCTTTCCAGCGTCGCCATGCCATCAAGTTAGGTTTCGCAAAAGGTGTCATTACCCGGTACGGAGACGACTTCGACCAGTTTTTGCTAAGCTACCAGTTCCTGCTGAAGTAGTGTCCACATGCCGGTGGAAGTATGCAATACCTTCCTCTTTGTGGTGTCCGATAACGGCGCCGGCACGGACCCCAGATTCACCCGGCTACCGCAACTTTTGGCTGGCGTAAATAAAAAACGGGTATTTTTTGGCATCAATTGCAAACCAATTGATCTATGCCAGTTTATTAGCAAGTTCACATATATAAAGTGATCTCGGCGAACTCCGTCAAGTTGCGGAATTCGATGCTTAAAATTTGGAGAGAACAGGTGTGAGCACAGCGGATATCAAATCAGTCGAATGCATGGAAATACCGGAGCATACGGTAGAAATTATCACCAACTCGGGGGAGGGCGCGCAGAAATGCGCACAAATCTTCGGCCAGACTTGCGCGAAGATGGGGAATGGCGTCTGGACGGTGGAAATCATACCGGCCGAAATTGAGCCACCGCATCATACGGTGACCAGCACGTCGGGAAATATCATCCGCTTCGGAACCGAGAAGATCACCAATTGGGGTGACCAGTCAAAGCTGGCTATCGCCTTCAATGACCAGGTGCTGCTTTCCCGGCACCGGCTCGATTCGCTCAAGGATGACTGCATTATCCTGCTCGACTCCTGCTGGCAACAGCATGAAGATGAAGAAATTCGCCGCATGTACGAAGAGGCGATGGACGAAATGTCCACCAAGAATTATCGCTTCGTCCTGGTGCCCATCGAGGAGGAAGCGCTCAAGATTGTCGACAACCCCAGCCATGGCAAAAACATGTTTGCGCTCGGCATGCTGGCGGAGATTTACCAGCGGGACGTCTCGATCATCGAGAAGCAGATCGCTCACATCTTCCGTCTCAAACCGCCCAAGGTGACCGAAAAGAACATCGAGTTGGTGAAGTCCGGCATCGCGTGGGCAAAAGAAAACCTCGATTTCCAGTTCCGCATCAACTCAATACCTTTCGATGAAGAACGCATCGTCATGAACGGTAACCAGGCGGCCGCTATCGGCGCCATCGCGGCCGGCATGGAAATGTGCGCGATGTACCCGATCACGCCGGCAACCTCAGTGTCGCATGAACTCTCTGAAATCATCGAGAGCTACGGCGGCATGGTGCACCAGGCCGAAGATGAGATCGCCGCCGCCGGTGTGGCCATTGGCGCATCCTACGCCGGCAAGGTCGCGTTGACCGTGACTTCAGGCCCGGGCATGGCGCTGAAAACGGAGTTCCTGGCCCTCGCCATCATGATAGAAGTACCGTTGGTGGTGCTGAACGTACAGCGTGGCGGGCCGTCCACCGGCCTACCGACCAAGGTAGAGCAGTCCGACCTGCTGTCCTCGTTGTTCGGACAGCCCGGCGACGCCCCGCGCGTGGTTATTGCGCCACGCACCATCGAGGAGTGCTTCCATGCCATGATTACCGCCCGGCGCATTGCGGAGACCTTCCGCTGCGTCGTCATCGTATTGACCGACGCCAACCTGGCCACGGGTGTGCAGCAGTTCACGCGTCCGCCCCTGGACGTGCGCTGGCAGCAGGGAGCGATGGATCAATCACCGGTTCCGGAGGGATTACGCCCTTACGAATGGGATCTCGAAACCGGCCTTTCGCGGCGCATCATCCCCGGCTCGCCCGGAGGGCAGCATACCGTGACGGGTCTGGCCCACGACGAGGACAGCCTGGTTTCCTATCACCCCTCCAGCAACGAGCTGGGCATGAAGATGCGCAGCCGCAAGCTGGCCGTTTTTCAGTCGACGCTGATGCCGCCGGAATTGCATGGCGAACAGGAGGGTGACCTGCTGGTCGTAGGCTGGGGCTCCACCGAGGGCGCTATCGTGGAAGCGGTCGATCGCGCCTGCTCCGAGGGCTACAAGGTATCCACCTGCCAGCTGACTTTCCTGTCGCCGCTCGAGCCCGGTCTGAAGGAGATTTTCAGCCGGTTCAAGAACGTCATGACGGTGGAAATCAACTATTCCGACACCCCGGGCGACCCGTATATCAACGAGGATTCACGCCGCTATGGCCAACTGGCCTGGGTGCTGCGCGCCCATACACTGGTGGACGTCGACTGCTGGACCAGCTGTCCCGGTCAGCCCTTGCGCCCGCGTGACATCTACACCCACATCATCGCCAAGCTCGAACCCAACGAAGAAGGAGTGGCCGCATGAGCAGTATCGCAATTTCACTGCTGGACCTGGAAGCCGACAGCCCCGTATGCCTGGAGGCGGATGACTACCAGAAGCGACCCGGCAAATGGTGTGCAGGCTGTGGAGATTTCGGCGCATTGAACGCCGTGAAGCGCCTGATGGCAAAAGAACAGCTGCAACCCGAAAAAACGGTGTTCGTCTCCGGTATCGGCTGCTCCAGCCGTTTTCCGCACTACGTCAACGCGTATGGCTTCCACGGCATCCACGGGCGCGCCCTGCCGGTCGCCACGGGCGTGAAGCTGGCGCGGCCGGAACTGGATGTATTCGTGACCATGGGCGATGGGGACTGCACTTCGATCGGTGCGGGCCACTGGATCCACGCGATACGCTACAACGCCAACATGGTTGTGCTGTTGCTGGACAACAACATCTACGGCCTGACCAAGAACCAGACCTCGCCGACCACGCCGCAGGGCTACGCCTCCATGACGTCACCGCGCGGTGCGGTGCTGCCGGCACTGGACCCACTGCAGGCCACGCTCGGCGTGTCCAACGCCTCTTTCGTGGCGCAGACTGCCGACTGGGTGCCCGTACACATGTACGCCACGATGCAGGCGGCTTACGAACATCCGGGATTCTCCTTCGTGCGCATCCTGCAGCGCTGCCCGAAATTTACCCCCGATGTTTTTCAGAAAAACGTCGAGAATCCCGATCTGACCGAGTTGCTGGTACACGAAAACGGTGTCGATGTCCCGGCCCTGGAGCAACTCTTCAAAGCCCGGCGCGTGCATGACCCATTGAATATCGACGATGCGCGGTCCCTCGCGCGGCGCAGCGACATGCTGCGGCTGGGAGTGTTCTTCCGGGACGACAGCCTGCCTGTTTACGAGAAAGTTCGCGCCGTTCCAAAGGTATCGGCAGAAGAAAAAGTAGCCCGCCTTAACAAGGAATTTGAACGTTATGCCGTCTGAAGACAGAACCGCGATCGCTTTAGAGGCGATCCGTCCGCGCACAGAGCTTTACCACTCCGCCGTGGCGACGACCCTGGAACAGGTCAGTGGCCTGCTGGCCGGGACCGGGGAATCCCCTGAGGATCAGTCCATCGCTCTGGGAGACTTCGCCAGGGGTCACGTCAACGTGGAGCGGTTTTCCACATTCACACGCGGGTCGGCGAAAATTGACCCCTCGGCTGAACAGCCTATGCGTGCTGCACAGCAGGCGCTGAATGAGCTCCTGCGCAAGGGCAACAGCCTGTTCGTATTGAAGCTGATGGAAGGCGCGAACCTGGGCGTGCAGGTAGCCAAACGCCTCGCAACCATCGGCACGGCTTTCTCTGCGGCGCATGTCATCGAACTGGCCAGGCGCGGGCAGTTCAGCGAAGACCGGCACGCTTTCCTGCTCGACGGCCTGGCCTTCTCGGACTGGAGCCAGGCGGAACGGGCGCTGGCGCCGGGCCTGGTGATCGAACTGGACGGTGCCGACTTCATTCCGGCCCTGGTTGCTCCCTATCTCGATGCCGGCATGAAAATTGCCTTCGTCGTGGATGGCGACGCCCCCGCGGCAGCGCTGTCGCGCCTCGTCACACCGGGCGTGTTCGTCCAGCAGACATCGGACGAATCCGGGCTCGATGCTTTCACGGCCTGGGAAGGCACCGCCGTCGCAGCGTTGTTGCCCAAAGGCGCGGCCGCCTTCGTTCACGACCCCGAAGCCGGCGAGACAACCTACGAGCGATTTACGACCCTTGAACTGCCCGGCGAGATTCGCAAGCGCGCCATCGGCGGCATCAGTGTCTTTCAGCAGGCGCAAGACCTGCAACTGCTGCAGACCCTGGCGGTCGTTCCCTCGCCGAGCGGCGAGGCGGCTTCCGATCCGGCAGGCAAGCTTTCCGCCTGGCTGCTGAGCCAGACCTCCCTTGCAGGCGACAGATAAAACACATCATGAGCGGCAATCCCATTCTCGATTCGGCCCTGATCCTGGGCGGCGTGGGGCTGTTTTTCGGCTTCGTCATCGCCCTGGTCAACCGGCGATTCAGAGTGTGGGAAGATCCGCGGATCGTCGGTGTCGAGGAACTGTTGCCCAATACGAATTGCGGCGCCTGCTCGCAGCCAGGCTGCCGGGCTTTTGCCGAAGCGGTGGTGACGGGTAAACAGCAGCCGTCCGATTGCACGGTGATGAGCCCCGATGCTGTCGAGGACGTGGCCAATTACCTCGGTGTCGATGCCGGTGAAGCCAGCAAACGGGTAGCCCGCCTGCTGTGCGCAGGCGGCAAAAACGAGGCACATCGGAACGCCGATTACAGCGGTTTCGATTCCTGCAAGGCCGCTGCGGCCGTTGCCGGGGGCGGAAAAGGCTGTACCTGGGGATGCCTTGGCCTGCGTGATTGCGAGGTGGTTTGCCTGCTCGACGCCATCTACATGAACGACGACGAACTACCGGTGGTGATTCCGGAAAAATGCACCGCCTGCAACGATTGCGTGGAGACCTGCCCCAAAGACCTGTTCGTGCTCATGCCGATTGAGCAGAAGCTCATTGTCCAGTGCAGAAACCTGATTAACGGCGATGCCGCCGAGGAAATGTGCAGCGTCGCCTGCAACGCCTGTTCACGTTGCGTCGCCGATGCCGAGCCAGGGCTGATCGAGATGGTTGACAACCTGGCCGTCATCGATTACGGGAAAAACGCCCTGGCCGATCCCGGGGCCACCGCGCGGTGCCCCACCGACGCGATCGTGTGGATCGAAGGACAGCAGTTTGCCCAACAGATGACAAGGGGCTCCCAGGAGCCGGAGAAAAGAGCCGTATGAAGTCACAGGAACGCCAGGCCCGCTATCCCGGAATTATTAAAACGGGGGATGGAAATTCCGCCATCGTCGCGATGGAAACGGCTGCCAGTGAAGCGGCCGGAGCTTACGCCATTACGCCCGCCACGCCGATGAGCGAGGGTTGGGCGGATGCGGCCACCGCCGGCGTGAAAAACGTCAACGGGCGCAGCCTGCTGCATTTCGAGGCCGAGGGCGAGCACGCCGCGGCCGGGGTCACGGCCGGCATGAGCCTGGTCGGACTGCGTTCAGCCAACTTCGCCAGCGGCCAGGGCCTGGCCTATATGCACGAGTCCCTGTATGCGGCTGTCGGTAAACGGCTGACCTATGTGCTCAACGTGGCCTGTCGCGCCATGACCAAGCAGGCGCTCAACATTTACGCCGGCCATGACGACTATCACGCCATCGACGACACAGGCTGCTTCCAGTTGTTTGCTGCGGACGTGCAACAGGCGGCCGACCTCAACCTGATCGCGCACCGCATTGCCGAGCTGTCGCTGAACCCCGGCGTCTGCGCCCAGGACGGTTTCCTGACCAGCCACGTGGTCCAGTCGTATCGACAACCGGAGCCTGAACTGATCCGCGAGTTCCTGGGAGACCCTGCCGACCGCATCGAGACGCCCACGGCGGCCCAGCGTACCGTGTTCGGCGATCAGCGGCGCCGCATTCCCGAACTGTATGACTTCGATTACCCGTCCAGCATGGGCGTGGTGCAGAACAGCGAATCCTACGCCCAGGGCGTGGCAGCGCAAAGGCCGTTCTACTTCGATCACATCGCCGAGCTGTCCGACCGCGCTTTCGGGGAATTCGAACAGCTCACCGGCCGCCAATACGCTCGCGCCAGCGGTTACCGCCTGGAAGACGCGGATTACGTGCTCGTCGGCCAGGGTTCTGTGGTTCGCGACGCCGAAGCGGTCGCCGACTACCTGCGCGAAAAGCGGCGCCTGAAAACAGGCGTGCTGAACCTGACCATGTTCCGGCCGTTTCCGTCCGACCTCGTTGCCACGCTGCTGGCCGGCCGTAAAGGAGTGGTCGTGCTGGAACGTACCGACCAGCCGCTGGCCGTCGAACTGCCGATGATTCGGGAAATTCGCGCGTCGCTGGCACAGGCCGCCGAGAATGGCCGCGCCCGGGCGGCAAAATCCAACGGCGGGCGCCTGCGCCGCAAACGCGCCGCCGCGGAACCTTCCCCACTGCCTTATCCGGCATTGCCGGCGATCGGCCCGGACCAGGTGCCCGACCTCTACTCGGGTTGCTATGGCCTGGGCGGCCGCGACCTGCAGCCCGCCGACCTCGTGGCGGCAGTGGAAAACATGCTCGACGGGAAAGCGGGCCGCCGGCAGTTTTACCTGGGCATCGATTTTATCGACGAAGATACGCCGCTGCCGAAGGTGCAGATCCGGCAGGAAGGCGTGCTGGCCGACTATCCGCAACTGCGGGATCTCGCGCTGCAACCCGTCGACGGGTTCGACCTGGACTCTTCCGATTCCATTGAGCTTCGAATTCATTCTATCGGCGGCTGGGACGCCGGTCCGGCCGGCCACACGCTGGCGGCGGCTGCGGCCGAGCTGTTCGGAATGCACGTCAAGGCGTTTCCCACCCGGGTGCGCGAGCGTCGCGGGCAGCCGACCAGCTATTCTGCGGTGCTGTCGCGTCAGCCGCTGCGCCTGAACAGCGAGCTGAAACACGTTGACATCGTGGTCGCCCACGATTCCGGAGTGTTCCGGCATTCCGATCCGCTGGACGGCATGCGCGATGGCGGCATCCTGGTGATCCAGAGCGACCGGTCCGCAGATGACCTGTGGAACAGCTTCCCGCAGACGGCGCAGTGGGCCATACGGGAGCGTAACATCCGCGTCTGCTGGGTGGACGGCGCCGGTATCGCCAGCGCCGATGCCAGGAGCCCGGCAGAACGATACCGCCTGCAGGGCCTGGCCTTCATGGGGGCGTTCTTCAACGCCGCTTCGACACGGGGCCGTCCTGGCCTGACGCGCGAGAGCCTGTTCGAAGGCCTTCGCGGACACCTGTCCGCAGAAACGGGATCCGATAGCGAGGCCATCGAGGACGAAATCCATGCCTGCATGCGCGGCTTCGACGAGCTCCAGGCACTTGATTTCTCGGCACTCGAAGACCAGGGCCGAAGTACGAAAATACCGCTGATTCCGGCCTCCATGGCGGGTACCGAAGCGTCGAAAGGCCCCGGCAACCAGGGCGCTTTCTGGGACCAGGTCTGCGCTCAATACAAGACCGGCCACGATATTCTGGCAGACCCGTTTACCGCGATCAGCGCGATCCCGGCCGCCACATCGAGCATGCGCGACATGTCCAGCGTGCGCGCTACCGTGCCGCGGTTCGTGGCGGACAAATGCACCGGCTGCAGCAAGTGCTGGGTCCAGTGCCCGGATTCCGCGATTCCGGGCGTGGTCAGCACGGTTGAGGAAGTTCTGGACGCTACCCTGCGCAGTCTGGCGACCCCGCAAAAACCGCTGTCCCAGGTTACCCAGCTGCTTCGTCACCTGGCCAGGGAGTCGCACAAAATTCTTGCCAAGAGCGAATTCGAATCCTTTGGCCCGGTGCTGTCGGGAGCCTATGAAAAGGTTGCCGGAAAGATGAACTGGGATGAGGATCGGCGGGCACAGAACGACGCCGAATTCCAGCAGGTTCTGGAGGCGCTGGAACCGTTTCCGCTGGCCAAAACCGCCCCGTTCTTCGACGTGCCCGAAAGCCAGGAAAAGGGCAGCGGCGGACTGCTGTCGATCACCATCAACCCGGAAACCTGCAAGGGTTGCGATGTGTGCGTCGCGGTCTGCGACGACGGCGCCCTGGTCAATGTGGCGCAGACTGACGAAGAGCAGGAACGCCTGGAACAGAACTGGCAATTGTGGAAACAACTGCCGGATACGGACGACCGTTATATCCGCATTTCCAGCCTGGAAGAGAGCATCGGCATGATGCCGTCACTGCTGCTCAAGAAGGGTAATTACCTTTCGATGCTGGGCGGCGATAACGCCTGTATGGGATGTGGCGAGAAGACTGCCATCCACCTGGTTCTCTCGGCCGTCAACGCGCTGATGACCCCACGGGTGGAAGAACACCTGGCCAGCATCAGCGGGCTGATCGAAGCGCTGGACGAAAAAGCGCGCACGATGCTGATCTCCGAAGCCGACCTGGCCGAAGTTTCGGCCGACGCGGAGGGTCTGGAAGTGACCCTGGAGCGGGACAAAAAAGAAACCGTTGCCCGAATCCACCGGGCCATCGAGGCGCTGAAAGACCTGAAGTGGCGCTACGAGAAGGGCCCCGGGGGCCGCGGTCGTGCCCGCATGGGGTTTGCCAACTCGACCGGTTGCACCTCGATATGGGGCGCCACGTTCCCCTTCAATCCGTACCCGTTCCCCTGGGCCAGCCACCTGTTCCAGGACGCTCCTTCGCTGGCCGTCGGCCTGTTCGAAGGGCATATGCGCAAGATGGCGGATGGGTTCATCGCGGTGCGCCGGGCGCAGAAACTGCTGGAGGGACGCTACGATCCAGATGCTGATGAGGCTGTTTTCAGCGACTTCGACTGGCAGCAGTTCAGCGACGAAGAATTCGCACTGTGCCCGCCGCTGTTCGCAGTGGGCGGCGACGGCGCGATGATGGACATCGGTTTTCAGAACCTGTCACGCCTGATGGCCTCCGGCAAGCCGATTCGCGTGGTCATGGTCGATACGCAGGCCAACTCGGCCGGCGGCGGCCAGTCCTGCACCGCCGGGTTCAAAGGACAGGCGCCCGAGGCCGTCGATTCCGGGCCTGATTACCGGAACAAGGAGGAGTGGCGCAAGGAATTGGCCCTGATCGCCATGGCGCATCGCGACGTGTTCGTCATGCAATCCTCGCAGGCCGCCCCGTCACACCTGTTCGGCAACCTGTTGAAGGGGCTGCAGGAGCGGCGGCCGGCATTGTTCATCCTGAACGCGCCGTGCCCCCGGGAGTGGGGCATTGCCCAGGACAGTGCGCCGGAAGCCGCCCGGCTGGCGCTGGAAAGCCGCGCCGTGCCCAACCTCGTGTTCGATCCCGATCAGGGTACGACGTTTTCCGAGTGCCTGAACCTGGAAGGCAACCCGTCGCCTGAAGAAAAGTGGCCGTTGCACGAGTTGACCTATCTGGACGAAGAAGGCGAGGAGCAGCGGATGACACTGCCGCTGACGATCGCCGACTGGGCGCTGGGCGAGAAACGGTTCCGTGATCACTATGGCACCCTGTCCGGAGATGCCGACGGAGTTCCGTTCCATGACTACCTGGAGTTGGAGGCGGACGAACGCGAAGACAGTGAACCGTTTATTTACACGGTCGATGACGAACGGCGCCTGCAGAAAGTTCGGGTGTCCGAATCGATTGTCGTACTGGCCGAGGAGCGCCAGCGCTTCTGGTCGCAGCTCCGTGAGCTGGCCGGCATAGAGGTATCCGGCCACCTGCGGGACGAAGTCGGCGCCAACATCATGCGCAAGGCGCAGCAGGACATGGCGTCGCTGAAGGCCGAGTACGAGGCGAAATTTGCGAACCTGACAACCCAGTATCCGCAGTTGATCGCCCGCCGCATGGCCGAGGGGCTGCTGCGTGCCGGCGGCAGCAAGACCGTTGCGGAACTGCTGGAGGAGGCTGAGCACTGGAAGGGTCCGGCGTTCCAGCCCCCTGAAGGGTTGGACTTTGGTGCGGCCCCCGCCACGGACGCGGCGCCCCCCGAAGCAGAGCCCGAAAGCGGAGAGGCTGAAGCGGCGGCCGAAGCCCCGGCGGCGGCCGAAGAGGAAGAAGACGAGGACCTGGTTCGCGAGCCCTGGATCGAAACCATCCGCTGTACGGCCTGTGACGACTGCATCAACCTGAATCCCAAGATGTTCGCCTACAATGAGGACGGCCTGGCCTACATAGCCGACGCCCATGCCGGCACGTTCAAGGAACTGGTCACCGCGGCCGAGAAGTGCGCGCCGGCGGTGATCCACCCCGGTGATCCGCTCAATCCCGACGAGAAAGGTCTGGACAAGCTGATCCCGCGCGCGGAGAAATTCAACTGATGGCTGCGCGGCTAAAAATCCCGGGACTGCCCAGCTTCCGGAACGGGGTGCATCCACCGGAGAACAAGGACCTGACGTCCGGCATTCCGTCGCGGCGACTGCCGTTTCCGGACGAGGTCATCCTTCCTCTGTCGCAGCACATCGGCCGGCCTGCGGAGGCGCTGGTTAAGCCCGGCGACCGGGTAGAGCGCGGCGATGTGATCGCGAAAGCCTCCGGTTACGTCTCCTCGTTCGTGCACGCCACCGCCTCCGGCACCGTGAAGTCGATTGAGCACTGGCCGCATCCGGCCGGCGCCATGCAGCCCTCGGTCCGCATCGACGTGGATCCACACTCCACGCAGCTCCAGCGCCCGCGCCTGGTGCCGCACTGGGACGAAGTGCCTGCAGAACAGCTTTCCGAGGAAATCAGCAAGGCGGGCATTGTCGGCCTGGGCGGGGCGGCCTTCCCCATGCACGTCAAGCTGAGGCCGCCGGAGGACCAGCCGGTCGACGTGCTGATGGTTAACGGCAGCGAATGCGAGCCGTACCTCACTTCCGACCACCGCACCATGCTGGAGCGGCCCGAGCATGTGCACCAGGGCATCCGTATCGTGTTGCGTGCATTGGGCATCAGCCGCGCGGTCATCGGCATCGAGGTCAACAAGCCGGATGCCATCGAGATCATGCGCGAGACCGCGCCGACCGACCTCGACGTGCGCGTGCAGCCGCTGACGGTGAAGTACCCGCAGGGCGCGGAAAAGATGTTGATCAAGGCGGTCACCGGGCGTGAAGTACCCTCGGGTAAACTGCCTGCTTCCGTCGGCGCGCTGGTACAGAACGTGGCGACCACGGCCAGCGTGGCGCAGGTGTTCGAAACGGGCCAGCCGCTGATCGAACGGATTATAACGGTGTCGGGACGCGGCATCCGCCAACCGGGAAACTGGGTCATCCCGTTCGGCACGAAGCTGAGCGATGTCATCGCGGCCTGCGGTGGATTTACCGAGGACGCATCTGAGATCGTGTTCGGCGGCCCCATGATGGGACAGAGCCAGGCCAGTCTTGACGTGCCGGTGCTCAAGGCCACCGGCGGTATCCTGGTGCTGTCAAAAAGCGAGTGCAAGCGCCAGGACATTTTGCCCTGCATTCGTTGCGGCAAGTGTATCGACGCCTGCCCGGTGTTCCTGAATCCCCAGTTGATGGGCGCACTGGCGAGAGTCGACCGCTTCGAGGAAATGACCGAAAACAACCTGGGTGACTGCATGTTGTGCGGTTGCTGCTCCTTTGTCTGCCCGTCGAATATTCCGCTGTCACAGCTGTTCGCGATGTCAAAGATCCAACTCAGCAGGTTAAAGGCGGCATGAGTTTCAAAGAAGAAAAACACGGCGTCGTCAAGATCACCGCCGCACCGCACGTGCGTTCCGCGGAATCCACCACCCGGATCATGTGGTCGGTGGTGCTGAGCCTGCTGCCGGTGACGGCTGCTTCGATCTGGTTCTTCGGGCCCAGCGCCGTGCTGGTGATAGGGGCCAGTGTGGCTGGTTGCCTGCTGACTGAACGCCTGTTCGGCGGCCAGCGCAATTCGATTTCCGACGGCTCCGCGATGATCACCGGCCTGCTGCTCGGCTTGTGTCTGCCGGCCGGCTTCCCGTTATGGATGGCCTTTATTGGCGGCGTTTTCGGCATCGGTTTCGGCAAGATCATATTTGGCGGCCTGGGGCAGAACATCTTCAATCCGGCCTTGCTGGGCCGGGCCTTTCTGCAGGCGGCTTTTCCGGTCGCGATCACCACTTGGCCGGGCCCTGCGCCAGACTGGTGGGTGCTGCGCGGTGACAATTTCGCACTGCCGTTCATGAGCCCCGGAGCCGCGGATGCCGTCACCGGCGCGACGCCCCTGGGTAACCTGAAATTCGGAGACGACCCGGTGGCCACGCCGCTGCTCGATTTGCTGCTGGGTACCACCAGCGGTTCGCTGGGAGAAACATCGGCCCTGCTGATTCTGCTGGGCGGCATCTACCTGGCCATCCGGGGCCACCTGAACTGGCATATCCCGGTCAGCATCCTGGTTTCCGTTTTCGCCTTTTCCGGCGTGTTTTACTGGCTCGGCCTGTCGCCATTCTCGCCGTTATTCATGTTGTTCTCCGGCGGACTGATGCTGGGCGCGTGGTACATGGCCACCGACATGGTGACTTCGCCCGTGACCCACACCGGCTGTTGGGTGTTCGGCGTCAGTATCGGCCTGCTGGTGGTCATTATCCGTATCTGGGGCGGCCTGCCGGAAGGCGTGATGTACGCCATCCTGCTGATGAACGCGCTGGTGCCGTTCATCAACCGGGCTACCCAGCCGCGCAAGTTCGGCAGCCCCCGGGGTAAACCCGAACCGGCCGCGGAGAAGGAGTCATGAACGAGCGGCCGGACACAGACCCGATCGAGGTGAAAGTGGTCGACCCGTCGCAGCCCGATACCGCGCCGGAAACCCCGGCCGAAGAGCAGGTTTCGACGCTGCGGCTGGTGGCCACACTGGCGGTGGCGGGCGCGGTGGCCGGCCTGTTGATCGTGCTGGTTAATCTGCACACTAAGCCGATCATCGATGAATACCGGGCCGAGCAGCTCAGGCTGGCCGTGTACGAGGTGTTGCCGGGCGTGGCGCGTTACCGCACGCTGTACCGGGTCGACGACGCCCTGGTAGCCCAGGTGCCGGAAGGAGCCAAGGCCAGCGATTTTCGCCAGGCCTATGTCGGTTATGACGAAACGGGGGAAATGATCGGCGTGGCCACGTCACGCGGCGAGTCGGGTTTCCAGGACATCGTGCTGGTGATTTTCGGTTTCGAACCCGAGTCGGGCATCCTGCTTGGCATGAAAGTGCTGGAAAGCAAGGAAACCCCCGGACTGGGCGACAAGATCTTCAAGGACCAGGTCTTCGTCGACCAGTTTTTCGCGCGGCCGCAGACACCACTGGCCGCCATCAAGAAAGGCAGCGGGAAGGGGCTGCCCGGCGAAATCGACGCCATCACCGGCGCGACCATTTCGTCCAAGGTGGTGGTCAGCATCATCAACAACGGCATAGCGGACTGGCAGGGGGTGCTGCAGCAGGCCGATCTGGAGCAAATCGTACCGGAGGAGGCGCCATGAGAGCCACCACGCCATCGCAGGATTTCATCCGTGGAATCTGGAAAGAAAACCCGGTGCTGATTCAGATGCTGGGCCTGTGCCCGGCGCTGGCCGTGACCAACACGGTGAAGAACGCGCTGGCCATGAGCGCAGCCACCTTTTTCGTGCTGACCTGCTCCAGCGTGCTGATCTCCAGCGTCAAAAACTTCATTCCCAAAGAGGTGCGGATCTCCTCCTACATCCTGGTCATCGCCACCTTCGTGACGCTGGCCGACATGATGCTGCAGGCCTACGCGCCGGTGCAGCATAAGGAGCTGGGCGCCTTCATCGCATTGATCGTGGTGAACTGCATGATCCTGGGGCGCCAGGAAGCGTTTTCCTCGCGCAACACGGTCTACCGCTCCTTGCTTGACGCAGTGGGTACTGGCATAGGTTTCACCATTGCGCTGATCATGATGGGCGGTTTTCGCGAAATCCTGGGCATAGGCACCTTTTTCGACATTTCCCTGTTCGGACCGAACTTCGAACCCTGGGTGGTCATGGTGCTGCCGGCCGGCGGGTTCCTGATGCTGGGCTTCATCATCCTGGGCATGGGCGTGTACGAGCAGCGCAAGCAGGCCAGGGAAGCACACGGGGAGGCAGCATGAACGACCAGACACTGTTTTCCATCTTCTTTTCGGCCATGGTCGTGAACAACTTCACGCTGGCCCTGTTCCTCGGGCTGTGTCCCTTCATGGGCGTGTCGGCGCGGGTCGAAACCGCGCTGCGCATGGGTTTGGCCAACATCTTCGTGCTGGTGCTGACCTCGCTCAGCGCCTGGGTGCTCAATACCTACATCCTGGAAAACGCGCCCTACCTGCGTATCATCTCGTTCATCATCGTGGTGGCCTCACTGGTGCAGATTGTCGAAATGGTGGTGAAGAAAATCGCCCCGGTGCTGTTTCGCCAGCTGGGCATCTTTCTGCCGCTGATGACCACTAACTGCGCCATTTTCGGACTGGCCATCTTCCAGACCAACCGCGGCTACGATTTCCTGCAGGGCATCGTGTTCGCGATCGGTGCGGGCCTGGGCCTGACGCTGGCGCTGGTGCTGATGGCCTCGATCCGGGAGACCTCGGAGCTTTCGGACATTCCGGCTATTGCCAAGGGTACCGGCCTGACACTGATCATCGCCGGCAGCCTGTCGCTGGCCTTCATGGGTTTTGCCGGATTGCTGTAGCGATGAGTGCTTACATCATGCCGATTCTGTTCCTGGCGGTGGTGTTCGTGGCTTTTGCGCTGTTCATTCGCAACCGGTACAGAAGCTGTGCCGACTGCAGCGGCGACTGCGACAAATCGAGCTGCGAAAAGAGGCTCTGAATTCCCACTCCCGTCCCACCCCGCGTTTTCTTCTGACGCGGTTGGGTGGTGTTATGATGGCCTCCAGACGGTTCCGCCCTGACTTCCCAAATGGTTAACTCGTGAACGTTTTTCGTTTTCTCGGTTTCGTGTTTCTCGGCCTCGGCGCTCTCGGCGTGGTGCTGCCCCTGCTCCCGACAACGCCCTTCATCCTGCTGTCTGCAGCCTGCTTCGCGCGGTCCTCGGAAAAATGGCACCGTTGGTTGCTGGCCAATGAGACATTCGGTCCGATGATCAGGAACTGGGAGGAAAACCGGTGCATCAGCTGCCGGGTGAAAACCATCGGAACGCTGACCATGATCGTGGTCGGCGGTTATTCAATCATCTTTGCGGTCGAGTCTGCCACCCTGAAAATCCTTGGTGGCACACTCATGCTGATCGGACTGACCTTCATCGTTATGATCAGGACCTGTAAGGAAAAGAGCGGCCAGGGCCCGTAATGTCGCGTGAATCCACTCTGCGATGATACAATTGCACTGTCCCAAAACTTGCCGCGCCGGCGCCCCTAACCGGCCAAACACTACATAGGAGCCCGATTCAATGTCCACCAGTCTAGACCTGTCCAAGCTCAGCCTTATGGACGCCCTCGACCTCGCGATTCTGATCGAAGAGGAAGCGCACCAGCGCTACAAGATGTTCGCCTCGCTGATCGGCCACGGCGGCAGCGGCTATCACGCCGGGACCTTTTTCTCCTCGATGGCTGAGAATGAAGCCAAGCACGGAAATCAACTGCTCGCCCAACGCATGGAACTGTTTGGCAAGACTCCCATGAAGCTGAAGCTGGACGACCTCTACGACGTCGAGGCACCGGACACGGGGGCGCCGCGCCGCGGCATGTCCGTGGTCCAGGCGTTCGAAGTTGGGCTGGCCGCAGAGAAAAAGGCCTACGACTTCTACGACAACGCCCTGCCCGGGATCACCGATCCCGAGATCCGGACGCTGTTCACCGAACTTCGCGACGAGGAGACCGAACACGTCGAGATGCTGAAAGCAGAAATGGCTAAATTACCTGCGAGCGCCAGCGTCGAGGTCGAAAACGACCCTGATGACGCCCCTTATTTGTAAAGCAGGGAGAAGTTCCGCTATTCGTTGAGCGGGCTCCGGCCTCTTTGTTGGAACATTTCTCCTTTGGGAGGTTTGCGGCTGTCTGAAGGCCCTTCCCGAATCAATCGGCCGCGGGAGCGCAAGCCAACGACAGTTCCCCGTTGTTAAACGCATCCAGGGTGTTTTTAATGATCTCGGCCTCGTCAGTCCAGGCGCTCTGATTGGCGCGCACCGGTTGTTGATCCTGATAAGCGGCCAACCAGTCTTTGCCGCCTGCGACCCACTGCACAATATGATCGATGTCGCTGCCACAATAAGCCAGCACGCCGTTCAAGAGATTCAACTCAGCGGAGACAACATGCGCAAACATCAGGGCCCACATATTTTTCCTGGTGGCCTTGTTCATGATCTCGATGGCTTGCGCCCTGGTGTAGGCCTGATTGCCGATAGTGATCTGATCCACAGGCCAGGCATCGGGATGATTTTTCCAATAACCGGGTGTGCGCACCCCGGTCAGCGTGACGTAGCCAAGGCCATAATTAACCGTCAAGTCGGACTCTCCGATACCAAGACTGGAAAAACGCGTGTGGCCATCGGCGATCACCGTTGAGCCGTTGGTGGACAGCGTTGCGGTAGTCGTTACTTTGACAACGTAGTTTCCCGGCGGCAGTTTATCGAACAGGTACAAACCCCCATCCGCGGTTGAGGTGCTGGTCAAGAGTATGTCGCCCGCATCGAGCAAGCCGTCACCGTTGACGTCCGCATAAAGTTCAGTCGTCAAGCCGGGCACGCCTGACTCCCCTGCATCAAAGATGCCATCCAGGTTGTCGTCCAACCAAACCAGGACGCCCAGCTGGGCGGTTGCGGGAACACAATCGCCCGCATCATTGATGGAAAGTCCGGGAAAAGGGCTGCCGTCTTCCAGGGTCAATTCCCGAAAGGTGGACGGATCCAGACCGTTGCTGTCCCAGCTTTGGGCAAACGAAACGTAAATATTGTCTCCGAATTCGTTGGGGTCACCAAAATCCACCAGGGCATCGAGTAGCCAATACTTGTCATCCCAACTGCGTGCCGCTTGTCCGTAGGCGCCAAAAAATTGCTCGCTGGGATCATTTCCAACGGCGTTGAAGTATAAATCGCTCACAACGGAAGGATCATATGGTGTTGGAACATACGCCGCCGGGACGGTCGTCAACGTGTCCGGGAACAGGAAATGGTTGCCGACAATGGCGAACAGGCCGTCATTGGGTGTTATCAGGATATCGCCGTAGTCACGAGGATCAGAACGTTGTGGCAGCGGGTTGTATTCTCCAATGTCGGCAACAATCCTGCCCGCGGTGAGGGATTTGCCATCAGCAGCAACGTCAAATTCCATGATCAGAGTGCGCCGGGTCTTGCTGGTTTGATTAAGCAAATGAGGATTCATCGCCCGTTCAATGCCCATGTAGAATTTGATTCCGTCCGGGGTGCGAATCAGGGATGCCGCAGCGGAACCAATACCCCAATTCACCTGGTCTACAAAGGTCGTGTCGTATCCGATTGCAGGCGGGTCGAACGGGTAACCGATCAATGCAAGGACATCGCCTTCAACCAGCATATGGGTATCGCTCACCCAATCGTAAGCGTACAGGCTTCTGTTGGTAGAACTCCTTGCGTTACGCGTGTAGTAAGTCAGCGTGTTGACCGGGTCCGAGGTGACGGAATTCAATTCGTCCGGGCTGCCATCGCCCTGCAGCACCAGCGGTGATTGGGTAATGAGGCTGACGGTTCCGGTATCGAGATTTACCGAAGCAATCCCTTTGGGCACCAGGTATCCCTGTGCCAGCCACACCGCACCGTGGCCCGGATAGCCTGGCTGACAAAGGTCGCCTATTTCCGCAGTCGCAGGCCGGGCGGCAGGCAGCAGCAGCAGTGTGATTAAGAACGCCAACCTCTTCATAACTTCGCTCCCCAGTGGTTAAAGGCCGCATTTGATGCTATCGGCAGAAACCATAATCCACTGGTGAAAGGAATCTGGCAAGTGTTCATCAACGCAATCCATGCGGCATTCGGTGAAAAGGCAGATCTATCGCTACCGCCTTTTTTTCACGATCCAAACTTCCTCGGTTGGCCATTGAGCGGCCCATTCAGGGTCTGCCCAAGCGAAGTCGGTTGTCGCCTCCCGGCTCGACTTCAGCTCAATTAAACGTTCGATTGAAAAGCCGTTGGCGCGAAGCAACGCGATCCAGTCCCCATGCGTGAGGTGGAACTCTGTTTCACCCGGGCAGTCTGGCCAATTCGTCTTGTACATCCCAAAATAGGGGCGCAGGAGCTCTCGCCCCATTGGCCCTTCAGATGCATAGTCCTGCTCACACATCACGGCCAATGGAGAGTTGGTCAAAAAAACCAGTTCGCCACCGCATTTCAGCAGGCGCGCCGCTTCTGGAATCCACCGATAAGGATCAGCCCACAAAGCGGCCCCGTATTCAGATATCGCAAAATCGAAACTCCCATCCGGATGGGGGACCGACTCGGCAAAACCCTGTTCGATGTCAAAGTCCAGCCGGTGTGCTTTTTGTAATCGCCTGGCAGTTTCCAATTGGCCAGGTGTCGGATCGATAGCAACAACGTTTGCACCGCGCCGACGCATCCAGGCCGATACATATGCCGTCCCGCAACCCAGTTCGATTGCATCCAGCCCGGTCATATCCGCAGGCAGCAGACCGGCGCTACTCTCCGGAATTTTCCAGATGCCCCAATAGGGCTCATCGCTCGCCCATGCGTGTTCGGCATAAGCAGCGTAGTCAGCAGCCTTGTCCTGCCAGGCATCAACGTTGCCTTGCAGATATTCTGGTGGTTGATCATTCATATCAAGGAACTGCGCCTGACTTTGAAGGGGCGCCCAGTATTCCCGCAATATTGAACTCATGCAAGACAGACGCCATCGGTGAAACTCCACCCATGCTTATGGAAGTAACTGATCCACGACAGCAGGTCTTCGTTTTCGGCTGGTAAGACAAGTATCGTTTGACTGATCAACAGAACCCCTTCTACTCAGGACGACCGCAGCCCGAAACGTTCCCGCAGGAAGTGTGCGATGCCCTCTTCGTCGTGGTGCCCGATGACGGCGGTGGCGGCGGATTTGATCTCGCCGGTAGCGTTTGCGGGTGCGTAGCTCTCGTCGGCCGTCTCGAACATGCTGAGGTCGTTGTCGTTATCGCCGAAGCAGATGACCCGCTCAATACCCAGCAATTCCTTCATGACCTGGATGGCGCCGCCTTTGGTCGCGTCGCTGTGGTGCACGTCCAGCCAACGCCATTGCCGGCCCTCCCAGGCGGTGCCGGAGTAGGCCACCAGGTGCGGCTCGTCGTTAACGCTGTGCAGGATTGCCTGGATGGCCTCGCTCGGGCCGATGGAATTGACGTGGGTGATGGCGGCATCACTGGGCAGTTCGTCAAGGGGGCGCGCCCGGATGTTGTCCTCTATGCCCAGGTTGTGAATCAAACGCCGCTCTACTTCTGACCGCAGCGGCGGATGGTAAACGGTGCTCTCCTGTTCGTCCTCCAGGGTGAACACGAACGGTGTAACGGACTGGAGGATGCAGGCCTGGACGATGTGGCCGAGCTCGTCCGCGGTCAGCATCGCGCCGCTGGAAAAGCGCCGTTGCTCCGGGTGCCAGATCATGACGCCGTTCTTGTAGGCCTGCGGCAGCTGGAACCGGTGCCCTTCCAGGATCGCCTTGGAGCTGTGCAGCGTGCGGCCGGTGGCGACGGTATAGGCGATCTCACGGTCGGCCAGCAGCTTGAGTGTTTCGCTCGTATAGTCGGAGATTGCAGATTCCTGGTTCAGGAGCGTGCCGTCGAGGTCAAAAACGATCAGTTCCACCTTAGAAACCCGTGCGCAGAGACAAGCGATTAGTTTGGCTGCTCGGGTGGGTTGATGCAAACAGGCGCGCTCTTGCGAACCTTTTCGAGCATAACGACCGTGAAGTAAACCGGGCGCCTCTCACCGCCTCAACTTCCAGATATGAGTCACCGTGTCCCAGGCCAGGATTGCGCACACCACCGCCAGCGAGCCCTTGGCTGCCCGATTGGCAATCTGCAGGACGTCCTGCTGCACGGCAGTTGGCTCGCCCCGGATCGACAGCAAATCGGGCTGGGCGATGGCAAAGCCCAGCAAAGCGAGCCAAAGCAGGTTCGAAGCAATGCTGGTCAGCCGCAGCCGGGGCGACCAGAAGCTTCTGGTCAGGCGATACAGGGCGTAGGCAATGTCAAAAACCAACAGGACCCCAGCCGCGATCCAGAATCCGTCCGGTACATTGACCAGCCAGTCGCTCACACTCTTGCCGTCCAAATCGATCACGGCCGGAACATGGATGATGTCGACCAGCCACAACAAAGCGAGCACTGCTACGCCCAGGTCAAACAGGGTTTCACCCCGGGACATCTGTTTGTGGTCATCAATCGGTTCCAGGTCGGCCGCAGACCAATTGTCCAGCCAGCTGGCCCGTTCCCCGCTTTTTTCCAATGCGATGAAAACCCCAAGAATCGACGCGCTGACCCACAAAAGCGATACCGGGATGCCGCTGAGCACGCCCAGGAAGGCGCCCAGGTCCAGTCCCGATGCCAACGCGGAGAGGGTCGCCAGGAACAGGTAGAAGCACGCGGTCAGGGCTGCGCCTATTTTCAGCGCCGACAGAAAGCTGAAATAGAATTGCGGGCCAACCAGGTACGCGGAATCTTCAGCCGCCAACCGGGTTGCATACTTCATCGGGTGATCCCTGGTCGCGTCGAGAAAGCTCGCCTCGCTCTTACCGGGGTTCATTTTCTGCCAGTCCTTGAACTCTTCACAGAGTTCGTCATAAATCTCTGCAAACAGGTCATCCCTGGCTTTTTCAGGGTGATAGGAAACTACCTGGTGTGCGTATGACTTCAGTACATCCATCTTCAGTTCTCCTCCAAGATGCAGTCGATGCTGGCGTTGAGGTCGCGCCATTCCACGATGAGCAGTGCCAGTACTTTCTCGCCAAGGGTGGAAATTCTGTAGAACCGTTTCTTGCGGTTGTCTTCATGGCGCCACTCGCTCTCGAGCAGGCCCTGTTTTTCCAGGCGCCGAATCAGCGGATACAGGGTGCCCTCATCAATTTCCAGGCCCTTGTCGCCGATCTGTTTTCGCAGGGAGTAGCCGTAGTGCTCTTCCCTCAACTGCGCCAGCACGGCCAGGGGAAGGCCTCCCCGGCGCAGTTCCAGCCTCAACTTTTCAAAAATTTCGCTGCTTTCCATCATTCGTTCCGTTATACTGTGTATCACATAGTATGTTGTATATACTGTATGTCACACAGTATATTAATGCAAGCCAAATATCTGCAGTTAAACTTATGGGAGCTGGGCGAGACTGATTTTGAGTGAGGCTGAGATGAGTGAAAGCTGGAAATTCAGGGTAGAAGGTCGTGTGCAGGGCGTCTGGTTCAGGGAGTCCACGCGGCAGCAGGCAGAGCGGCTGGAACTGTGTGGCTGGGCCATCAACTGCCCCGACGGCAGCGTCGAGGTTCTGGCCTGTGGCGAGGCCGAATCCATCAACGCGCTGGCCGAATGGCTGCAGCACGGCCCGCCGATGGCGCAGGTAAAGACGGTTTCCAAAGTGCCCTTTGCCGGGGTTTGCCCCGACCGCTTCACCACCGCTTGAAGGCGGTTTTCGAGTAGCTAGCCACTGAGATAATCACGACGTATCACGATTTGTAACGCGTCCAGATCGACAATGCACCGGTATTTCCTTGTCAGCTTAATTTTCATCCGGCTCGCCGCAGAACGCATCGGTTCTGACCTATACTTCAATCATGATACAGCGCTTAATGCTGATCCTCTCGCTGCTGCTCGTATCGGCCGCCTGTACGAGCGGCAGGCGCGGTGATCCTCCGCCCATGCCGGTGTTCGAAACGGTCGCTGTCTTAAGCGTGGGCATCAGCAGCGACTTGAAAGCCCGCTTTGGTGTTGCGCCCGAGGACGAGATCGCGATGACCAGCTCGGGCGCGGGCATGGGTGCCGGGGCGGCCGCCGGCGCAGGTGTAGCCCTGGTATGCGGGCCTTTATTCTGGCTTTGCGCTATTGGAACCGTGTCAGCTGGCGCTGTGGTGGGAGCCTTTGGCGGCGGAGTGGCGGGGGCTGCTGTTGATTTGCATAAAACCCCGCCGAAAGAGCAGTTATTGGCGCTGAACAATCTGTTCGAGGACATTTATCAGCGACGCACCATCCACGAGGAAATCCGTGACGCGCTGCAAAAGAGGGTTCCACCCGGACTCCTTCCGGTAAGTACCAATGGGCCCTGAAGTCCGTCATGGTTATAACCTGGAACCGCGAGGCGCGGCAGCCCAGATACAGCTACAGGATCTACGATTACACCTCGCGTTCCCTTTCGTTGGAAGAGTGGTTGGAAAACGAGGGTGAAATCCTGAACGAGGCACTGGATGACTGCATGGAAGGCCTGGCTGCGCAAATGATCCGGGATGTCCGCTTCGCAAAAGCGTGACAACCCAATTTCCTTTGCGTGTTTTTTCCTGAGCCGGAACGACATCCACGGCAAGCCGTAAGAAAACGTTCTTTTAACAAGCGCTTAATGCTGTTCTCCCCCGGCATCGCTTATGGTTGGACCAACGAAAGGAGCCTGGGCCTGCCGCTTTGCAGGTCAAAACAGGCCCTGAAGTGCACGGGAGGCGAACGGCTCATGCGCAAAAACCAGGACAACTCGGTACTTCCAGCGCAGACTTTCCAGGCCGATATCAGAAGAGGATTAAACCGACAATTCAGTCAATTTTGATTCTGCTTCCAGATTCAAAGCGGAATCAGCTAAAGATGCCAACCGGTGCACTAAATCGAATTTTTGTAACTGTCTTCTATACTTAATCATGTGGTATTAGCCGCTATTTCTTCGCCAGATTATTGACACCAATCTGCTCGCAAGAAGCACATAACCTCCCGATCCAGTAGCGGAAATAACCGGGCTCATATCTGTTTATCAATTGGCCAATTGATGGAGGTTTGAAATGAACAGGAAAGTATCGTTCTCACTGTTGACGCTAGCTGCGATTGGTTTGCTCGCCTTTTCGACACCGATCAATGCAGGTGCTCCAGGAATGGTGGTGTTGGGAAACGGAGGCGGATCTATCGAAGATGCGCGCCTTGATAACGAGTTTGAGCTACGGACAGCCGACTTCACCTTCTCTTTTTTTGCCGGTCTTAACAAGCACGGTGAATTGAAAGGTTCTTTTCATTTCAAGAAAAAATATCCCGATGGCGGAGTCAGTGTCGGGGTCAGCACCGAGATCACCGAATTTGAATGGGAACCAAGCGACGAATGCCGGTGGGTGACAATGGACGGCATGATGACGCTTCACGCGAGTTGGGCGGCCAAGCCGCTACGTGGGCATGAGTTCACCGTCACGGCGTGGGATTGCAATGACGATACCGATCTGATCTGGTTCCAGATCTATCGTCCGAATGGGGGTGCTGAGAGGTGGGCGATGTCACTTTTCGAACCCGCTGACATCACGGGCGGAAACATCAACATTCGTTAGGATGCTTTGTAAACAAAGGATCAGGGGCCATGCTGGAAATCTATCTGCATATTGTTGGCCACGAATCGATTCCGCGCGAAAACTCCTGAGCGGCCGCATTGTTGCGGCCATGGCGAGTTAGTTGCGCTTTGGCTAGTGGTGCAGGCTGGGGTGATCCACCGGCTTGAATTCGATGGTGCTCATCGAAGGCTCCGGTATTTTCTCATCGCCGTCAGACGTTCCTTTGCCGACCGCCTTGATGATCGTGGGCCAGACCACCGGTTCCTCGGTTGAGATGGCTTCTTTGCGCTGGGTTTTCTTTTGCTTGAGCGCATTGCGCCGCGCCAGGTCGCGTTCGGCGTCGGCTTTGCGCACTCTCCACAATACAACGGAAGCTACTACGGCCATAACGATTACAAAGATCAACATCTTCATTTTGATTGTCTCCTGCTCAGACACAGGTCATAACGACAAACAATTCCTTTTGATCCCTGTCAGATCCCCAGCACTTGCTCCCTATGTGCTTGATTTCCCAATACCTGGCTAAAGCTTAGTCCCATTCAGAGAAAATTTCCAGTTATCACACTTTGCCCCGGATGTACTTCCGGTTCAGGCTCATGGCAAAGGCACTGAGGCCGATCAGCAGGAACCCCATGACGATCAGCCCGAAGGCGTTGGCCAGGCTGTCCTGGAAGTAGTAGCCGGTGAAACCCATCAGCGCGATGACGCTGGAGAACAGCAGCGTCCGACTGCGAACCACGGTGCCGAGGTACATGAACCCGGCGGCAATCCCGAAGTAAGCGATTTCAAAGACTGATCCCTCCAGCAGATCGAAGGCGCCGTAGAGAAAAAACACCGAGCCGGCGAGATACCAGAACGGCGTGATCACCCGGTGCGCGGTCTTGTCGATGGCGTAACAGATAAGCGTCAGGCCGATACCCAGCGCCAGCGCGACCACCTCGAGATCAATATTCAGGATTTCACCCAGTGTCCCGAAACCGGCGGCGCCGAAGAACAGCGAGGTAAACAGCAATACCGTGCGTTTTTTCGCCAGGAAGGTCAAAAACTGCTGTACGAACAGAACCACGCACATGAACAGCAGGCCGTGCTCCGGGTCGCCGTCGCGCGCATATTCATTCAGCATTACAACGATGCCGGTAGGTTGCAGCAGGGCCGCAATCAACAGCGCCGGGGTGGTGACCTTCGTAAACCGCTCATCCGCCATGGTGGCGAGGCCGAACAGGAAAATGGCGAAACCCACGCCCAGCGTCACCAGCACGCGCACCACTGAATTGAACTGGTCCCACTGCATGCCGATGAAGATCGCGATACCGGCCAGCACGAACACGCCGCCCAGGTAGGCCAGAATTTTTGCCAGGATCCCGGTCGAGCGCTGTGCGGGGTCCGGCGGCAGCGCCTGGTTTAGTGCATCGAGGATTTCGTTGGGCCGGAGCTCATGCCGTGCGGCAATTTCAGCAATTTTCTGCAGCGCCTCGGCCCGGCGGGTCACGGCGTTTCGTCCTTCCCGCGATCCTCATCGACGACCCAGCCCATGAAATGCAGGTCATTCTGGTAATAAGGATCGGAAACCGGTGTGGGCAGGTCGAAGTAGGCGCTGTCTTTTTTGAGCACGTAGCCGCTTTCATAGCGATGCCGCATTCCGAACATCTCGCCCAGCAACCCGCCGCGCCCGCGGTAACCGAGAAATTCATAGGTATAGCCATCGGGTGATTTGCGGCGCTTGTCGAGCCTCAGGCCGGCGGTTTCCGGCAACGGCAGCGACAGCGGCTGATCGATGCTGTCGAGGCCTTCCGGCAAGTCGAAGACGATCTCCTCAAAGGTGTTTGCCGCCGCGGAGTAGCGAAAGACCGCAGCGTACTGCCGGTTGAAATTGGTGTTGCTGTCATCCCGCGGTATGGCGCGGCCGGTCAGTTGGCCGTCCCGGACTTCGAAGGACAGGTAGTACTCGCCTGGCCGCTGATAGTCGTAGCGGTAACCCACCAACACGAAGTCGTACTGCGGCGGGTCAGCCAGCATTTTGGGCGCCTGGCTGAGAGCAAAAAACCCCCCGACCAGCAGCACCGGCAAAACGATACCGCTGATTAAAACCAGGTTTTTCCTGATCCACTTGCCCATAACGTCACCCAGGCCAACTCCTTCTTAGTGTAACCCATGCACCCGCAGCCTCCCCCGGAGGAGCTTTCAATAGTATGATTCCCTGGAGCCCATCCGGTCGATATCATCAAGGGACGATGGCCATGACAGAAACCCGGACATTGGAAGCATTCCGAGCGAAATTTCGCGTCGAAGAGCTGAACATCATCGAAAACCACACGTGGACCTGGTCGGTCCGGCCCGGACAACCCACGCTGGGCGCGGGAATCCTGTCGCTGAACCGCCACGCCGGGACGTTTTCAGACGTGACGGCGGAAGAAATGCAGGACCTGGCTGAATTGGTAACTGCGCTCGAAAGTGCAGTCAGCTCGGCTTTCGACCAACGGATCATGAATTACCTGATGCTGATGATGGTCGACCATCATGTGCACTATCACGTGATCCCGCGCTACGAGGGTGTGCGATCCTTCGACGGACGCGAATGGGTCGATAACGGCTGGCCGGCGCTGCCGATGCTGGCGGACAGCCAGCACCCGGACAACCCCGGTTTGCTGCACCTGATCCGGGACACGCTGCAATCAAATGCTGGCTAAGCCCTTTACGCGACCGCGAGTCCCGGCATTAAAGGTTCATGAATATGCGCTTTACCCAGCTCACTGAAGCTGAACATCCTGAAAGCCCGGTCGCCGTTGTAGTCCAGTATCCGCAAATCGTCGGTTTCGTGCAGGTCATTTGCGACCACGTCGAAATGGCCGTGGTAGCGCTGCGCCGCCAAATCGTAAGGGATCTCAAACGCAATGAATTTTTCGATTCCCTTGGCCATCAGCTTTTCGAGCAGAATGGAATTCTCGATGGAACTGTGCGACGTCAGGATAATCAGAGGTCCGCTGCCCGTCATTAACATAAACGATCTCATTTCAAACTCCCGTTACTGTTAAGACTCCCCCCTGTTTATAGTTTAGTACGCTTTTGACACTTTAGCCCGAATACTGCCGGGAATTGAATCCTGCCGAACGGGCAGCAAGTTGTCATATAATTTCCCGCCTGAGCTGCGGGAGATCAGAAACCATGTCAGGCTTTGAGATTCTAACCATCACGTTTTCCTTCATCGTCGGCCTGGGCGTGGCGCAGGTGCTGCGCTCCGTGGCCTACGTGGTCCGCGAAAACAGGCAGATCAGCCTGCATTGGATCCCTTTTTCGGTGGCGGCCATGATCCTGTTTTTCCAGGTTCAGTTCTGGTTTGGCCTGGCGGTGATCAACTCGCTGATGGAGCAGTGGACCTGGCCGGTATACAGCCTGATGCTGTCATTGGCGATTTTCATATTTCTGAGCGGCGCCACGGTACTCCCGCATTCACTGACATCGTTGGGTGAGCGCGGGCTGAAGGAGGATTTCGAGACCCGCGGCCGCGTCAGCCTGGTGTTTCTGGCCCTTTACCTGGTGGGCTGGATTGTTGTCGGGATCCTGTTCTGGACACCCGACATGTGGAAATTGGTCGTGGTCAACGGCCTTTTCGCAGTGGTCGCCATCGCAATATACGCCGCTCCCAGCGCACGCGTGAGAACGGCACTGCACTTTTTACTGATCGCGATGACCCTGTTTGGAGCAATGACCGTGTGGACCCAGCCCAACCTGGAGATGCCGCTGTAGGCCACGGCATGGTGCGAGGTAAGCTATTGCCACACGACTGAATCGATGAATTCGTAGCGCTCCCGGTGCCGCTCCGCCGCGCTCTTGCTGGCAGCGTCGAGATACATCACCTGCCGCGTCTTACCGAATTCCGGCCAGGCCGGAACCGCCGGACCGTTCGGGTCGCCGGTCTTTACAAAGTTGGCGAATGCCGCGGCCATGACCTCCGCAACCTCGTGGTCCGCGGGCTGCCATTCAGCTTGCTTGGAGTCCAGGGTATTGAACGCGTACTCGATTTCGACGGCGTGCAGCGCCCCGAAACGGCTCGCCGGGTCCCCCGGCAGCGTTCGGTCGAAACGGTAGCGGTAGACCGGCGCTTGTGCCGTCTTTGCATGGGTCTCGATCCACTTCCACGTTGCATAGCTGATGAACAGGTCGCTGGCCAGGTCTGCCGCAGACTGCATGGTCTCCTCATCGTTTGACGCCGGATAGACCGCCAGCGCATCGGGCGCCCGTTCGCCAAACTGCTTTTGCAGGTTCTCATTAAAGGATGAAGGGGTCGGCTTGTTCGGATTCAGCGCAACGGACATGCCCAGCTCCGCGGAATTCCAGCCGGCCAGCAGCGGGATATTCGCCTGTTGCCCGGCCATGAAAACAGCCGATACGGCCTGCGGCATGAAGTGATTGTCCAGGCCCGGGCCGTAACCCCAGCCGCCGGTCTTCATAACCGCCGCCAGCAATTTGTCAGCCGGAATGGCGCGCAGATCAGTCAGCGATTCGGCCCCCATCGATACTGCAAACCGGATGCCGTCCTGCTCCTTTTCGGCCAGGGGCTTCAATTCTATGCCGCCTGTGGGCTCCGGAAAGAAGGCGCCGCTCTGCCCGATGGCCTTGTGCACCATGTGTTTCGATAACGGTGAGGCCATCAGGGCGCTGACCGATAGCGAACCGGCCGACTCGCCGTTGATGGTTACATTATCCGGGTCGCCGCCGAAAACGGCGATATTGTCTTGAACCCAGCGCAGCGCGGCGACCTGGTCCAGCAGGCCGTAATTGCCCGAACCCCGTCCCTGAGACTCGGCCGTCAATTCCGGATGGGCCATGAAGCCAAACAGGCCCAGCCGGTAATTGGGTTCAACGACTACGATCCCCTGTTGTGCGAACCACTCGCCGTCGGTGCGCGGTTCCGAACCTGATCCGGCGGCGAAGCCTCCGCCGTGAAAAACCATCAAAACCGGAAGCCTCTCAGTTGCCGCCTTCGCCGGTGTCCATACGTTCAGGTACAGGCAGTCCTCACTCATGGTCTGCTCCCGGGAGACCAGCGGTCCGCCGAACATCTCGCCCTGCATGCAACGATCGCCCCAGGTGTCGGCCTTGCGGACACCCTGCCAGGGCGTCACTGGCTGGGGGTCACGCCACCTCTGTTCGCCGACCGGAGGGGCTGCGAAAGGTATGCCTCTATAAATTCGTATGCCCAAATCTTCAGCCAGCGTCCCCTGCACAGCGCCGCCGGTCACCGAGACCGGATCTTTAGCGGCCAGGGCCAGCGGCGTGAGCAAGGCCGCCGCCAGAAAAACAAAAATTCGCACGGCTCTTTGGGCTTGATCTCGCAAAACCCGCTCCTTTCATTCCATTCGTCAATTCCGATCCAACCATACATCAGCAGATGACATAGGTCACCGGCTGAATTAGGCTGACCGTATTGGTTCATCATCAAGAAACAAATACCGGAGCTTAATGTGCTCAGTGTAGAAAACCTGGTCAAGCAATACGGCGAACTGGTCGCGGTCGATGACGTCAGTTTTGAGGCGGCTGAAGGCGCCGTGTTCGGTCTCCTGGGTCCTAACGGGGCCGGCAAGTCGACCGCGATCAACTGTATATCCGGTCTGTTGCAGCCAACCTCCGGACGCGTGACGGTGGCGGGTTATAACGTTCAGAAAGAACCGCGACAGGCCAAGCGATCGCTTGGGGTCGTGCCGCAGGAACTGGCGCTCTACGAAGACTTGCCCGCCGTCGATAACCTGCGGTACTGGGGCAGGGCATACGGGCTGCGCGGCAGCGAGCTGGAAACGCGCGTGACCGAAGTGCTCGGCACCATCGGATTGGGTGATCGCGCGAAAGATCTTCCGAAGACCTTTTCCGGCGGCATGAAGCGGCGGCTGAATTTTGGCTGCGGGATCGTTCACCGGCCGCCGGTGATGCTGCTCGATGAACCGACCGTAGGCGTAGACCCGCAGTCGCGCGAACGGTTGTTCGAACTGGTCGAGGCCGAACGCGCCAAAGGAACCTGCATTGTTTACACCACGCACTACATGCAAGAGGCTGAACGATTGTGCGATTCGGTCGCCATCATCGACCACGGCAAGATGATCGCCCGAGGCTCGGTGGCGGAACTCCGGGCGCAGCTGGGAGCCCGGGACGTGCTGCAGCTCAATGGCCGCTTTCCGGCCGGCCCCAGCAAGGAGGCGGTCGGGGCGCTGGCGGCGCAGAACGGGCTCGATATCGAGATCATCTCTCAGGAAGAGAGCAGCCTGACGCTCACCCTGTCATCCGCCTCGCAGCATCTGCCCGCCGTGTTTCAGGCCATCTCCAACGCCGGCGGCAAGGTCTCGGAAACCAGCCTGCGCAGCCCCAACCTGGAAACGCTGTTCCTGCTTTTGACCGGCAAGGAGCTGCGCGAATAGAGCCATGGAATTTTTCTGGGCATCGATCAGGAAAGACCTCGCTCGCTGGCGGCAGGACTTCACCGCGGTGCTGCTGTGGCTCAGCATTCCGCTGATCATCGGCGGACTGATCACGTCCCTGGTTGACGGTAACGGCGGGGCCAAGCCACGCGGGGTGCTGCTGATCGCTGACCTGGACGACACCTTTCTGAGCGGTTTCGTCGCCGGCGCTTACAGCCAGGGCGAGCTCGGCGAACTGATCTCGGTTGAAAAAACCACGGTGGAAGCCGGCACAGAATCGATCAACGCCGGTGAAGCCAGCGGGTTCCTGATCATCCCCGAGGGCTTTACCGACGCACTGCTCGATTCAAAGCCCGTGACCCTGACCCTCAAAACCAACCCGGCGCAAACCATATTGCCCGGCATCATCCGCAACGTCACCGATGTGTTGCTCGACGCCGGCTTCTATATAAACCAGATTTTTGGCGATGAAATTGATCAGATGATTGACACGGAGCCCGGCGGCCAGTCGAATGATGTCAAGGTCGCGTCAATCGCCGTTGCGATACAGAAAAAGATCGATGCGGCTGCTCCGCTGCTGTTTCCGCCCGCCATTGAAATCACCATTGCAGACCCACCCGAGGACGGTCCCAGCGTTTCGATCGCCCTGCTCTTTTTGCCCGGCATCATCCTGATGGCGGTGATGTTTTCATCCAATGGGCTGGCCGGCGATTACTGGGCTGAGCGCGAGAACGGAACCTTGCGGCGCCTGGTCTACGCCCCGGGACAACTGAGCGGCTTCCTGGCCGGCAAGGCGCTCGCCGCGGGCGCCATCATCGCCCTGATCGGCGCAATTACATTGGTGATCGGCTTTGTATATCACGATCTCGCCTGGGCTAAACTGCCGCCTTCCCTGGCCTGGATCACAGCCTCCGGCGTTGCGTTGTTTGCCTGGTTCGGCGCCCTGCAGATGCTGGCGTCAACGCAGCGAGCCGCCAACCTGATGACCGCGATGCTGCTGTTTCCCCTGCTGATGGCGGGCGGCAGCTTTTTCCCGCTCGCAGCCCTTCCCGACTGGATTGCGGCGATTGGCCGGCGTACGCCCAATGGATTTATGGTCGATCGGCTGACGGAAGAGCTCACCGCGGCCGGCGCCTGGACCATTGACCCGCAAAGCTGGCTGATTATCCTGCTGATGGCAGTGAGCGGCCTGGGCATCTGCGCCTGGCGGCTGCAGACCGGTTTCGCGCGGAGCTGACGCCATATGGGAAACGCTCTTTTCATTGCCATTCACGACATTCGCCATCAGTTGCGACAGGGCGCCACGCTGCTGTGGCTGGTCGTCATGCCCCCCATATTCTTCTATTTCATCGGTACCGTAACGGGCGGGTTTTCCTCCGGAATGAGCGGCGCAACCGCCACCCCGCTGATAATCGAAGCGGCCTCCCCGGGCTTCCTGCAAGAGCAAATTGACCTTCGGCTGCGCGAAAACGACTTTGCGCCGGAATGGCGCGAAAGAATCGAACCGGACCCGTCAGGCGAAGATAAACCCCCGGTCCGAAAGCTGGTGTTCGCCCCCAATCTGACCAATAAAATACTGGCTGATGAAGTGGTCACCGCACGCTACGACACGTCGGCTTCGTCCATTTCACGCGACTATGAAACGATCAGGATTTACCGCAGCCTGTACACCGTGCTGGCCGATGCGGTTGCCGGCACGGCTCAATCGGGCGGTTCGCTCTCGCCGGAAGCCCTGGCGCTCCTGAACGCCGGGCCCAGGATCTGGCAGCTCGAGAGCGGCCCGGCCGGAAACCGGCGGGAAATTCCCAGAGGCTTCGAACAGTCCATACCCGGCATCATGGTGATGTTCACCTTGCTGGTCTTGCTGACCAGCGGTGCTTCCCAGCTGACCATCGAACGCAAACAGGGCCTTTTGCGCCGGCTGGCGTCCGCGCCCATTTCGCGCGTCGAACTGGTGGCCGGCAAATGGGGCGGGCGGATGACCCTGGCGTTGCTGCAGGTGGGAATCGCCCTTCTGATGGGCACCCTGGTGTTCAGCATGCACTGGGGGCCGGACCTGGCCATGGTGATCCTGGTGCTGGCGGGCTGGGCCGCTTTTTGTGCGTCTGCCGGCCTGCTGTTGGGCAGCCTGGCAAGCTCCGAAGGGCAGGCTTCCGGGCTGGGCGTGTTGCTGGCCAATGTGCTGGCGGCGCTGGGTGGTTGTTGGTGGCCGATAGAAATCACACCCGACTGGATGCAGTTCATCCAGAAACTGCTGCCCACCGGCTGGGCGATGGACGCCCTGCACAAGCTGATCAGTTTCGAAGCCGGCGCTTTGTCGGCCGTGCCTCATGTCGCAGCGCTGTTCATCGCTGCCCTGTTGGTTGGCCTGCTGGCCGTTAACCGCTTCAGGTACGAGTGATGCGGGCGGCAGACTCCAAAAATCAGAAACCGGTCACGTATTTCACTACCCGGCGGGCCAGCGGCGCCGGCAAGACCCTGGCGAAGAACCCCAGGAATTTGGCTTTCCAGCCCAGCAGGTAGCTGTCCCCCGACCCGGCCAGGGCTTTCATGATCTCATCGGCAATCTGCTCCGGCGAGTAATCGACAGTGAAGGTTTTCAGAAGCTGTTCCGGCATCCCTTCAATCATCGCGGTGCTGACGAACGGCGGTTTGATGGACATCACGTGGATTCCGTGTTCGTCCCACTCTATGTTCAGGGCCTGGGTCAGGCCGTTCACGTAAAACTTCGTGGCGCTGTAAACGGCCAGCAGCGGCACACCGTGGACTGATGAAACCGAACAGATGTTGAGCAGCCTGGAATCAGGCGTGTTCTGCAAATAAGGGAACGCCAATTGGGCCACGTGCGTCAGGCCCAGCACATTGACCCGGATCATCGCGTCGTGCGCCTCGCTGTCGACGGTTTCGAAGTGCCCGGCCGTGAGCACGCCGGCGTTGTTGATGAGCACGTCCATGCGGCCGTCGGCGGCATCCTCAAAATGCGCCAATGCGCCCTTGATCGATTCCACGTCGGTAACGTCGCACACCCCGCCGCAGGCCGCCGGAAATTCGCCTCCGGTCAGATGCTGCTCGATCGCCTGCGCGTTAATGTCGTACAGGCCGACGAACCATCCCTCGGCGGCAAGGCGCCGTGCGGTTGCCAGTCCGATTCCCGAAGCTGCTCCCGTGATAAATACCGTTTTCATTTTTCACTCACCGTTCGAGTTGTTATTGGGCAAAATACAACGGCACAATCAATGCCGTGTCCATGTAGGCGTGGGCGGCCACGAGAATCCAGAGATTACGCCGGAACAGGATGTAGGACGCGGCAAAAGCCAGCCCCATGAAGCCCGTTTGAACCACGCCTACTATGCCCCAGCCAAAGTGCGCAATTCCGAAAATAATACTGCTCATGACAACGGCCGCCCAAAGCGCCCTCCTGCTGCCGCCCAGGATTTCTTCGATACGGTTGATCAGGTAGCCGCGGTAGATCACTTCTTCACCAAAGGAAGAAACAACATAGATCGAGGTCAGCGAAACCAGTAACAGCGGCAGATTCCCCTGCAGGTAGTTATAACCGGAAACATCTGCCTGTTCGGGAATCCCGGTGATGTTTGCCATTACGATGGAACCGAATATGAACCCGGCTACACCAAGCACCAAAACAGCTAGAGACTTCGCGAAACCCAGCGCAAGCGACTTCCAGCCGCCGAAAGTGAATGAAAGACCGAGATATTCAAAGCCCTGGCCACGCCGGTACATCCCCACTCCGACTACAGTCAACATGGCGATATTTGCAGCCACCACGACCAGCTGTTTGGCGAACAGGCTGTCCCCGGCAAAGGGCAGGCCGACGACGATCACCAGCGCCGCGGCGCCGAAAACCAGGAAAATTTCAATAACAGCGCTGATTTTACTGTGGTTCATAGATGTATCTTATACCCGCAGCCGCTTATAGGCTGAAACCAGCAGGTTGCTGCCGACGTAGATCAATACGATGAAAACCGGAGGTATCTCTGTATTCATTCAACTGGCCTTGTTTTATCCATGGTACTGAGGTCATGGCGTGCTTTTGATAACCTAGGTCATATTTATCGGCTGCCGTAAGCGGCCGGTCACGATTAAAATCCAACCGTTTTGGAGCACGTCATGACGGCTAAATTCCCGAGAGGAACTGCTGGCTTATTCGCTGCGATTTCATTGATTTTGATGGCGCTCACTGCCTGCCAGCCCGAAAAAGAGGTGATGGAGATGACAGAACTTGAACTGTTTGCGACCCGGTATGCTGCGGCATGGAGCGGCCAGGACCCGGTGGAGTTTGCCTCGTTCTATGCCGAAAACGGATCGCTGCGCATCAATGACGGTGAACCCTTCGTCGGGCGCGATGCGGTAGAACAGACTGCCCGGGAGTTCATGACCGCATTCCCCGACATGATGATCAGACTGGTCGAGCTGCGCCCGGCCGGTGACGCAGTGGAGTTTCACTGGCACTGGACCGGGACCAACACCGGCCCCGGCGGCACCGGGAATGCGGTGGACCTGACCGGCTATGAGCAGTGGACCTTTGACAAAAACGGCCTGATTCTTGAATCACTCGGCCACATGGACGAGGTTGAATACCAGCGGCAGTTGAACGCAGAAAGCAGCAAAAGCGAGGCAGGCCGCTAAGCCATCGCCTCCGGGCCAGGACCGGGCGGATCCAGCCCGCCAAGCGACTCAGTTCTGACCGCTTCCTGTTAAATAGGGAATGGTGCCCGCTGCATCGACTGCATCGATGCCGAGTAACTGGCTGTCGGTGCCGGCCTTGCGCGCATTTGCAAACGGTGCGTAATCCGGATCGGCCATGAACGCCTGCAACGCAGCCTCGGTTGGAAACTCGATAAGGGCAATCATGTCAGCCGTGGATTTCGTTCCTTCCAGCGTGGTGACATTGCCGCTGCGGGACAGGTACTTTCCGCCGTGCCGATGCACGATTTCGTGCACGTTCGCAGCATAATCGGGAATCCAGCCGGGGTCGTTAACTTTAACGTTCGCAATCAGGTAATGGGCCATGGTGAGGTCCTCTCTCGTTATCGTTTTGGTCAGGGATTTCGCCCAAGTATAGTTGGTTTTATTTTTTCGCCTGGGCCGCCGGCTTCGATCTCAAGCCGCCGGAAAACAGCAGGCAGAACGCGTCAGTCAGTCTCGATATTCGACAGCGCGTAAGCGTGATTGGGGTCGTTAAGTGACCCGAATTCCCGGGCAGACTTTTCGATCTGGCGCAGTGTCCGCTCGAGAGTCGAAGCACTCGAAACATTCTGATCGGTGGAATCGACGGCTTTGGCCATCAGCTCGCGCATGATCCGGTCCTTGAATTTCTGCTCTTTCTCTATGAAGCTGACGGCGTAGTCATCCCCCAGTCCGGCAAGCTCGGCGGCGGCGGCAACGGCGCCGTCCAGATCCCCCAGTTGATCGACCAGCCCAAGCTCGAAAGCATCCATCCCACTCCACACTCGGCCCTGGGCGACCTGGTCTACTTCTTCGGTGGTCATACCACGTGAATCCGCCACGCGCTGCAGGAAGTCGCGATAGCCGTTTTCAATAATGTCCTGGATCACTTCTCCGACCTCGGCGGGCAGTTCGCGGTCCGGACGCACGCCGGCGAGCGGCGCCGTGCTCACGCCATCCACCCGGATGCCCAGGTGCTCGGCAAGGGGCCGCTGGTAGGTCGGGATCATCCCGTAAATCCCGATGGATCCGGTGATGGTCGAAGGGTGGGCCCAGATCTGGTCCGACGAGGTGCTGATCCAGAAGCCGCCGGAAGCTGCGACACTGCCCATCGAGGCGATCACCGGCTTACCTTCGGCGCGCGCCTTTTCACACTCACGGCGGATGACCTCGGAGGCAAAAGCGCTGCCGCCGCCCGAGTCGACCCGGAGCACGATGGCCTTGACGTTCTCGTCGTGGCGCGCCTGGCGAATCAGCGCCGCTGTCGAATCGCCGCCAATCGTACCCGCCGGCTGAGTGCCGTCGAGGATGGTCCCGCGGGCCACGATGACGCCGACCTTATCGCCCCTGGCTTCGCGGCCAAACCGGTCCTCGTCTATGGTTTTCAGGTATTCAGAAAATGCGACCTGGTTGTAGGAGTGGGTTTCCTCGTCCTCGCCAACCAGGCTGATCAGGTACTCCCGCATTTCGACCCGGGTCAGGGCCTGGTCGGCCAAACCGAAATCAAGGGTTGCTTTGGCGGTGTCTCCGTTGGCCTCGGCCACCAGCCGGGGGAATTCATGGGCATACTCGTGGAGACGTTCCGAGGTGGTGCCCCTGGCCACGGCCACCTCGTCGAGGTAAATTTGCCACAGATCGCCCAGCCACTCCTCGTTGGCCTCGCGCGCATAGTCCGACATGCCGTTCAGCAAGTAAGGCTCGACCGCCGATTTGTAGGTTCCGACTTTGAAGATGTGCACGTCGAGTCCGAGCTTGTCGATGCCTTCCTTGTAATACATCCGGTAGCGGCCATAACCCTCCAGGACGACGAGGCCCATTTTGTGCGTGATGATCTCATCGGCGTGGGCCGCAAGATAGTAAGCATCCTGGGCATACTCGTCCGCCATGGCCACGACCTTTTTGCCGCTGGTTTTGAAGTGCGTAATCGCCCTACCCACATCCTGGAGCTTGGTCAGGCGCGCTCCGCTGAAGGACGAAAGGTTCAGGACCAGGACCTGGATGCGGTCGTCGTCGGTTGCTGCTTCAATGGCATCGACGACATCCTTGAGCAAAGTCTCCGGGGGTGCTTCCCCGCTCGCTTCATCGAGCAACTGTTCGAAAGTCTTGGCAGTGAGTTGTTCAACGAGGATGCCTTGAGGCGCGACCACCAGCGCCGTGGTGTCGGCAATCTCCGGTTCATCACTGCTGAATACCGCGGCCAGCAGCACGACGACGATTACCAAAAACAGCAGGTTGATGGTGAACCTTCGCGTCGTATCGACGGCGCCCCAGATGCCTCTGAAAAACTGCTTGAACGGATTTGTTGCGGTAGCCATTTACGAACCTCTCCTATTTTTGCCAGGTACTTACGTGTTTTTCAGGCTGAGGATATCATCTGCGCAACCCCCATGGGTGCGCCGCGGCGCGTTTTACAAAAAGCAGGACCGGACCAGAGTCCTCTGGTACTTTGTAAAGACCACTATTCCTTCAGGGGAGATCCAGTCGATGAAGAAAAGCAAAGGTGTTCAGTTCATCAAAACGACCGTGATTGGCGGCTTGCTGTTCCTGGTGCCTGTTGGGTTTCTCGGCTTCATCCTGTTCAAGGCTTTCGATTTCATGCTGAAGATCGCCGAACCGATGGCGGACTGGCTTCCGATTGATACCATTGGCGGTGTGGCCCTTGCCAACCTGATCGCCATCGCGGCGATCATCCTGGTCAGTTTCATTGCCGGCCTCATCGCCCGCAGCAGCCTCGCCAAAAACGCCGTTGACAAGCTTGAATCCAGGGTGCTGATGAAGCTGCCCGGATATACCCTGATCAAGGGAATCAAGGGCGGCTTTGAAAGCGAAGAGACGCCTGGATTCAAGCCCGTGGCCCTGACCCTGGGCACAGCGGAACGCATCGGTCTCGAAATCCAGAAGCTGACCGACGGCCGGTCGATGGTGTTCATTCCCAGTGCTCCAAACGCACTCTCAGGCATCACGCAGATACTGCCACCGGAACAGGTGACCTACCTGGACGTGCCAATCACCCAGATCATGGATTTCGCGGAGCGCTACGGGCACGGAGTAGAAGAGCTGTTGGCGACGAAAGTGTCCGGGACGACGGCCCAAACAGAGTGATCACCTATGAGACCCGGCAGTGATTCGGCTGAGATGGCCTGAACGCCTAGAGCAGGCGCGACCAGACCGGCCTTGAAATCAGCATGGCCAGGAACAGGGCCGCCGGCCCCCACTTTTTCTTGCTCGCCAGAAATTTGAACTGCGCCTTGATAAAAGCGGCACCCAGGAATGCGTCGGCCAGCTCAACCGACTCCCGGGCATTGACGGCCTTGAGTTCATCGCGCGTGCTGCCGCCGCGAAAACTGCGCTGTGCGTCCGTATCAATCCACTCCCCGGCAATCCGTTGGGCTTCTTCAGGCAGTTGGTCATGCGGGACGACCCACTGTATCAGCCCGGCATCGAGCGCCTCCCGGGCGCCTGGGCGCCAACCTTCCGGGCCCAGCATTCTCCCGGCACTCTCCTCGCCCATCAGTCGCGCGAACAGCACGCTCGAGCAACCCTCCGGGGTCACGCCCAGCGCGGCGAAAGGTGTTGAGAAGGTTGCCTTTTCCGAGGCAATGATGCCGTCGCACAGCGTTGCGGAGGTCACGCTGGCTCCGATGGCCGGGCCATTGACGGCGACCAGGATGGGCTTGGGAAAATCCAGGAACAGGTTAAAAAGTGCCTCGTTATTTTCCACAATCGTAGCGTGCATCTTGCGCGGATGTCCCAACGGAAGCGCGCCCGACAGGTTGACGCCCGCGCAGTAATACGGATCGGCGCCGGTCAACACCAGTACCCGGGTTTCGTCGTCCCGGGCTGCGGCGTCCAGGCCTGCCCTGAGCGCATCCATCATCTGCCGGGTCCAGCCGTTGAGGCGGGCGGGCGTGTTCATCTTCAGAGTGGTCACACCCTCCTGCTTTTGCGTCAGGATGGGACCCGTCCCGGAATGTGATTGATCGGTGGTCATTGAGTACAGCATATCAACAAGATTGATGTTGCACATCCGCCGCGTTCGGCTTCGACACCCACCAAAGAAAAAGCCCATCCGCAGATGGGCTCTTCCCGTACCAGAAGCCCCGCCCCGCGCCCAACCGGACGCAGGGCAGGGCGAGGGTTAGAAGCTCTGGCAGACCTGGCCGGCGTTGTATGTCAACGGCCCGGTTATGTTGTCCACGCAGAACGTGAACGAGGCGCCGCCTTTAACGGTGGTGCTGCTGGTGAACGTCACCGTGCCGCCGCCCGAGGTGACGCCGGATACCGGCTCGTTGAAGCTGCCCGAGAAGCTGCCAAAGACGGTGGCGCCGCCGACCGGGTTGCCCAGGTCATCGACCACGGTTACCACAGCCCGGCCGTTCTTATTGCCCTTGCCGGCGTTAACGGTGCTGAGCACCATGCTGCCAACCTGCAACTCGGTGGGGCCTGCGTTGCTGCTGGTGGTGAAGCTCCATACGGCACCCACAGTGGTGCCGATGACGTTGGTCTCATCGATCCGCCAGGAGTAGGTGGTATTGGTGTTGAGCTCGCCGGGGCTGTAGCTGGTTCCTGCCTGGTCGTTACTGACCAGTGACAGGCCGCCGGTGGAGGTGCCGAAATACACGTCGTGCGTATCGGTCCCCGCTCCTGCCATCCAGCTCAGCGTGGTATTGACGGGCACTCCGGTCGCTCCACTGGCCGGGCTGGGGTTGCTGGCCGCAGCCGGCGCTTCGGTGGGCGGTGTGGCGCCGTCGAAGTACATGTGATCGACGCTGACGGTGCTGAGCACGGTGTTGCCCTGGGTGCTGTCGTTGTCGGTGACCCGCACGTAGACGGTTCCGCTGACCCCAGCAGGCAGGTCAAACGTATTGGCGGCCCCAGGTACGCTCACCATGGGGTTCCACCCGCCGTTGCTGCTGGTGGACCATTCAAACTGGAAGGCAGTGTCGAGGTCGCCGCCCGGAAAATCACCCAGGGCGAACACGTTAAACGTGGTGTTGCCATCAGACAGATTGAACTGCCAGATGTGCTCCAGGCTGTCGGAACGCCGGCTTGGCTTGCCGCCGGAATGGGTTTCTTCAATCGCTTGCACAGCGCCGCCGGCGGCCCAGGTCGCCTGGTAATTGCCGCTGAGGGAACCCTGCGCGGTGTTGAAGTCCGCCACCGCGTAATCCGGATCGACCGGGTCGGCGGTAGCCGTCACGTCATCCGAATAGACGTCGCTGCCGGACCGGTCATCGGTTACGGTGAGCGTTACGGTGTAAGTGCCGGCGGACGCATAACTGTGGCCTGGTGTGACTCCGCTGCCGCTGGCGCCATCACCAAAGTCCCAGCTGTAATCAACGATACTGCCGTCAGGATCACTGGAGCCGGACGCGTCGAAGCTGCAGGTCTGGCCGTCGCAGGATCCGGTGAAGAATGCGGTCGGCAGCAGGTTGGCCGCCAGCACGCTGACCGACACGTTCGCCGTATCGCTGTCGGTGCCGTCGGATACCGTGTAGCCGAAGCTGTCTGCGCCGCTGGCGCCCGCGTTCGGTGTGTAGGTCACAAAGCCGTTGTTATTGATCACGGTGCCGATCGCGCCGTTAGAGACGGCCGTTACGTTCAACGCATCGCCGTCCACGTCGCTGTCGTTATCCAGCACAAAGATGTCGACCGGGGTGTCCTGCGCGGTCGTGATGCCGGTGTCATTAGCTGCCACCGGGGCGTCGTTGACCGGGTTCACGGTGACGCTGACGCTACCGGTATCGGTGCCGCCATTGCCGTCAGACAGCGTGTAGCTGAAGCTGTCGGAACCATTGAAATTAGCGTCAGGTGCGTAGTTGATCGTGTCGTCCCCGTTGACCGAGGCCGTGCCGTTGGGCGGATTGCTGACCCCGGTGACGTCCAGCGGATCGCCGTCCGGATCGCTGTCGTTACCCAGCACGGCAATATTGACGGAACTGTCCTCGTCCACCGTGCCGGAATCCGCGCCGGCCACCGGCGGCTGGTTGCCGCCGCTGTCTCTCAATTCAGTGTTGAAGTGCCAGTCGTATGAATTTCCCAGGACGACCGAGGCTGACGTAATCCGCACATGGCCATTGATGAAGCTGCCGCCGCTTTGGCAGTAAGCGAAACTGCTGGTGTTCGTGACCGTGATCGTGATGTCGCATTGACTGCCGGTCGCGACGCCCTCGTAGGTCAGGTTGAGTTGATAGTCGTCCGCTGTACCGGCCGTCTCATCCAGGCCGCTCGCGGCCAGCATGATCGTGCTGGCGCCGTCACTGATCAGTTCACGCTGCGTTTCTGAGTAATAGGTAAGCTGCTGCATGACTGCTTCGGCGGCCGGAAGGCCGTAATAAGCGGCCATTTCGCGAGAAGCGTTCTGCGCGAAGCTGTCGCCCGGCGGCAGTTCGCTGACGTCACGGCGGTATTGAGAGGTATCGACCGGCGTGTGAATCGGCAGCTGGAAGGGATCGTTGTTGGGATTGAACCAGTGCAGGTTTTCATCGTCGCCGCGGACATCGTCAAAGGTGCCGGGAATGCCGTCCGGTCCGGGATTGACGTCGAAGCCATTGTTGGCGCCGTCGGTGGCCTTGGTGTAGTCGTTCTCTGGCAGTCCCGATTCCGAGGCGGCGTTAACGTGCGCCAGGCCGATGCAGTGGCCCACCTCGTGCAGCAGCACGGACTCTGCGTCGAGACCGCTTACGGCGTTGGGATCAAGGTTACTTGCGACCGGCTGCAGGTCGTTCCAGACAGCAATGTTGTTCCTGACCGGAATCTCCAGTTCATTCTGGAAATCGGAAGCCGGGTCGATGCAGACCCCGACATTCAAAACGCCGCCACTACCGAAGTAGTCCTTTGGATGAGTAATGACGTCAACGCCATTGCCCTCGCCGGCAAAGGTAAACGCGCCCGCCCAGAGTCCTGGGCTGAGTGTCATCGAAGAAAGAAAGACAAGCGCGAACGCAATGCGGCCCGCACGGCTAAAACGGGACAGTTTGGTCCCTTCTGCAAAATTGAGTTTGTTCACTGTTATCCCCTGAAATTCGGTTTATGAGGCCGGAACCGCCAGCTCAGTCGACTACCGCGGTGGCGGTAGGATGCTGATTCAGCTGCAGCAGTTCTGCTTCGATCTCAGCGAGCTTTCGAAAAACACCGATTTCCGGATAGCGCTTGGCATCGACGGGCACGTTGGCCCAGCGAATGCTTTTTTTCGCGCCGGAGGTGTGAACTTCGAAATTGGACCAGCTGTCGTCGGAAATCTCGAACAGCTCGTTCGACTGTGCGTCGATGTCCCGCTTTTTCGCCTTCGCCTCGCCCGGGTTGAAACCCTGGATCAGCGGATGCTCGAGCATAAGGCGGATTTGCTGAACCTCGGATGGAGACAGCTCTACGGTGTAATCACCGGACTGCTTCATGTATTCCGGGTAGTGGACCAGCGCCAGGCCATCTGCATATACCGTCACCGAAAAATTGTCCGGCGTCGGCAGCATGTCGTGCGTCAGTTCGTAAGACAGCATCAATTCGGACTGCGCCGAAAGAGCTGAGGTGGATAACAGGATCAGGGCAATACCGGTGGCCGAAAGCCACGCCCTGCACGTACGGAAACCCTTACTCATCTTTCTCCCTCCCCTGTGGGGTTTTCACCCCCGGCAACAGATCCTTCTGTTGTGTTGAAGCCCAAAACGCGCACAACGCGCGTCCTTCAAGCTTTCAAGCATAGCAAATTAGATTGCGTAAAACCAACCGCCTCCTCAGGGCGTGTACCAGATCGGCGAAGTGTAAGCCCGTTCCTGGGTGATCATCTGTGCTCCTTCGGGAGCTTCGATGGCGTAGAACTTCGCCTCGTACGCCGTCCAGCGAGGCGTTGGAATTTCCAGCACTCGCGCATAGTAAAATGCGCGCTGTTCGGGATCAAAATCCGGGTCTGTCCAGACGGTGATCAACTCCGGATCGCCAATCGTGTTGGTCCAGGTGGCGCTGGCGACATCAACGGTGTTTCCAACCGGGGGCAGTTTGCCATTGGCGTCGGGCTGCCGGCTGCCAGCATCGCCCCAGGCGACATCGTAGACTTTTTCGTGCGTTTTACCCTTGTTGTCCAGCCAGCCTTTGACAATCTGGATGCGATCGAGATTGCCGCTAAGCGGATCCTTGAGCGCCGCTACCAGGAAACTGGGTGCTTCACCTTTGGGAGCTTTTCTCAGATCGCCCCCCATGGGCACGCCCTTGCTGTAGCCGACCTCGCCGGGAAGACGGCTCTTCGCATCCGCCTCTTCAAATTCCCAGCCGCCCCAGAAACGAACCATCATCCGCGGACCGGTAGTGGCATAGACCTCCTTCCGCCGCATCGCGTCGAACAATGCCTTGCGGGTATTGTCCCTGGCCCAGACCGCCGTCAGGCCGGCAGCAGAAACGGACCAGCCTTCGTACTCGGCATCACCCATTTTGGCCATCGGATGCTCCATACGCATTTCGCTGGGCTCGGAACCCGAATGCTTGCCAAAGAAGTTGTCTTCTTCCGCCGTGGCCAGTGAAGTATGGCTATCGGTTGAACCGATCATGCCGAACTTGTAAGGGTTTTCACCAAACTTTTCTTCCAGGGCCAGGCCGTTTTTCAATGCCTCACGGGCATATTCGTATTGCAGCATATTGTCGGTTTTGGCCACGCTGAGGTTCAGGTTGCCCTTGGCCCATGTTTCGTAGTCGGCAAATTCATCGTTGGGTGAGAGGAACGGGTGGGTTTCACCGTCACCTTTGATCTGGGTAACTTCGTAAAGCGGCTCGCGCAGAATGCGTTCACCAATGTACTGTTTATCCAGCCGCCGGCCGGTGTACTGGCGCTCCACCGGAAACATGATGCCGTTCGACATGTTGCCATTATGGGCGATCGCCAGGATACCTCCGCCTGACTGGCTTTCGTAGTTCTTCATCCATTTCCACAGGTCCATCGGGTCCGGGCTGCCGAAAGGCGCCATGGTCGTATACGGCTCGTGTTTCAGGGCGATACGGCCGTCGTCCCGATATATGACCACGCGATGCAGGTTGTCGCCGGTATTGACCAGTGAAGTCCATTCGTATCCGATGAAAGCGGTGAACCGTCCGGGGTCGTTGTATTGTTCGGCCGCTTCGACAATGCGTTCCCACGTGGCGGTAAACGCCGCATCTCCAGGTTCCACAGCCAACGCGTCAGAGATCGATTTGCCCCTTGAAAAATTGTCAATCAACTCGACCGATGCAGCGACCGCCTGTTGGCCGCCAGCCTTGATCATGTCGTGAATTCGGCGCCCCTCGGCGTCGGACATGATCTCCGGCGCACTTTCAAAGATCCGCGTGAACAGGCCCATATTGTCGGAATGATCTGCTACGACAAGAAAATCCAGGGGCCTGGACAGCCTGACTTTGTAACCGCCGGTCGAAGTGACTTCTTCGCCGCGCGCGAATTGGTATGCGTCCTCGGGGCCCAGGCGATTCCCAAAGGCTCCGGCGTCGAAAGACAGCGTTGTGTGCAGGTGCGTATCACCCCAGTAAACACTATCCGGGAAGTTGCGGTTCGCGTAGGGCGAGTAAGAGGGTTTTTCAAACACCTCGGGGTTTGGCGTACCGCCGAAATCCTGTGCAGCGAGGGAAGTAACGCCCAGGGCTGACGATAGAAGAAGGAGTAATGAAACTTTGAATCGGGGTAAGAGCGCGCCCATGAGATATCTCCTGGCTTCGAACCGGAATGAACCGCCAGTATAAAGCCACGAAGCTTCAAGACTCCAGCGTCTTTCTAAAATGCTACTACCGGCGACACGGGGTTTTTCACTGCACTCAATCGTCGGGGCTCGTGGCTGTTGCCGCAGTTGGCCTACGTGGATCGATGTGAGGCTCAGCCGGATATTTTGACAAAAGCCCAGGCGGCATCGAAAAGACTTTCAGACGGGTTCCCGCTGCAGTGGTTTTCGATCCAGGATTCCATCTCACTCGGCTCGTAAACCGGACTGAGGCGGTCGTCGCCCAGAGTGATATAGCGCTGATAACCCACACCGTCGATGAATCCCTGCAGCCAGTTCAGGTTGATCGCGTAGCGCCCGGAATCGCCCCGCTTGTCCGCAACATGCTGCCTGCAGAGCGTACTGCCAATACCCTGCTCCGGCCTGGAAACCCGGGCGCTCTTTTCCGCGCTCTGTTCATCCCGGGCTTCGTCCCTGGACTCATTCAGTTCCTTCATGATCTCGGCGGCCGGATCGGACAATTCGAAGGTGTCGGCCTGTGCCAGGGTGGCTGTGAGAACCATAACTGTAACGACCAACGCCTTGTTCACCTTGTTGTTACTCCGCTCAATTTGCAACTGATTTGCCCCTACTGATACCTGATGGCGTAGTAGATCACGTAGAACCAGGACAGTACACCGTGCAGAATGGCCCACAGGATGGACTTGTTGGCGCTCCATGAAATCGCGATCGCCAGCGCTACGCCAAACCCGATTCCAGCCGTCGCGGCATTCTGATTCCTGGCCATACTTGATTTCCCTTGATGATTAAAAAGCAGATATTGCCATCGTACCAAATCACCGCCCGGTACCCCAGGGTTGCCTGGTGGTTGTCGATTTAAAAGTATAGTTCGAATATTCTTCAGAAAAACCGAGGCCGCAGAATGAACTTACGCAACTGGATCTCTGGATTACTCGTTTCGATCAGTCTTGGCGCTGCAGCGCAGGAACCGACGATGGACCTGGAAAAACAGGTGGCGGACCACGAACGGGCCTTCGCCCGAACCATGGCGGACCGTGATGCCGCGGCCTTTGCCGAGTTCGTCTCCACCGAAGGCGTTTTTCTGAGCGGGCCGGGGCGACTGGTCGGCCGGGAGGCGGTCGCTGCCGCCTGGGGGCCCTATTTTGAAGGGGAGACCCCGCCGTTTTCGTGGGAGCCCGAAACCGTGGTCGTGCTGGAATCGGGCAGCCTGGCCCTGAGTACCGGGCCCGTGCTCGATCCCGAGGGCAACAAGGTGGCTATCTTTACCACCACATGGCGGCAGGAGGAGCCGGGGGTCTGGCGCGTCGTTTTTGACCGCGGCAACAAAGCCTGCGGGGAATGATCAGCTTCAATTCAGAGCCTGAACAACAATTTGTGTCCACGGCGTTTGACGAACCTGAACCCAAGTTCGTGCGCGACACCCCGGATCCCCCTGGCTGAGTTCCACTGCACCAGTCCGGCCAGAGCACCAGGATTGTCACGATAGAATCCGGCGTGCGCAAGGAACTGCCGGTCCTGGTCGCGATTGGGGATTCTGCTGAACAAGCGGTTCATATTGGCGAAATCTATCAGCACTTTTCCGCCGGTTTTCAGCACGCGGCGAATCTCTTCGAAATAGAGATAAATGTCGTAAAGGTTCAGGTGGATGAACACGGCCATTGAGATCACCGTATCGACAGATTGATCTTCGACCGGAGAAAGGTCGTGTCTGCTGATCAGGTGAAATTGAACATTGTCCAGTGCCGCGCATTCGCTTCGGGCAAACTCCAGGTAGGCAGGACTGATGTCGCAAGCAATTACCCTGCCGGCATGCTGTGCAATAGCGGCTGTGCCGAATCCACAGCCGGAGCCCAGGTCCAGAACGACATCGCCCGGCCTGACACCTGCCATCCTGATGAAGCGTGCCGCGTAAATCGCCCGGTCCTGACGAATATCTTCCAGTTTTTCCTCCGGGCACGGACCGAAACGATAACCAACGAGGTTGATCAACATGCCGCGAAAATCTTCTTTTTCCAGGTCAACCCAGGCGCGGTTTGTCATGACATGATCATAGTCCCCACCGTGCTTGTGCCGCAATGAACTCAATATTTTTGTCACTTATGATAGGGTCCATAATCCAATATGCGCTTTGTCCCCGGGGATACAAATGAAACATAACAACCGCAAGTCTCTTCTATTTGGGCTTCAATCTTTCAGCATGCTTGCCTTGCTCACCTGTGCATTGGTTTACGCTGGCGATGACGAGTGTTTGGCAACAGGAACTTTCGGTTTTGTCTGCGGCCTGCAAAACCCGGAGGATCTCGTTCTCGTTCCGGAGACTGACTGGATCATCGCCAGTGGAATGGCACCGGGTGCTTCGATTTACCTGATCGATACGCAAAAGAAAACCTGGGGGGATCTGTATCCGGGAGATGCTCCTCTGGCCCGCCAGGACATGGAAACCTACGGGGCCTGTCCCGGTTCGCCGGACCCCAACGCCTTCGTCACGCACGGTTTGAATGTGCGTCCCGGTAATGACGGACATTCGACCCTTTACGTCGTCGGGCACGGCGGGCGTGAAGCGATCGAGGTATTCGACATCGATGCGACCGGCGAAAGCCCGGTTTTGACCTGGACCGGCTGCGTCATGCTACCGGAAGGAATGGTCGCCAACAGCGTCACATCGTTAAGTGACGGATCACTGCTGACAACCGTTCCGCTTTTTACGGACAGGACGATTGCTGAAGCCATGGCGCAGAAGAATACCGGCGCTGTATTTGCCTGGTCGCCGGGTGATCCCGGATTCGTGCCGGTAGAAGGCACCGGGCTTCCGTACGGCAACGGCATCGAAGTGTCGGCAGACGGGCAGGAGTTCTATGTCGCCTCGTCCGGGCTTTTCACCGTCACCGCTTTCTCGAACACCAACCCGGCCCAAATCCTACGGACCACATCGACCCTGGCGTTTGTACCGGATAATATCCACATGGGGCCCGACGGTCAGTTGCTCACGGCAGGCCTGATCGCCGACGATTCCACCTGCGGCAACGTCCGCGGTCCGGACGAATTTGACCTGGAAGCGTTTGCCGCTTGTCCGAGGCCTTTCATCGTTCAGTCGATCGATCCCGAAACGATGAGCGGCAAGGCCGTTCTGCGCGGCCCCGCCAATGATCGGTTCAGCAACATCACCATGGGGCTTCTGGTGGGCGAAGAGATCTGGATGGGGACTTTTGCGGGCGACCGCGTGGCTTATACCGCCGTTCAGTAACCACGTCTTGGATTGATGAAAGCACGCAGTACGTTCGTGGCCTGCTTTCAAATGAAGGCGAAGTATCGGCGGGTTATGCGTTAAAATCAAAGGCTGTGTTTCAGCTCCAAACCGGGGAGATAACCATGCAACTGCTCAACCCCAAAAACTATCAAGGCCAGCACCCCGATCCGGACACGAACGAAATGCTGCAGGCTGTGGTGGAATGGTTCGAGGCGAAGGGTCTGAAAAGCCTTAAAAAGGACTGGCACGAGAAAACCTGGAACCACGATTTCGTCGATTTCATGAAATCCCGGCAGGTGCTGTCCACGCTGATGACGCCTGAGGGTTACGGCCGAAACGCCGCCTGGAACACGCTGCGCAACGTCGAATTTGCAGAAATCGTCGCTTTCTACGGCATTACTTACTGGTATACCTTCCAGGTTTCAATGCTGGGACTGGGGCCGATCTTCAACGGCGACAACGAGCAGGTGAAAATGCGCGCGGCCGAACTACTCAAAGACGGCGCGGTTTTCGCATTCGGGTTGTCGGAGCAGGAACATGGCGCGGACATTTACTCCTCCAGCATGCGGTTGATCCCGCAGGAGGGCGGCGGCTACATCGCGAGCGGCAGCAAGTATTACATCGGTAACGGCAACGAGGCGGCACTGGTGTCGACTTTCGGCAAGAACAGCGAAACGGGCGATTACGTCTTTTTCGTGGTGGATTCAAAACACGAAAAATACGAATGCGTCAAGAACACCGTGAATGCGCAGAATTACGTGGCCGAATTTCGCCTGCACGATTACCCGATCAGCGAGGAAGAGATTCTGAGCGTCGGCCCGAAGGCCTGGGACGACATGCTCAACACGATCAACTACTGTAAGTTCAACCTCGGTTTTGGTTCGATTGGCCTGTGCACCCACGCGCTGTACGAGTCGATCAACCACGCCGCCGGCCGGACACTTTACGGCAAACAGGTAACCGACTTCCCGCAAGTCAAACGCCTGTTAACCGATGCCTGGTGCCGGCTGGCGGCAATGAAAATGTTTTCCTACCGCGCGGTGGATTACCTGCGTTGCGCCTCCAGCGAGGACCGCCGCTACCTGCTGTTCAACCCGATCGTGAAGATGAAGGTGACGATGCAGGGTGAAAAAGTCATCGACGAACTGTGGGACGTGATCGCCGCCAAAGGCTTCGAGGCCGAGCCGTTTTTCGAGATTGCCGCGGTCGAGATCCGCTCGCTGCCCAAGCTCGAAGGCACCGCTCATGTGAACATGGCGCTGATCGTAAAGTTCATGAAGAACTACCTGTTCGCCCCGGCCGAATACCCGGAGATTCCACAGCGCACCGATACGGCCGACGACACCTTCCTGTTTCACCAGGGACCGACCCACGGGCTTGGCGCCATTCGCTTCCACGATTACAACCAGACCTACGGCCAGTTCGACCTGCCCAACATCGAGGTCTTCAAGGGCCAGATCGAAAGATTCCGCAAACTGCTGATGACGGCCGGCCCGGACGAAAAACAGGTCCGCGACATCGACTACATGCTGAGCATGGGCGAGCTGTTCACGATGGTTGTTTACGGCCACCTGCTGCTGGAAAAGGCATTGATGGACGGCACCGGGCCGGACTTGCTGAACCAGGTGTTCGACGTATTCGTTCGGGATTTTTCAGCCTATGCCACCGAACTGCACGGCAAGCCGGGCAATACGGACGCACAACGAGCGCTGATCCGCAATCTGATCCAGGCGCCGGTGGCTGACACGGAGCAATTCGAAAGAGTCTGGCGCGACCAGGTCTATGCCCTGAAAGGACTGTATCAGCTGGCCGACTGACGCCCGCCAGGTTAGCGGTCAGAGCTCGAAAGAACCCAAATTCGGCCGTTGCAGCCAGTTTTTGGCGCCCCAGGCCGTACCCGATTCTGCCACGTGCAGCGTGAATGCGTGCCGGGATCTGTCCGAACGGTTCTGCGAACTGAAATGCGGCATATGGTCGTGAAACAGAACGGCGCTGCCGGCCGGAACTTCGACAGCGATCGCTTCTCCTGACGTCCATGGCGTATCGTCGAGCGTTTGGAGCTTTCCGGTCCGTGATGACCAGTCCACCTCGTAGATTTCACGCAGGGGTGAATGGTGTTGACCCGGCTGCATCCAAAGGCAGCCGTTTTCCCGGGTCGCTTCCTCAATCGCAATCCAGATGCCGGTTACGCCCGGCCTGGTGGAGTGCAGATAGCTGGCATCCTGGTGCCAGCGCACCTCACCTCCGATGTTTGGCTGCTTGAAAATGTACATGGTTTGCCACAACAGCGGCGCGTGATAGCCGATGTCGCGCAAAACCTGGCCGATCACCGGTAGCCGGCAAAAGTCCGAGAATGCGGGAACCAGGTCGTGCATCGCGTGGCCGATCTTGTTGATCGCCAGTTCCTTTGGCCGGTTCAGGTCACCGTTACCGTCAAGCGCGCCCTCTTCCAGGAAACAATGCACCGCTTCGGCGGACTCAAGGAAATACTCATCCCGTCCGGCATCGCGATCCCGGGTCGTGAACACGGTACGGTGACGGGAGACATCGAAATCGGCGACAATTCTCTGTGCGGCGTTTTTTACAGAACCAATCGCCTGCCCGGAAAAAACGTTCTCGAGCACGAGGTAGCCCCGGCTTTGGAATTGTTCGCGCTGTTCGTTGCTCAGCATATGCCGCACAGTATCCCCGCGCCCCTGGTGGTCAGCAAGGGCGCAATTTTTCTAGCGACCCCTCATATCTCAATCTATCACATACCTATCATTGTTATAACATTGTCTATTACGTGATGCATCACGTATATGTTATGCTTCGCGCATGAATTCACAATTATCGAAAGAACAAAACCTCGCACTGGCTTTTGCCGCCAGCTGGAACCTGCTGGAAAAACGCCTGGACCGCGTTCTGGGCTCGATTCGCGGCATCAGTTTCGCCGAGTACCGACTGATGCGCGCCCTGTCAGCTGCACCCAACGCCTGGGCGAGCCGGGTGGACCTTGCCCAGACCGTCGGTTTGACGCCCTCGGGCGTTACCCGCGCCCTGCGTCCGATGGAAAAACTGGGCTATGTCACCACTGCAAAAAGCAAACGTGACGCCCGTTTGGCGCTGGCTTCCCTGACGCCGGCTGGTCAGGACCTGGTCGCTGACGCCTCGGCCGTGGTTGACGACATCATGAAAACGATCCTGGAGCAATCGCCCGGCACTTACGCCCGGCTGGATGAATTGCTCGGGTTGCTGGAGAAGTTCGGCCGCTAGCCGATACCTGCGCTAGCTGGTCTGGCCGGCAAATTCCGGGATGGACTCCAACTCCAGCGTGCGCGTCGGGAACGCGATCGCGGCGCCATGCTCCTGAACGATGCGGCTGATCTGCAGCAGAACATCCTGCTTGACCTCGTGGTAACGCTGCCAGTTCACGGTGTGGGTCATGCAATAGATAAAGAAATCCACGGAAGATTCGCCAAACGCATCGAAGTGGACCATCAGTGTCTGTTTTTCATCGATCTCGGGATGCTGGACCAGCATTTCACGAACCTCGTTGGTCACCGGTTCGACCTGGGAAATGTCTTTGTAGCGCATACCGATCGTTTCGTAGATTCGGCGGTTCGTCATGCGGGACGGGTTTTCGACCGAGGCGGTGGTGAACGCGGCGTTGGGCACGTACACCGGGCGTTTGTCGAACTTGCGAATAGTGGTCTGCCGCCAGCCGATTTCTTCGACAACCCCCTCAATGTCCTTGTCCTTCAGAATGATCCAGTCGCCGATACTGAACGGCCGGTCGATGAATACCGTTACACCCCCAAAGAAATTGGCGAGAATGTCTTTTGCCGCCAGGCCGATAGCCAGGCCGCCAATGCCACCCACCGCCATCAGGCCGGCAATATCGAA
>JABDLD010000061.1 GCA_013001885.1 Lysobacterales bacterium
GGATCAGGCTTGCGCCCATTGTCCAATATTCCCCACTGCTGCCTCCCGTAGGAGTCTGGGCCGTGTCTCAGTCCCAGTGTGGCTGATCATCCTCTCAAACCAGCTACGGATCGTCGCCTTGGTAGGCTTTTACCCTACCAACAAGCTAATCCGACATAGGCTTATCTCAAAGCATGAGCTTAAATCAGAGGCCCACTTTGCTCCGTAGAGCATATGCGGTATTAATCCGGATTTCTCCGGGCTATCCCCCACTTCAAGGCAAATTCCTATGCATTACTCACCCGTCCGCCACTCGACAGCGACAAATTCACTCCGAAGAGATCATAGCGTCCTGTTTCCGTTCGACTTGCATGTGTTAGGCATGCCGCCAGCGTTCAATCTGAGCCAGGATCAAACTCTTCAGTTTAATATTTTCGATTCCAGACGCCTGACTTCACCCGAAGGATCTGTCTCTTGTCTTTCATCTAAGTACTAATAGCTGAAAGCTGAACCTTGCTCCCGATTACATCTATCATAATTCAGGGCATGGTCGCTTTCGTTAATGGCAAATTCCATAACGCGAGCGCCCACACAAGTTACCTTATATTTTTAAAGAACATTCCCGCACTATCAGCACCGCGGCAAAATCCCTTTCGGATCGCCACATTGGTTGATTCAAATCAGAATCGCAACCAAGTGCTTGCGGGCCGCCCATTATATATTGACTCCAGGTTCAGGGTCAACGTACTCCGGAAAAATAAACCATATATTCTTTTCCGTCGGGCTTTATGCCAGCTGAAGGATCAGCCAGGCAGGAGGCGCATTATAGAGACTGCATATTCAGCGTCAAGCACTAATTTCGATATTCGTGAAATAAATTCGATGAGCCGGAATTTCAGTTGGCCAAACCCTGGATTTTCTGCTCCAGGCGATGCCTTATCCGGTCCAGCTGCAGGTCGCCGCAGCCCCCCGGAGATACGCGCTGGGCAAGGCTCTCAGCCGCGTCTGCTGCGTCTGCGTCATCCAGCGACTTCTTGGCTTCTCGATAAGCGGTGCGAAACGGCATGCCACGGGCCGCATTGGCCTGGGCCACGTCAGTTGCGAACATCTCCAGGGAGATCGAATCCCGCATGGCCTGCTCGTTGAACTCGATTCCGGCGACCAGCGGCGGCACGATGGCGAGCGCCTGCAAGGCCGACCTGATCCCGCGGATCAAGGGCGCCTTGGTCAGCTGCAGGTCCCGCTGATAACCCGAAGGCAGCGACAGCACCGACTGTATTTCAATCACGGCGGCCTCGACCGTGGCCGCTTTGCCGCGCAAAAGCTCCACCACGTCGGGGTTGGCCTTGTTCGGCATGATGGACGAACCGGTGGTGTACTGAGCGGGCAGCCGGACGAAGTTGAACTCGCTGGTCATGAACAGGCTCAAGTCCCAGGCCAGTCGGCGGACGTCCTGCATGGCATGGGCAGCCGCCTGCAGAGTCATGATCTCGTACTTTCCCCTGCTGTTCTGTGCATACATCGGGTTGACCTGGAGGCGGCTGAAGCCAAGCTCACTGGCCACACCGTCGCGGTCGAGCGGCAGGTTCACTCCGTAACCGGCGGCAGTTCCGAGCGGACTGCAGTCGATCAACTCCCTGACGCTCGACGAAAACACCAGGTCATCGGTAAAAGCCTCGGCAAAACCGCCCATCCAGAGGCCGACACTGGACGGTACAGCCCTCTGCAGGTGTGTATACCCGGGCATCGGCAGCATGGCGTGGCTTTCCGCTCGCTCCAGGCAGGCAAACGCAGCACGGCTACTCAACTGCGCCAGCCGTTCGAGGCGATCCTTCATGAACAGTCTCGTGGCCACCGCAACCTGATCGTTGCGGCTGCGCCCGGTATGCACCTTGGCGCCGGCATCGCCCAGTTTCCGGGTCAAAAAGGTTTCGATAGCCGAGTGCCCGTCTTCATACTGCTGATTCAGCACGAAACGGCCCTCGGAGAAATCGAGCAGCAGCTGATCGAGCAGCTCACACAGCGTCTTGCTTTCGTCCTCGCTCAGGATTCCGATCCTGGCCAGCCCGCGAACGTGTGCAGCCGTGGCCTTAATGTCAAAAGGAAAGAGTTCACGGTCAAGAATTACGTCCTCGCCCGCCATGAACTCCATGATGTCACGGTCAACCTCGGCGCCGCCGTCATCCTGCCAGAGAAAATCTGTCATATCTGCCTCCCATGCCGGACGTCGAGCCCGGTCATCGCATCCAAACCGAATGCGAGGTTGAGGTTCTGAACGGCCTGTGTCGCCGCTCCCTTCAGAAGATTGTCCAGCACCGCCACCATCGACACCCTGCAGGGGCTGTGTTCGCTCACAACAAATCCGCCGACGATGAGATGGTGGGTGCCGCGCACCTGCCTGACTTCCGGTATGGCGGCCTGCACCCCGATCAAGGGGCGCCCGGAATAGAAAGCCTGGTATCTGGCCAGCAATTCCGTTTCCGTCTGAGTTTCAAGAAGCTCCGCAGAAATCGTCAGGCTGATACCGCGGAAAAATGGCGCCACGTGCGGAAGAAACCGTATATCGCGCCCCAGGTGATGGGAAACCTCGCGCTCATGGATATGGCCAACCAGCGAGTAAGGCAGGATGTTGTCCGCCAGGACTTCGGGGTCGTTTTTCCGGGACGGTGTTTTGCCCGCTCCGCTGTAACCTGAAACGCCGAAAACCACGGGGCAGCCGCTCAACTCCTCCACCAGCGGAGCCAGCGCCAGCTGGGCGCCGGTTGCATAACAGCCCGGGTTGGCGATGCGTTTCGCGCCCATCAACTGTGTGCCAAATCTGTCCGGTTGCCCGTACGACCAGGCCGGATCGAAGCGGTAGTCCGCGCTCAGATCCACGACGACCGTCTCCGGCGAGCCTGCGTCCAGGGCGTCGACAAACCGCGATGCATGCCCGTTGGGCAGGGCCAGTACGCAGGCATCGGCATTCAGCGCCTGCAGCTTGCGCGGGCGAATGTCCTCAAACACGAGGTCACTACCTTCAAGCCCCTCAACATGTGTGTTGACCGGCTGCCCCGCCGCGCTGCCGGAGCCTACTGCAATGAGTTCGAACTCGGGATGCCTGTGCAGCAGCGGCAGCAACTCGGCCCCGGTGTAACCTCGTGCGCCGATTACCGCCACCCTAAACATGCTCGTTCTCCTCCCAGCTCTCTCCGCGGGCAAGGCAATCGTCCCGGCAACGGCGCAACTGGTCGAAATTGTCTATGCCGACGCTGAATGCCACCCATTTATCCTGCGTGAGGCTGGCGTCCGCCTGATCGAAGTACCACGGCGTCACCGGGTTATCGGTGCGCGAACGCCAATAGAGCTGCGGACAGCGATGGATCAACGCCTGCCAGACTGCCGCCCCCAGGCCCGCGCCCTGTGCCTCCGGCGTGACTGCAAATTTATCCAGGTAAGGAATGCCGTCGACACCTTTCAGCACGATAGCCATGGCTCCGGTGGTTTCGCTGCTGAGTATGCATTCAAGCGGCAGGTCATCGAAATAACCTGGTTTCAGGCGACGACCAAAACTCTGTTCCAGCAGCCCTGCTGCCTTTTCGCGCAACTCGGGACTGAAGCTGTGAGACTCGATGATCTCTTCGCCGACCCGGATCAGCGTGCCGGCTCCGCGATGGGTGAACAGTTCACGGGCCAGGCTGTCTACGGAGGTGATCGAGACAGAAGCCGTTTCCGGCAAACCGGAAAGCAGCTGGCTGATCTGTTCCAGCTTCAGTTGCATGCCGGAGTGCACCCAGTTCTGCGCCACCAGGTATTCGTAATCTGTTCTCAGGCTGATCGCCGAGATAATCCGGCCGGATTCATCCAGCAAGCCTCCTGTACCGGTCAGAAAAATTATTTTGTGGGGTTTGACTTCCCAGATGAGCTCTCTTGCGGCGATATCGGCATTGATGTTCATGACCTGGCCGGTTGGGCTTTCCCCCAGGCAGGCCACGACGGGCAGCACACCGCGCTCGACCGCATCACGAATCGCCTCGAGATCCACGTTGCTGATGTGGCCAACCAGCCCGAATTCTTCACGATCCAGATAATCACAGACAAAAACACCGTGTTGAACGCCCTGGGCGCGGACGCCCAGGGCATCGAGCGCACTGACCAGCCGGCGGTTCGCGCGGTAGATAACGGGGCGGGCGATTTCCATCACTTCCGGCGTCGTGACGCGCAAGCCCCTTCTTTTTACGGTTTCGATGGACGCCTCCTGCAAAGCGACATCGAGTTGCGGTCCGGCGCCGTGGAGAATAATCGGCATCAATCCAAGATTGCGCAAAAAAGCCAGTGCGGAAGCCAGCGGATCGAGTTCCTCTTCAAGGACGGCACCGCCTACCTTGATCACGGCAAACTGCATGTCGGCATCGTGACTGTACTGCTTCAGGTAATAGCGCGCCTCCCGGCTGGTGCCCAGCTGACTCAGTACCTGGCTTACTACGCTGCGAATTTCAGCCATCGCTATTCACCACCCGTTGATACAGTTCATAAGCTGTTTCCAATTGATCCAGGCCGACCCACTCGTCGGTAACGTGGGCCTGGGCGATATCCCCCGGCCCGAGCACGATCGAAGGCAAGCCGGCTGCCGAGAACAACGACGCTTCGGTCCAGAAGTCTACCGTTTCACCCATCGGCAAACGGCGTGACTCGCAAAACGCTCGCGCCTCGCGGTCACCCTGTCCCGCCGCCGGCAGGGGTTCGCCACGAAACGGCACTTCCCAATCGGCTTTTGAACCCTCTGGAACACACGCCTGTACAGCGTGAAGAAATTCATCGTTAGACTCACCCGGACGCAACCTTGCACTCCAGTGCATGAACGCATGACCGGCGATGACATTGCTTTTACTGCCGCCCTCGACGATACCGAAATTCATGCAGGTGCCCGGATCATCGTCCGCCAGCTTTCTTTCCGCGGCCAATTCGAGCGCCCGTGCCGCCCATTGCGTCATCTGGTGATTCGCGTTCTCCCGCAAAGCCCGGGCCTCCGAGGAATGGCCGGGCACACCGTGAAACCGTGTTTTTACGGACAGAAATCCCCGGTGCCCAAGAACCGCCCTGCACCGGGTCGGCTCGGCAACGACAACCTGCCCGAACGGCTGCGCGGCACCCGATTCGAGAAACTTCTCCACGCAACAGCCGCCGGCGCCTTCCTCGTCGGAGGTGAACAACAGGGCCATATCGCCTTTACCCTGTTGCGCCAATGCCAGCAGCACCGCGGCTGCGCCCTTGATATCGCAAGCGCCCCGGCCATAGGCCCGGCCGTCGCGAACGGCCAATATGCGCGGATCGCCGGACCAGCCTTCGCCGTCGGGAACCGTATCCAGGTGGACATTGAACAGAACGCCCGGCTTTCCGCGGACGGCGAACCACGAGACATGGCCGTCACCGTGGTCGGAAACTTGAATGTCGAAACCGGCGCCCACCTGCTCACTGCAATAACGAAAAATATCTGATTCCCCGTCAATTCGACGCGGTGGATTCTGGGTATCACAGGCAACCAGTGCCGCGAGGTGTTCCAGCACCAGGCCCTGGAACATTATTTGCTTCCCCTGACTTTTCCGGCCAGCGTGGTGCTTTGTCCCAACAGCTTGATGAACCCGACGGCCTCCTCCGGCGTCCAGTCCGCACTCTGTGCATAGACCGCGTCGGGGTTCTGCAGAATGTAGGGGGATTCAACCGAAACGGCGCACAGCGAGCCGCCTTCGGTATGCAGGCCCACCTCACCGGTAACCGCTGCCTGGGAACTTTGCAGATAGGCTTCAAGATCCGATTTGTGCGGCTCGTAGAAAAATCCGGCATAGACCAGTTCAGCCCAGCGGTCGCTGATGTGCTTTCTGAAGCTATTCTGAAAACGCGTGTTCACCGCATCTTCCAGCGCCTGGTGCGCCGTCAGCAAACCATCAACCCCCGGACATTCAAAAGCAATACGGCCTTTCAGCCCGATGGTGACATCCCCGGTGTAAACGTGGCGCCCGATACCCCACGCGCCCAGTTTTTCATTGAGGGTTTTGAGTATCGCGGGACCGCCCATGCGCTCGCCATCCAGGCTGACCGCAACGCCCCGCTCGAAGCCCACCTTCACCAACATTGCACCCGTCGGCCACGCACTCCTGGGTGCTGTCATGGTCCAGGCATCACCGGCCGGCTGGCTGAACTCGTCGATCTCACTGCCTGAAATCGTCACGCCCAGCAGGTTTTCGTTGATTGAATACCGGCTGGCCGATGCTTCCACCTCGATTCCGGCGTCGGCCATCACCTGCAGTTCATAATCCCGAACTGCACTGACGCGCGACTGCAAATCGCGGATCGGGGCGTGAATCCGGTAATCGCCCAGGCTGCGGACGGTCTGGTCGAAGCGCAACTGGTCATTACCCATGCCGGTGCAGCCGTGGCCGAAGTTGCGGGTGCCCAGCTGGTCGCACAGCTGCAGGCAGCTCTTGACGATCAGGTAACGGTCAGAGCACAACAGCGGATATTCACCCAGCATCCTCGCATGGCTCCACACCAGCGGCTTGACGAATTCATCCCAGATTTCCTGCGCCACGTTAATCTCGTGGTGCTTTGCCGCGCCCAGGCTTTTGGCCCGGTGACGAATATATTCCCTGCCCGAATCATCAACACCGCCGGTATCGATAAACGCGGTATGCACCTCGAATCCCTGCTGCACCAGGTCGAGAACACAGTAGCTGGTGTCCAGTCCGCCGGAAAATGCCAGTACGATTTTTTCAGTCATCTCGTTGTTCTCTTTCAGTACGGTTGATCTCGGATAAAGCCGCTCTTACAAGCCCAGCAGGTTCAGCATCACCGCTTTTTGCACGTGAAGTCGGTTCTCCGCCTCATCCAGTGCCACGCAGTAGTTCGCATCCATCACGCCGTCGGTTGCCTTGACGTTGCGCCTCAGCGGCAGGCAGTGACTGAACAGGCCATTATGGGTCATCGCCATTTTTTCTTCATCGACGATGAAATGGCGGTAATTTTTACGTAACTCCCATTCTTCTTCCGGCCTTCCGTAATAAGGCAAAGCACCCCAGCTTTTCGCGTACACCACGTCTGCTCCGGTGTAAGCCTGTTCAATATCATGAGTCAGCGTGTAGCTGCCACCCGTCTGGTCAGCAAAACCCTGGGCGGCAGATTCGAACTGAGGATCCAACCGGTACGCCTCTTCCGGGCAAAGCAGCGTGACGTCCATGCCGAACTTGGACGCAATCAGCAGCGCAGAATTGGCAACCGCGGTGTTCAGGGGCCGCGGATGCCAGGTCCACGTCAGGACAAATTTTTTCCTGCTGACTTCGCCCAGGTGCTCGCTGAGCGTCATCATCAGAGCCAGTTCCTGGCAGGGGTGGACGATCGTTTCCATGTTTATGACCGGCACCGAGGCGTGCTTCGCCAGCGACCGGATGACCGCGTCTTCGCGATCGGCCGACCAGTCCCTGAATTTCGGAAAAGCACGCAGCCCAATCAGATCACAATAACGCGAAAGCACACCGGCGACTTCCGCGATGTGCTCCTCGGCTTCGCCTTCCATTATCGTGCCGGCATCGAATTCGATACCCCAGGCATCTTTGCCCGGTTGCAGAACAATCGCAATGCCGCCCAGTTGCTGCATGCCGAGATCGAACGATGTGCGTGTTCTCATTGAAGGGTTCAGAAACATCAGCGCAATGGATTTTCCGTGCAGCCGCTCCTGTATCGGATCCTGTTTCAGATCGATCGCCAGCCGCAAAAGGCCGTCCAGCTGCTCCCTGGTCCAGTCAACAGTGCTCAGAAAATGTTGCATTTGCTGTTCTCCATATCAAAAAACCCAGCCATTGGCTGGGTCTTTCCTCGAATTTATCGATTATTCTGACTTACACGGCAACCCAGCCCGGATTTTCCATCCAGGATCGGCGCAGGTGGCGGAAACCGATGGTTGGCGTTGAAGTCTTCACCCCGTGAATTTACGGAAATCCCGTAGCTATTGCAACCGGTTTTAATCCGCGGCCGGATTCATTCCGGCTTCCACTTCCACCTGCAGGGGTTTTTCAGCCTGCGCCCTCTTGTGTTTTGGATAAACCAGCCAACGTACCAAAGCCGGCAGCAAAATGATCGCGCCGACCATGTTCGCCAGGAAGATGAATGCCAGCAACAGGCCCATGTCGACCTGGAACTGCAGATCGGAAAACATCCAGGTACCGACGCCGGCAGCCAGCGTGAAGCCGGTGAAAATAACGGCTCTGCCGGTCAGCCTCAGGGTGCGGTAAAAGGCCTCGCGCAGGGAAAAGCCTTGCCTTAACAGATCATCCAGCCGGTTATACATATAGATACCGTAATCCACACCGATGCCGATACCCAACGCCACCACTGGCAGCGTATTGACCTTCAGCCCAATACCGTAAACCGCCATCAAGGCCTCGGCCAGTGTCGAGACAAGCACCAGCGGCAGCACGATGCAGATCGTACCGCGGATCGACCGGTAGGTGATCAGACACAAAATGATGATGGCGCCGAAGACCAGTGCAAGCATCGGTTTTTCAGCCGCCGCCACGTCTTCATTGGTGGCGGCCATTACGCCGACGTTGCCGGTTGCGAGGCGGAATTTGAGAGCGTCGGTGGTCACTGCTTCCTCGCCGCTCGCGAGTTCTTCGAGGGCTTCATTCTCGAGCCGGTAATCAAGCGCCCCGATGTTCATATCCTCGCGCAGCTTCTTGACCCGATCCACGACCCGCGCAATGGTCTCAGCACGGTGATCCTCGGTGAAGACCAGGATCGGCATGGCGCTGCAGTCGCGGTTCAACAGGCCGGTGCCGGTCTCTATGCCACCCAGCGCCTGGCGCATCACGTAATTGTCGCGCGGCAAAATCCGCCACTTTACGTTGCCTTCGTTCCAGCCGGAATTTACCACCTTTGCCACCTTGGGCAGGGTGATGACCTGCTGCACGCCGTCCACGTTGGAAAGGTTCCAGGCGAACCGGTCAATGGATTCCATCACCTGGTAATTCTCGGTACAGGCGTCCGGCACCGTCTCGGCGACGACGGTCAGCAAGTCCACGCCGAGGGAAAACTTCTCCGAGATCAGAACTGCATCCTGGTTGTAACGCGCCTCGGGGCGCAGTTCGGGAACACCCACTTCCGAATCGCCGATCTGCATGCCCTGGGCCAGCCAGAAACCGATGATGAACAAAATCACGCCAACTGCAATCGCCGCCGCGGCCCGGCGGGGCTCGGTGGAATTGGTGAGAAACAGCCAGAAACCGGAGAGTTCGTGCGCCTTCGTCAGCAATCGTTCGCGGTATTTATGCGGGTTATGCAGATGCACCCAGGACAGCAGAACCGGCAGCAGCAGGAGATTGGTCAGGATGATGACCGCCACGCCGATGCTGGCGGTGATCGCCAGTTCCTGGATGATCCTGATGTTGATGAACAGCAACGTCAGAAAACCGATCGTATCCGACAGCAACGCAATCAGGCCCGGCGCCAGCAGTTTTTTCATCGTCTCGCGGGAGCCGTGCATCGGCGAGCGCCGCGGAATCTCCGACACATCGGTGACGCCGTCCTGTGCCCAGGCATCCGGCGTGCGGCCGGCAAATTCTTTTTCCACGACCCAGGCGCTGATTTTCTGGACACCGTGACTGACCCCGATCGCAAAGATCAGGAACGGCGTCAATATATTCATCGGGTCCAGGCTGTAACCCATCAGGCTGAGCGCTCCCATCTGCCAGATCACGGCGATGAATGAACACGTCAGCGGCAATACGGTAAGCCAGAGGGAGCGTGAATACAGGTAGAGCAGGATTGCGGTTACGACGAAGGCAACGAGGAAAAACCAGACAACGGACTGCGCGCCATCGGAAATATCTCCGACTATTTTTGCAAAACCGATGATGTGAACAGTGAATTCATCGTTCTCGAATTCGCTGCGGATGTCTTCGAGCTGGCTGGCAACTTCCCGGTAATCCAGCTTGGAACCCGATTGCGGGTCTTCCTCCAGCAGGTTGGCCCAGACCATGGCCCCTGAAAAATCACCGGACACCAGGCGGCCGACTTCGCCCGACTTGACGATATTCGAACGCACCCGCTCAAACATCTCGGGCGAGGGCGCAAAGTCCGACGGAATGACATTGCCGCCGGCGAATCCGTCTTCAACGATTTCCACGAAACGGACATTGGGCGTAAATATGGACCGCACGCTGGCCCGGTCAACCCCCGGAATGAAAAACACCTGGTTGGTGATCGTCTCGAACGATTCAAAAAAATCCGGAGTAAACATGTTGCCGTCGCGGGCAACCAGCGCCACCAGCACCCGGTTCGCCCCGCCGAATTCTTTCTCGTACTGCAGGAACGTCTGCATGTACTCGTGCTTGAGCGGCAGCTGCTTCTTGAAGCCCGTTTCAATCTTCAGGTTCGACATCGCGAACATCATGCCAATCGTGATCAACAGGAACAGCCCGACGATTCCGAAACGGTAATTGATCAGGAAGGTGGCAAGATTGTGCAGTCGCCGGGTGGTGGCTTCAGTGGTCATGGGCGGGTTTCCTCAACGGACGTTTCCGGGTAGAAATGCAGTCCGTCTTCTCCAACCAGCAGGAACCGGCCGTTACCCAGTGCAACCACGGACGAGAAATCCACGCCGCTGGAGTGCAGGTATTGAGAGGTTGCGCCGTCTTCCATGGTCAGAACAACGCCGCTGTTGCCCACCATTATCAGAAAGCCGTCCCGCTCCGCCGCGCCGGACAGGCTCAATTGTGTTCCGGTTTCGAGCTCACGCCAGGATTCGCCAAAATTACAGCTCTCCATCGCGTGGCCCCTGAGTCCGTAAAACACCACGCAGCCATTCGGCATTTTTATGGCGCCCCACATGGAGCCGATATAGGGCAGGTCGAGTGGCTCCCATGTTTCACCGCTGTCAAAACTGCGGTAGGAATAGCCCGCCTCGCCGGCAATTATCCGCCTGCCGTCATCGAAAACAGCCATGCTGTTGAGATGATATTCATTCTCACCGTCAACGACCGAATCCATCCAGGTTTTGCCGCCGTCGTCGGTGACCAGGTACAGGCCGTAGGAACCTATCGCCACGCCGTTGTTTTCGTCCGCGAAATACAGGTCCATGACGGCCTGCATCCGCTCCGGATCAAAATTCTCACGCGACCAGGTTTTTCCGCGGTCGCCGCTGGTGATAATGACCGCATCATGGCCGCCCGCCCACAAACGGTCTCCGTAAGAGAATACCGTGGTCAGCGTGGAGCGGGTCGGGACATGCTCGGCCTGGCGCCAGGTGCTGCCGTCATCTGAAAATACGACATGGCCCCGTTCGCCCACGGCAACGAGCCGGTCGCCTATGCGGGTGACATCGAGCAAAATCGACTCAACGGCCAGCGGCTGAATTTCTGCGTAATCAATGTCCAGGCCGGTATCGACTGCATGCACGGATGGTGAGCACATCACCGTCATCACGATAAAGGCGGCGACAATGATCCGGCAAAATCTGGTCATATCAATCAGGATTGGGGTCCGGGCAGTTGAAAAGGCCGGCAATTGCCGGCCTTTTCAGTGACTTCAGCGGCGGCCTCGGTTGCGCAGCGCCTGCGGTGTGAATTGGGCAGGCTGCATTTCGACGTTGAAGGTGTTGACCGGCATCGTATTATCAAAACCCTGGGCAACGTAGCGCCCCGATTGCAGGTCGTAATGGGCCTCAATGGTCGACCAGAACGTCGGAACGTCATAGTAATTGATGCTGTGCGCTTCTGATGCGCGCCACAACTGCATCCTGCCGTCGTAATGATCGATCAAAACAATCTGGTAGCTGTCTTCGTCGAGATAAAAGGTGCGCCTGGGGTTGATGTGGCGCATGCCGTCTTTCAGAGTGGCTTCGACCACCCACACCCGGTGCAACTCGTAGCGCATCAGGCTGGGATTGAGGTGACCCGGCATCACGAATTCCTCGGGTGTGACTCCCTCGGCGTGAGCCGCATAGGAATTGTACGGAACATACATTTCCTTTTTCTCGACCATCTTCCAGTCAAAGCGATCCATTGCGCCATTAAACATGTCGGTCATGTCGTTGGTGCGCAGGCCGTCTGAAGCCGTGCCCGGGTTGTCATAAGCCACGTTGGGGGCTCGCCGCACGCGGCGCTGGCCGGGATTGTAAATCCACGCCTGGCGGGGAAGCACCTGTTGATTCAGGGTTTCGTGCACCAGCAGGATGTTGCCGGCCAGGCGGGCCGGCGATTCCACTTCCTGGAAGAAATACAGCAGCACGTTGTTGATATCGGCGATAGTCACGCCCCGCTTGTAATACAGGCCCAGCAGTTCCTCGCGAATCGCGGTGACGCTGAAGCTGCCGTTGGCTGTCGGGGCAATCTGGTTGTTGTAACGCACACCGCCGATTCCCTTGTACTTGAGCTTGTGGTTCCACATCAGCTCATAGGCGTTTTCCGGGAAAGGAAACGGAAAACCTTCAGCTGCGTCGAGCACGCCTTCGCCATTTTCCCCCAGTTTGGCGGTTTTGCCGTTTTCCGCGGTCATCTGGTAGATATGTTCCGGGAACGAGGTGGTTCGGCGGGAGGGGTAAACGTCCATAAAATACGTGTCGGGGTACTTTTCAAACGTCGCCACCTGGCCGACGCTCAATTTGTCGGCGTAATCCCTGAAGTTGCTGCCGTCGATCCGGAACAGGGGCTTGTCGTCCGGAAACGGGTTGGGGTGATGGTCTCCCACGCTGTAACCCGCCGGCGGCTGGGTAATTCCGCCGGTCCATTCAGGAATCGTGCCTTCGGCATTGCCGGCGCGCTCGGAACCCATCGGGGTCAGATCTGCGCTGAGGCGGTCAATTTGATCAGGCTTGGCTCCGGCCCAGGCCTGGCCTACTCCGATCACGAGGCCGATGCAGGCTGATAACGTAAATTTTGTAAAAGTTCGCATGAAATCCTCCGGCGATCAGAATGAGTAACGGACACTCGCGGCAAAGAAGTCGCGGTCTTTAAGCATGTTGAACTCACCCGCACCCATATATTTTGTGTAGGCAAAATCGAAAACCCATTCGTTCAAATAATTGAATGCGACGCCCAGCGTTAACTGCTTGCGGCCGTCGATGAAGGATCCGCCCGGTCCCGGCGTGGTGCCCTTCACATCATGCGCCCAACCCAGGCGCGGACTGACCGTGACGGCGCCAATGGCGTTGTTGTAGTCGAAGCGGGACGCAATGCGGTAACCCCAGCTGAAATCGTCGGCAAAACCACCCACCTGGGTCTCGGGATTATTCCAGTCACCAGTGGTCCAGTCGGGACCGCCACCGGTATCGGTTCCAGCACCCTCGTACCGCTGGAAGTCCGGATCCGGCAGATCGGAAACGTAGTTCATGCCAACCTCGGCCACGAAGGCGATCTGGTTGGCCCGGAAAATGTTGCCAGGCCCGAACAGCTTGGTGGTGGTGGCCTGAGCCTGCCACTGTTTGTGTCTCTCCCAGCCCTGGATTCGTTCATTGGGGCCAAACTCGCCCAGTTGGCTTTTGTACTGGAAATAGTAAGACGGTTGCAGGAAATTGGTCGGCGTCAAGCCGGCAAACAGAACCTCGACATCGTCAAACTGCAAAGGCGTATTGGGCCGGTAGCTGACCTCGCCGGCAAGCGCCCAGGTTCCAATATTGGAGTTGAAACTCACCCCGTACAGGTGGATGTCTTCCGCGTATTCCGTCCAGTATGAATTCAGGAACGGTGGCGGAACGCTGAACACCGTCGATCCACTGACCGTCGGCAGGCGGCTGTGATAGTTCAGGTAGTAAAAACCCAGTTCGGTGCCGCCCAGGTTTTCCAGGAACCAGCGCAGCGCAGCGCCGTATTGTCCGCTGTCTTTCGGCCTGATGGTTTCAGACCGCTGCAGAGAAAGGGCGCACCCGGCTCCAACCAACTGGGGCGGGAGAGGTGAATCGGACGCGCCCAGGTTGCCTTGCCGGCAAACCGTGTCATAAAGATCGGGATTGATCACAGGTTGCGGGTAAACAAAGCCGAGCATGGCGTAGCTGGCGCCCGGAGTGCCGATATCGTTGGTGGCAAAATAGGTTCCCGCCGGGTCCGGCCGGATATTCCGGTATTCCAGCATATACAGGGCTTCCAGAGAAACCGAATCGGTCAGGCTGAGCGAGCCGTAAATCATGTTGACGCCTTCGAACGCCTCTTTCAGTTCGGCGCCCGCGACCCGCAGCTTGGAGACGTCCACCGGGTTGATCACGTTGATGCCGCCCTGAATGAAGGTTGACTCACCCCAGCTCACCACCTGTTTACCCAGGCGCCAGTTCAGGAATTTGCCGCCCGGATCATGGTTGCCGTAGATGTAGGCATCGAGCAGCCGCACTTCCTTGCCGACGCGCTCCTGCGCAATATCGGAAAGTGAATCCTTGTCGTTGTTCTCGAAATCGTAGAATGCGGGCGCACGGGCAAAGCCGCCGTAATTGCGCCACTGCACGTCGAGTTCGATAGTGGCCTTCACCAGGTGTGAGATGAGATCGCCCTTCTCCCGGTAGTTCAGGTTGCCGTCGTCACCGTTGGC
>JABDLD010000065.1 GCA_013001885.1 Lysobacterales bacterium
CCGCAAATTTCAATGGTCTATACTGCGCCCACCACCCCACATCATTACAACCAAAGGTAAAACGATGATAAACATTTTCAAACTCCCGACCCTCGTGCTGTTATTTCTGCTGGCGGGCCCCGTCAGCGTCATGGCCGACGAAGCCACCGGGCAGCGAGCCGTGCTGATTACAGGCGCCAGCACAGGACTGGGCCGGGCGATGGCTGAGCTGCTGGCCGCAAAGGGGCATTTTGTCTACGCCGGCGCTCGCAGGGACTCGGATATCGCAGAGTTGAGCGCGATCGAAAACATCCAGGGAATCCGGCTTGATGTGACGGTCCAGGAAGATATCGACGCGGCCGTGAAGACCATCACCGAAGCGGGCCGTGGGCTTTACGGGTTGGTGAATAACGCCGGGGTCGCTGTGCTGTATCCGCTGATTGAAATCGACGAGGAGGAATTCGACTTCCAGATGGACGTAAATCTCTATGGGCCGTACCGCGTGACCAAGGCGTTTGCCCCGCTGATCATCGAGTCCAAAGGGCGTATCACGACGACGGGATCCATCTCCGGCATCCTGTCCGGACCGCTGTTCGGGCCTTACAGCATGAGCAAGCACGCCATGGAGGCTTTTACCGATTCACTGGCCCGGGAAATGGAACGCTTTGATGTTACGGTCAGCATCATAGAGCCGGGCAACTACGAATCGAAAATCGGCGCAAATATCGCCGCGCGCCTGAAAGCCCGGGGTTTCAGCACGGAAGGGTCACTTTACAAGGAGGACCTGGAGCGGATGATGGGCTGGCTCGACGGCGATCAGATCTCGGGCGACCCGCAGGAGGTAGCCGAGGCCGCCCGCAAAGCGCTGTTCGACGACAATCCCAAGCGCCGTTACATGGTCGTTCCCAACCAGCGCCAGGCGGATGTCACGATTGGCAAGGCCATCGAAGAACTGGTTCAACTGAACCAGGACCAAAAATACAGTTTCAGCCGGGATGAACTGGTAAAAATGCTGGACGAAACCCTGGCGGCGAACCCCTGAGCGAATTCCGGCGGCGATGTCCTTTTTTACTGACCTGAAACAGCGAAAAATTTTCCAGTGGGCGGTTGCTTACCTCGCCGGCGCCTGGGTATTAATGCAGCTGATCGATGTACTCGGCGCCCGCTGGGGAATTACCGATGGCATCGCCCGCATTATCGATGTCGGGCTGATTGTTGGGCTGTTCGTGACCCTGGTGGTCGCCTGGTATCACGGAGACCAGGGCCAGCAGCGGGTCAGCGGGCCGGAGTTACTGATCATCGCCGCCCTGCTCGCCGTGGGCGGCCTTGCACTGACGATTCTGCACTTCCGTGACGAGCCACCCGCCGCCGCCGAAGTTGCGGCGCAGCCGGCTGTCTCCTCGGATGAAAAACCCTGGATTGCCGTGCTGCCGTTCGCGGTTCAGTCGGAAGATTCGGAGCTGGCAAATTTTGCCGGCGGGCTGACCGAGGACATTTCCAACGGCCTGTCTGATTTTTCCTACCTGCTGGTGCTTTCCCGTACCGCGGTATCGGGTCTTGATGCGCCATCGACCGATGTTCGTCTGATCGGCAAAGAGCTCGGGGCGCGTTACGTGTTGCAGGGTTCTCTGCGCCGGGCCGGCGCCGTCACGAGGATCACCGCGCAGCTGGTCGACGCCCGCAACGGCACCCAGGTCTGGGCCGAAACTTTTGACCGCGAACTGGCGGACGCCAATTCTCTGGCCGTGCAGGATGAAATAACGGACCGGATTGTCGCCACGGTGGGCGATCCGGCCGGTGTTGTGGTTCGAACGCTGGCGGCGCCAACGGACCGCAGGAATCCGGAAAGCCTGACGCCTTACGAAGCGGTCCTTCGCTATTTCCTTTTTCGCCAACGCATCAGCACTCAGGATCATCTCATCACGAGAGCTGCACTGGAAAAAGCGGTCGAGCGCGACCCGGGCTATTCAGATGCCTGGGCGTGCCTGTCATTGCTTTACCAGGACGAGCACATGAACAACCTGAATCCTCAGCCGGGTTCACTGGAACGGGCCCTCGCCGCCGCCCAGAGCGCTGTTGATATCGATCCCGCAAATTCGTTCGCCCAGTTCACCCTGGCGCAAGCCCATTATTTCTTGAAGGATGTCGGCGCATTTCGCATCCACGCTGAACGTGCAATCGAGCTCAACCGGCGCAACAGCGATTCGATGGCCATGATCGGTATTTTGATGGGATATTCGGGCGACTGGGAACGGAGCGTCAAACTGACCACCCGCGCGATGCGGCTGAATCCGCAGCATGCGGGCTGGTACAACTTCAATACCTTTTTCAACGAATACCGTCAGCACCGTTACGCGGAAGCGTTGAACATCGCCCGGAAAATCAACATGCCGGACTACTGGGGCACCCCGATGGCACTGGCGATCTCCTACGCGCAACTGGGAAACGAGAAGGCCGCAAAAAGCGCTGCCGAAGACATGCGCCGAATATGGCCTGACATCGAGCAGGAGTATTACCAGATGGGCCTGGTGAACTGGGTGTGGGCCCAACCGGATCTGATAGAGCATGTCAACGACGGCCTGCGCAAGGCGGGAATCAACATCGAGGTTCCGGAATAGGCCCGAGACTGGCCAGCCAGATGGTATGTCTCGCTCCCTTCTTGCCATGCGCAAAAACGACGACTTCCTCGACCAGGAAGCCGCACCGCCGGAGCCGGTCGTGGAATGCCTGATCCGGTCCCGCCGACCAGTAAGCCAGAATGCCATCAGGCGCCAGCGCCTCCTGCGTTGCGATGATTCCGGCGGTTGAATAAAGCCAGTCGTTCGAGCTCCTGGTCAGGCCCTCAGGGCCATTGTCCACGTCCAGCGCAATCACATCGAAGTAACCGGGCTTTTCGCGTATCAAGCGGGCCACGTCTCCCAGGTAAACCCGGGTGCGCGGGTCATTCAACGGATATCCGCTGCGCTCTCCCAGCGGGCCTTTGTTCCACTCGACCACCCCGGGGATCAGTTCCGCAACCGTTACCTCGGCCCGGGGACCCAGCGTGGAGAGTGCGGCGGCCAGCGTAAAACCCATCCCCAGCCCGCCGATCAGAACGCGTGCCGAGGCCTGGTTAGCCAGGCGCCGGCACGGCAGCGAGCCCAGCGCATCTTCGGAACCGTGTTTACGCGTGCTCATCAGCTCTCCACCGCCGGAGGTAATCTTGATGAAAAAGTCATCCTTGCCCCGGTACAGGCTCAACGACTGGTCTGTCTCCGGAATGGGCGCGTCGCCCATGTGGGTCCAGTGCCTCATTGTGCAGTTACTCCCATTACGGTCCTCACCATGTACTTTTGTTAAACTGGGGGGTCTTCCAATTCAAAAACCCGGGTAGCCATCATGCCATCTTTTGACACCGTCTCAGAAGTGAACCACCACGAACTCGCCAACGCGGTCGATCAGGCCAACCGCGAAGTCGCCACCCGTTTCGATTTCAAGGGAACCAACTCGAGCTTCGAGCTGAAAGACTCGCTGATCACCATGCACACGGAGTCTGATTTCCAGCTGCAGCAAATGTACGACATCCTGTGCAACAAGCTGGTCAAACGCGCTATCGACATCAGTTGCCTGGAAATGGCCGATCCGGTGATCCAGCTTAAGACCGCCACCCAGGTCGTCACGGTTCGCGAGGGCATTGATACCGACATCTCGCGCAAAATGGTCAAGTTGATCAAGGACAGCAAACTCAAAGTCCAGGCCTCGATCCAGGGCGATCAGCTGCGGGTGACCGGCAAGAAACGCGACGACCTGCAAAAGGTCATGGCGTTGCTGAAGGAGGGCAAGTTCGGTCTGCCCCTGCAATTCAAGAACTTCCGCGATTAACCAGGCAGATTTCGCTATGATCGACGCCTCGACTCACCAAGGACCCTCCCCAATGACACATCGAATCACCTTGTTCCTTTACGCCTTTGCGCTGCTCAGCCTCAGTGCGGGACTCGCGGCTGAAGAAACCAACGACGACGAAAAATGGGATGTCAGCAATCCGCCGGGCACTCCCCGGACGGTATCGATAGACACCCGTAGCGGCACCTGGATGAGCCTCGATGTCAGCCCGGACGGGAAAACCATCGCGTTCGATTTGCTGGGCGACATCTACACGCTGCCGATGACGGGCGGTGAGGCCTCATCGATCAACAGCGGGCTGGCCTGGTCGATGCAGCCGCGGTTTTCTCCGGACGGTTCCGAAATCGCTTTCATCAGCGACGGCGGCGGCGGCGACAACATCTGGATCATGCGCGCCGACGGTAGTGAATCGCGGCAGCTCACGAAAGAAGATTTCCGCCTGCTCAATAATCCCTACTGGTCACCGGACGGTGCTTTCATCGCGGCGCGTAAACATTTCACCACCCAGCGTTCGCTGGGAACCGGCGAAATCTGGCTGTACCACCGCGACGGCGGCAGCGGAGTGGCCGTGGTCGAAAAACCGAATGAAAAACACCAGAAAGAGCTGGGCGAGCCTGCCTTTTCTCCGGACGGCCGCTACATCTATTACAGCCTGGACAGCACGCCGGGCCCGATTTTCGAATATGCGCAGGATTCCAATGGCCAGATTTTCGAGATCCGCCGGCACGACCTGGAAACCGGCACGACCCAGAGGACCGTCACAGGCGCGGGCGGCGCCGTTCGCCCCACGCCGTCGCCCGATGGCCGCTACCTGGCTTTTGTCCGCCGCCTTGACGGCGAAAGCGCGCTGTACCTGAAAGATCTGGTCAGCGGTAATGAATCACCTGTTTATACCGGTCTCGACCGCGACGTACAGGAAGTATGGGCCGTGCACGGCGTTTACCCGAACATGGACTGGACGCCGGATTCGAAAAGCATCGTTTTCTGGTCCGGCGGTAAGATCAACCGGGTAGCGATTGACAGCAAAGAGGTCAGTGAAATCAGCTTCCATGTCGCCGACACGCGCACAGTGTACGATGCGCCGCGGCCGCAAGTCGACGTCGCGCCGGACAGTTTCGAGACGCGCATGGTGCGCAATGCCGAGGTTTCGCCAGACGGCTCGGCCGTCGTGTTCGAGAGCGCAGGGCGACTGTACCTTCAGAAATTACCCGGCGGCGAACCCCGCCGGCTGACCCGGGACGACGGCGATCATTTTGAATACGACCCCTCCTGGTCGCGCGACGGGCGCCAAATCGTGTTCGTGACGTGGAACGACCAGGATCTCGGACAGATCCACAGCGTAAAAGCCTCCGGCGGGCGCAGCACCCGGTTGAGCACGGAGCCCGGGCATTACCACGCGGCGCGCTTCTCGCCCGACGGCGACACCATCGTATTCGAGATCAGCAACGGCGGCTGGCTGACCTCACCGGATTGGGCCATGGAAACCGGGGTCTTCAGCATGCCGGCGAACGGCGGCAAGGCCGGGCTGGTGACACGCGACGGCAGCAATCCCCATTTCGGCCAGCGCAACGACCGGCTTTACGTGACCCGCCCCAGCGAATCGGGAACCGGTGTCGCCCTGGTCAGTATCGACCTGGACGGCGAGGCGCCCCGGACCCATGCCGACGGAAAATACGTCTCCCGTCTCGAGGTAGCGCCCAACGACCGCTACCTTGCGTACCGTGAAAACTACCATGTCTACGCCCTGCCGCTTCCGCCCGGAGGCCAGCCCCTGGCGTTGAGCACCGCGGTCAAGAGTGTTCCGGCCGTGCGGGCCAGCGGCAACGGCGGCAATTTCCCGCACTGGACGCAGGGCGGCAAGGTGCTCAACTGGACCCTGGGCGCCACCGCGTTCCAGGCGGAAGTTGACGCGCTGTTCGCCGTGACCGCAGAAGGCGACAGCGCTTATACGCCGCCGGCCGGCGGTGCTTCGATGTCCATGCGCCTTAAGGGCGACCTGCCGGGCGGCACCGTCGCGCTGACCGGTGCGCGGCTCATCACAATGTCGAACGAAGACGGCGGCGTGATCGAAAACGGCGTGATTGTGATCGAGCGTAACCGCATTGCAGCTGTCGGTGACGCCGGCACACCCATCCCGGCCGATGCGGCCCGGGTGGACGTCAGCGGCAAAACCATCATTCCCGGCCTGATTGACGCACATGCCCACGGTTCCGCCGGGGTCGGTTTCATTCCGCAGCAGAACTGGGTGGCTTACGCTACGCTGGCCTTCGGCGTCACCACGGTGCACGACCCGTCGAACGACGCGACCGAGATATTCGCGGCCGCCGAAATGCAGCGGACCGGGCAAATTCTCGCTCCGCGAACCTTCTCTACGGGCGACATCGTGTACGGCGCCCGCAGCAGTTATTTCGCCGAAATCAATTCCCTGGATGACGCTCGCCAACACGTTCGCAGGCTGAAAGCACAGGGCGCGGTAAGCATCAAGAATTACAATCAGCCGCGGCGCGACCAGCGCCAGCAGGTGGCCATCGCCGCGCGTGAAGAGGGCATGCTGGTCGTGGCCGAAGGCGGTTCGCTATACCACATGGACCTGTCCCTGGTCGCCGACGGCAACAGCACGATCGAGCACAACCTGCCGCAGTCGGTGCTGTACGACGATGTGCTGCAATTCTGGGGACAGACCAACGTCGCCTACACGCCCACGCTGGTGGTGACTTACGGCGGCCTCAGCGCAGAGACCTACTGGTACCAGGAATCCAACGTCTGGGAGCACAAAATCCTCAGCCGTTTCGTGCCCCCGCACATTCTGCAGCCCCGCTCCATCCGCCGCATCACTGCCCCGTTCGATAATTTCTATCACACGAAGAGTGCCGCAACGGCGAAGGCCCTCTCCGACCAGGGCGTCATGGTCAGCATCGGAGCGCACGGCCAACGCGAGGGCCTCGCCAGCCACTGGGAAATCTGGAGTTTTGCGCAGGGCGGCATGTCGCCGGTCGAGGCGCTGAAAACGGCCACGATCACACCGGCACGTGCGCTGGGTTATGCCGATGACCTGGGCAGTCTCGAGCCCGGTAAACTGGCCGACCTGGTGGTGATCGACGCAGATATCCTGTCGGATATTTACCAGACCGACCGAGTTACACACGTAATGCTCAATGGGCGCCTGTACGAAGCGGAAACCCTGAATGAGACCGTGACCGGCGAGCGCGTAACCCGACCCTTTTACTGGCAGTGACAGCCGCATGAAAATTGTCGTGGCGTCGCACAATCCGGTCAAAATTCGGGCGGCAGAACAAGCCTTTGCCCTGCAGTTTCCGGGGCTCCCCCATGACGTGATGCCCGCCAGTGTCGCCTCGGGGGTCAGTGACCAGCCGCGATCGGACGATGAGACCCGCAATGGCGCCCGCAACCGGGCGCTCAACGCCTGCGAATCCATGCCGGGCGCTGATTACTGGGTGGGCCTGGAAGGCGGTATCGACAGCATCGACGGCGACCTGATGGCCTTTGCCTGGATGGCCGTTCTGGGACCGGACGGGCGGATCGGCGAAGCCCGAACGGTCACCCTGCCCCTGCCGCGCGCCGTCAAGCGGCTGGTCGACCAGGGGATGGAACTCGGCGACGCCAATGACCGGGTTTTCGCCACGGTGAACAGCAAGCACCAGGGAGGCGCGTTCGGCCTCCTCACCAACGGACTCTATACCCGCGAGGGTGTCTACACCGAAGCGCTGGTGGTCGCGCTGGTTCCGTTCGTGAGCGATCTTTACTGAGCTACTCGCCAGAGTCCTCGCCCGAGCTCTCGCCCGCCAGCGCTTGATCCAGCATTTTAACCAGCTCGTCACGGCTGTAGCTGTATGGCCCCCATCCGTTCAGCTGCACCAACTCGTTCACCTTCGTGCGGATCGTCATGGCCTGCTCTTCTTCGTTGGGTACGACCATGTAGCGACGTAATGGGTTGTCATCGAATAACGCGTGCATGAACGCCGCGGTGACTTCATCCGGCTCTTTGTACGACAATTCGCGCTCCGCCGTGGCGTCGTATCTCTGCTTCATTTCGTCGGTGATATCACCGCCTGTGGATTTCACCTTTTCCAGGCGGCGCGACACGCTGCTGCGGCGTATATTGGACTTGTAATTTCCGGGTTCGACGACACTCACGGTTACGCCCACGGGTTTCATTTCTTCGGCGAACGAGTCCGTAAAGGCCTCGATCCAGTGCTTGCTGCCGGAGTAGGCGCTGAACCCGGGATACGCAGCGAGCGTTCCTGCAATCGATCCCGTGGTCACGATGCGGCCTTTTGATTCGATCACCAGCGGCGCGAAGGCCTGGGTTGTGCGATAGACACCCTCCACGTTAACGGCATACACGAAGGTCTGGTCTGCTATCGGCGTCTCCACAACGGCACCGCCGCCGCCAACGCCGGCATTGTTGACCAGAGCATAGAGCCCGGAGCCTTTTTCGTTGATCAGGGCCACAGCCGCGTCGACCTGGTCCTGCTTCGTCACGTCAAGGCGGACAGCGGTGATGTTCTCGATCGCTCCCAATTCCGCCAGGTCCTCATCCTTCCGCGCGCCGGCGTAGACGTGGTGGCCAGCCGCAGCCAGGGATTCAGCCAGGTGTCTGCCGATACCCGTGCTGGCGCCGGTCACCATGATGGACTTCTGATCCTGTGCAACGACGTGCTGGGGAGTCATGACAAAAAAGACAGCAGCAAGCAAAACCAAAGTGCAATGAAGGTAGGATTTCATGAATATTTCCTTGAAGGTTACGTTTAGCAGCGACAACAGTACCCCATCAGCCACCCCGCTTACGAATTTTTCGGGCCCGGGAGCATATGGCTGAAAAGGCAGATTTATTGCTGCTTTTCAGGCGGACCATCGAAATTCCTGCACTATAATTGCTGTGGTACGGACCGGACGATAGAAACAGCCCAATTCCGGGCGTGCTTTCGATCCTGTCCAGGAGGTCAGTCAGAGATGCGTATGCCGGATTGGAGCAGGACCATCATTCTATTTCTGTTCGTTAGCCTGATCGCCCCAACGGGATCAGCGGACATGCCGGCGCCCGAGTTTGCCGGACAAGACAATGCCCGCGTCGAGTCCATTCTCGGTCAGATGACGGTGGAGGAAAAAATTGATCTGCTGGGCGGCGTCGACTTTTTCTATCTGCGCGGCGTCCCGCGCCTGGGTGTTCCCCGTTTGCGGATGGCGGATGGACCCATGGGCGTGCGTAACGACGGCCCGGCGACCGCCTTCGGCGGAGGCATTGCCCTGGCGGCCAGCTGGAACCCTGAGCTGCTCGAGAGGGTCGGCGTCGAGTTCGGCCGCGAAACACGCGCCAAGGGCGCCCACTTTCTGCTCGCGCCCGGCGTCAATATTTACCGCTCACCCCTGTGCGCGCGCAACTTCGAATACTTTGGGGAAGATCCACTGCTAGCCTCGAGCATGGCGGTCGCTTATATCAAGGGCGTCCAGAGCCAGGGGGTCAGCGCCACCGTCAAGCATTTCGTGGGCAACAACTCTGAGTTCGATCGCAACAACACGGACTCCATCATCGACGAGCGCACGTTGCGCGAAATCTATTTGCCCGCCTTCGAGGCGGCGGTCAAACAGGGCCAGGTCGGGGCCATCATGACCGGCTACAACCTGACCAACGGCTCCTGGATGTCCGAGAATGATTACCTAAACAATACGGTCGCCAAGGGCGAATGGGGCTTCCAGGGTGTGATGATGTCCGACTGGATTTCGACCTATCACGCCGTCGAGGCGGCCAACGGCGGGCTCGATTTCGAGATGCCTTCCGGGGCGCACCTCAACCGCGAGAACCTGCTGCCGGCGATTGAGGCAGGCCAGGTCTCCATGGCCACAATTGACGACAAGGTCAGACGCATACTCCGGACCGCGGCTCGTTTCGGCTGGCTCGACGGCGAGGCGCTGGATCTCTCGGTGCCGCGCTATAACCGCAAAGGCCGTGATGCAGCGCTCGAGGCCGCACGGCAGGGTATGGTTCTTTTGAAGAACGACGGCGCGTTGCTCCCGCTGAACCTGGATCAGGTGGGGTCGATTCTCGTGGTGGGCCCGAATGCGCATCCGGCGGTGACCGGTGGCGGCGGCAGCTCGCGAGTGGAGCCCTTTTCGAAAGTGAGCCTGCTGGAAGGGCTGGCCGGACTGGCGGCCGACGAAGCACAGGTATTCTACGCGCCCGGCGTTTCCACGCTGGAAGAAATGAGCGAAGCGACCCGGTTCACGACCGATGAAACCGGAAACACACCCGGCATGCACGCCCAGTACTTTGCAAGCTCCGACCTCTCCGGAGCACCGGTGATTGACCGAGTGGAGCCCCGCCCGGCGATCGGTTCACCCGGCCAGCCGGATTATCCCGAGGGGACGTTGTCGGAACGCTGGACCGGCTACTTCACGGCGGACGAGGCCGGCACTTATGACTTTTTCGTTCTCGCAGCCGGAGATCTGGGTGGTCTGTATCGGCTGAATCTCGACGGCCAACCCATTCTCGACCGGTGGAACACCAACGGGGCAGCCGCAGATTATTCAACCCTTGATCTGACTGCCGGGGTGCACAAGGTCGTGCTGGAACACCGCGGCCGGCCCAAGTGGCCGGGCTCACGGCTGCGTCTCGGCATTTCGCGTCACGGCGCCCGCGTGCAGGCCGAGGCCCTCACAATGGCCAGGGCGGCCGACGTCGTGTTGGTGGCGGCGGGGTTCAACGCCGACAGCGAATCAGAGGGGCTTGACCGGACCTTCCGCCTTCCTCCCGCGCAGACGGAGCTGATCAATGAACTGGCTGCAGTGAACGAAAATACCGTCGTGGTAATGACCGCGGGGGGCGCCGTCGATGCCAACGAGTGGCTGGACCAGGTCCCGTCTTTGCTGCACGTGTGGTTCCCCGGCCAGGAGGGCGGCAAGGCCGCCGCGGAAATCCTGCTGGGCCACGTGAATCCTTCCGGTCGGCTGCCGGCCACCTTTGAGCGAAGGCTGGAAGACAACCCGGCCCACGCTCACTATTACCCTGAGCCCGGAACACAGCGGATTGTCTATAGCGAAGGCGTATTCGTTGGATACCGGGGCTATGAGAAAAATGCGGTGGCGCCGCTGTTCCCCTTCGGCCATGGCCTCTCCTATACGACATTCGAGTACGCCAACCTGGGCATCACACCGGCAAGCACCAGCGATGGCGCGGTCGAGGTTACCTTTGACGTAACCAATACCGGCAGCCGGCCCGGGGCCGACGTCGCACAGGTCTATGTCGCCGACCCGGAGTCGAGCGTTCCGCGCCCGCCAAAAGAGCTCAGGGGTTTCGCCAGGGTCGATCTGATGCCGGGTGAGACCCGGCGTGTCAGCGTCAGCCTGGACCGCCGCGCCCTGTCGTTTTATGACGTGAAGGCTGGAGACTGGCGCGCGGAACCGGGCGAATTCAATATCCTGGTGGGGCGATCGAGCGCGAATATCACACTGCGTGGTTCACTGGTTCTGACGAACTGAACAAATGAGTTCCGCCACTTGGCGCTCCAGCTATGGGTTTTGTTGAGCTTCCGACATCAATCATGGGCCGCCACTCAGGCGGCCCATTTCTATACTGCGAGTTGCGCTTCCGCGCCGACATCGCCGCCCACTATTTAATGTAGTCAACCATGATGAGGAACTCATCCGAGAGGATTTCGTCGTACATGATCCATTCCCCTTCATCGTTCCTAACCCAACCCGCGTGATCTGGAAGTGGGTTCTCCCAGTCAGTAAACCAGTTTATATAATTGCTTTGGTCCCCGGGCCCGGTACGTTCCATTTGCACGAAGTAATCCCCTTTTCTCAGGGTAACTGGCGTTGGAAGTGCGAATTCCACCCACTCACCTGACGCAAAAATCTCATCTTCGGAGATAACGCCCGACACATCCACGTTAACACTTCGGCCGAGAACTTCTCCATCCAGCTCCCTGCGGAGGGTGACATAGTAGAAATCGGTCGGAGCACCAGTGCGCGCGGCGCGAATCCACACTGAAGTTACTTTAAGCCTGGAAGGAACGGGAAAGTCCTGGGCGGCAGACTCTGAAGGTCCTGTGCCATAAACGTGCAACAGTCCGTCTGGCACACCCCAGGGGCCCAGGATGCCGTCCGGCGAAACCGTGGGCGGGCAGGGTCCAGCGTCGAGGATGTCCTGGATGGTGGTGGGGTCGGTCAGACCAGAACCGTTCTCACTGATGTTGAATGAGCCGCCGCCGGTGTAGGTTCCCTCGCTGAGCGTGAAGTAGTCGTTGAATCCGCAGACGGAGTCCAGCGAGGAGTTGCCCACAATGTCAAAGGACCAGTCCACATACTGCAGGGCATTGAACCCGGTAATGCTCGGCAACGACCGGTTATCCAAAACGAAGAGACTGCTGCTGATGGTTTGCAGCGATTCAAACCCGGGAATGCTGACCAGATTCGGGTTTCCGCCGAATTCCAACGACCACCCCGCGGTTTGAAGTGAACCGAAGCCCAGGACCCTCGCCAGGGAATCGTTGAACCAGAAGTCGATATTGTCCCCGGTTGCGGGCAAGGCATCGAATCCCGAGAACGTGACCAGGTTCGGGTTGTAGTAAACAGAAATGCCCCATCCCACGGTGGTAAGACTCGGGAAGGCGTCCACAACGCTGTTCAGCGCGGTGTTGTCGCTGATGGACAAGTACCTTCCGATCGTGCGGAGACGGGCTAGCGGGCCAAGGTCAACGATGTCCTCGCCGGAGATGGTGAGTGATCCACCGACCTCGCGGCATTTAAAAGCGTCCACTTCGGCCTGAGTGGAAAGAGTGAGATTTCCCGGACAGATCTGCGGGCTCTGCGCGTAAGACGCGGAGATGAATAAAAAGCTGCTCAATACAATGAGCACTGACGTTGGTTTAAACATTTTTGAACTCCTTGGGTGGATCGAAAGACAGCATCATTTGCAGTGATGCCTCATGACGAGTCGTGGATAATAAAAAGAGTGCAAACATGATGACGGCACGCCACAAGGCGCACGAAATGATTCCCTTTGTCATGTTTCCCTCCCCTGTGGGGCTTTCACCCCGCTACAGCAGATCCTTCTGCTGGATTGAAGCCCCTTACGCGCAAGTTGCGCGCCCTTCAATGGCTTAACTGAAGCATGCAAGCGGCTACTGCGCTAATTCTCCGAGTACCGTGTACCGGCCCATACTTCCGTATTCCGTGTATCCCGTCGGCGGATTCACAAGCGGGTCGCCCGCGCCAACACCCGTGATCTCCAGGTAATAGGTCCCTGCCGGTACCGTGACCTGGTCGATGAGCGCATAAAGGGCGTTTGGAACATTGTTGACTGCTATGACGTTTCCAGCGGCGTCATAAAGGGTGGCCTGGACATCGAGGTTGGCTCCATTGACTAGATCGCTTCCCGCATTGTACGGATCCACCAGCAGACTGATCGTGCCGGCGCCCGTCGAAAACTGGAAGGCATCATGATCATTCTGCGTTCCAATGAATCCACTGGCCATTACATTCGTGCCGTCTGCAGCCAGGAATGTGGCCGACGCCGGCGAGTCACCATGGTCGTCCAGCCTCCATCCACTGGCGCGCGAAGCAACCTGTGCGGTCTCGTCCTGCACCCAGAGATCGACATTGTAATACTCGCCTTTCGTCCATTGGCACATCGACCTGTTGTACATCAGACCCATGATCGGAACCCATGCCAGCGGACCGCTTCCGTGTCCGCTATAGTATTCTCTGCTGTTCGTGCCGGCATGATAGAGACCAAACGTGTGGCCGAGTTCATGGGAGACGACGCCCGCAGTGTTGCGGTCATCCATCCTCACAAAGGCGAAAACGGGTGCATCTTTTTTGATCCAGGTGAATGAGTTGAGATAACCAATTCCGCCCGGGCAACCACTATCAATCCAGCATGTTTCCGAGATAACAGCACGCTGCCTTTGTGCTTTCGACATTTCTCGTTTTCCCGGGTCCTCTGTCGTGACGTTGACATCGAATGGGTAGAAGTCTTCCGCAACCCGCTGCCAGATGTGCTGAATCATGATCCGTTCCGAATCCGAGAACTTTCTCGGGTTGCCGTCTCGGTCGAAAGGCTCTGATTTGAATGAACGGCCATTGGTATAGTTGTCGTTCCAGGGTGTTTTCGAGGTCGTATGACCGTCGAAATCCAGAAACAACACCTTGCTCGTACCTGGCTTGCTGTGCAATTTGAAAGTGTCGCCTAGCGGTGCGAGCGGCTCAGTTTCAGAGGGTATGGCCTGCAACACCTCGGCGGCCGAATCGTCCATGCTGATAAAGTAGTCCGCGTAAGCAATATCGCCTGCCTTACCGACACTCAGGGAGTTCAGTTCCTTTTCAGGAATATCACCCATGGCTGCCAGCGCCTGCTCAGCCCTGGCACGCGCCAACACCGGCAGCGACTCGAACTCCTGTTTGAATCGGCCTTGGGGTAAGTTCTTGATGTCAACCTTCTTCGAAGGCGCGGAAAAGGTCGCGTTTGAGAATAACAAGCTGATGGTCGCCACTGCTATGGCGACAAAAACGGGAAGACGTTCCATGTCTTTGACTCCTGTCTGTTTTAGTCAAAACCCGGCTTCCATGCTCGGATTTCCCCTTTCCTACAGCGTAGGCTTGTTCCCGGCGGAAGTCAAATGGCTGATTTTGCGAGCAATCTTTTCTGGAAATCACCCTGATATTGATTCCCGTACCCAATGAGCAGAACTGGAAGGTTCCTCAGCGGGTCGTCACCAATCTCATCCCGGAGCAGCAGTTAACGGTGATTTCCTTGCTTTTTCTGCAATCCCATCCGCTGCAAAGACGCGGATCAGGCAGCTAGCTCTCCTGCGGCTTTTTACAGGTGCTGATACCCAGCATCGCGTATGGCGGGCACCAGCCCAATATGCCGGTTGCCAGGGGAATCAGTCCCAGCCAGCCCCAGGCCGACTGGGGACCGATGAAGACCAGGCTGATGACTGCGAGTCCGACGATGATCCGGACCGCGCGCTCGATGTTATGAACATTCTGTTTCATGGTGCCTCCCGTACTTTGGATGTTAAATATAATTCTAATACGAATTATACGTTACTCGTTTGTATTGCTGGTATTTCAAAGCTCTTTGGTCAGCTGCTCGATTTCCGCTTCCCTGGATTTGGTCGCGGCACGGCCTTCCTTGATGGACTCTTTGGCCAGGTCGAATTCCATCAGGCCGACATGGCTGAGGCGGGGCGTGATGTGTATGTCCGGCGGCTCGCCTGCCATGCGCGAGCGAGTGATTCGATCCTGCATGATGTCGATCGAACCGGCCATCACGTCGAACAGGCCGGGGTCCGGGCTCTCCTTCTTACGCAACGAGGAAATGTAGGAATCCAGCCGCACACCGAATCCGGCTTTCATTTTTGCGGCCCACTTGGCCACTACCGAATCCTTTTCTTCGATTTCCGAGAGCAGTCGCTCGCTCTCTTCATCACTGGTGCCGTCATCGCCGCCGTGCACGAAAAAATGCCGGCCAATGAGATCACCGTTGAGATTCACCGCAATTACAATTTCCGCGCCCATCGCCCGTGCCAGCGATACCGGCACCGGGTTGACCAGCCCGCCATCCAGCAGCAGGCGGTCGTCCATCATGCGCGAAGGTGCGAACATTCCGGGCAAGGCTATTGAGGCGCGGCATGCGTCGAGCAGGGAACCCTCACGCAGCCAGACCTCGCGCCCGGTACCCAGTTCCGTCGCCACGCAGGCGTACGG
>JABDLD010000001.1 GCA_013001885.1 Lysobacterales bacterium
AGCAGGGGTAGTGCCGGTGAAACTCACTCATCAGCCGGTCGCGGCTGACTTTAGCCAATATCGACGCGGCGGAAATCGCCGGCTCGAGACGGTCACCCTGAACAATAGTGCGAACTTCACAGTCCAGTGACGGTGCACGGTTACCGTCCACCAGGGCCAGCGCGGGGGCAGGCGACAAGGCCTGCACGGCCCGTTGCATGCCAAGCAGCGTTGCCTGCAGGATATTCAGCGTGTCGATTTCCTCAACGTCCACTTCCACCACCGACCAGGCCAGCGCCCGATCCCTGATCAGCGGAAACAGCTCTTCACGCTGCTTTTCAGAAAGTTTCTTGGAGTCATCCAATCCGTCAACCGGATTGCCGGGGTCGAGGATCACGGCCGCGACCACCACCGGCCCGGCCAACGGTCCGCGGCCCGCTTCATCCACCCCGGCCGTTAACCGGCTCATGTTTTGAGCAGGCCGGAGACGGCCTCTGCAGCCCGTTCACTGGCGTCACAGCGCAACTGCTCATGCAGACTGGCGAAACGCTGTTGGAGGCGATGGCAGGACTCACGGTCGTTCAGCCATTTAGCCGTTGCCGAGGCGAGGTTTACGCCGGTGGCGTCCTGCTGAATCAATTCCGGGACAAGATCTTCCCCGGCCAGGATGTTAGGTAGTGAAAAACGTTTTAACCTGATCAATTTCAGGTGCTTTGCGAACTGGTAACTGGCCGGGGAGATTTTATAGGTCATTACCATCGGCCGGTTGACCAGCATGGTTTCGAGCGTTGCCGTACCCGATGCGCAAATAACCGCATCGGCGGCGGCGATAACCGTCCTCGGCTGCCGCTCAAACAGACTGATGTCAGAAAACTGCAAACGGTCCAGTTCTTGCTGGAACCGGGCGCGAACCCTGTCGTTCGCCATCGCGGCGGTAAACTGAATTCCGGGATACTGGTCCGCAAGGATGCGCGCTGCCTCGATCATCGGCGCCGCCAGCCGTTCGATTTCGCTTTCACGGCTTCCCGGCAGCAGCGCAACGGTCACCGGAGCAGGATCGAGACCCAGTTTTATCCGCGCCGCAACGGGGTCATGATCCGCCTCGATCTGATCCGCCATCGGATGGCCGACGTAAGTTGCCCGCACGCCGTGATCGCGGTAGTAATCCGGCTCGAACGGAAACAGGCACAAAACCAGGTCGGCGGCCTTGCCGATTTTTCGGACCCGTTTTTCACGCCAGGCCCAAACCGTCGGGCTGACATAATGCACCGTTTGGATGGCCTTGCGCCGCAGTTTTTTTTCCAGGCCCAGGTTGAAGTCGGGCGCGTCGATTCCGATAAAGACATCAGGGGAAAGCGCCAGCAATCGCCGGAACAGTTCACGCCGCAATCGCAGCAGCCGGGGAAAGTGGGAGAGCACCTCGAACAGGCCAAATACTGCCAGTTCCTGCGCGTCCCACCAAGTGTCCATGCCGGCAGCCTGCATGTTGCTGCCGCCGATACCGGCGAACCTTGCGTCGGGGAATCGATTGCGCAAACGGTCGATCAATGCGGCCCCCAGTTGATCTCCCGAGGCTTCTCCGGCTACCAGCGCGATGGTGGGTTGGCCGGGTGAATTCAGCGGATGAAACTCTTGGCCGTGTTTGCAAGGAATTCAACCCAGGGTCTTATTTCCTCGTGATCTTCAGCCATGGCCGCCAGCTGGATTTTCGCTTCTTCCAGCGGCGTCCCGGAACGGTAAAGCAGCTTGTAGGCTCTGCGAACCTGCTGAATCTGCTCGGAGGAATATCCGCGCCGCCTGAGCCCTTCGGTGTTGATTCCCTTGGCCCTGGCTTTCTCGCCTGAGACGGTGACATAGGGCGGAATGCTCTGGTTTACATGGCTGGCGAAGGAGGTGAAGCTGTGTTCGCCCACGCTGCAAAACTGGTGAATCAGCGAATAGCCGGAGAGAATGGCCCAGTCGCCGACGTTGACATGTCCCGCCAGGGAGGCGTTATTCGCCATGATGATGTTGTCGCCCAGCACGCAGTCGTGGGCGATGTGGACGCAGGCCATGATCCAGTTGTTGTCGCCAATGATGGTTTTGCCGCCGCCCTGGGCGGTCCCGCGGCTGAAGGTGCACAGTTCGCGAATCGTGTTGTTGTCGCCGATGATGAGTTCGGTATCCTCGCCGTCGTACTTCTTGTCCTGCGGTTCTTCACCCATCGAGGTGAACTGAAAAATTCGGGTATTTTCACCGATAGTCGTGCGACCGGTGATGACCACGTGCGGTCCGATCCAGCTACCCGGCCCGATCGTGACGTGCGGACCGATAATGCTGAATGCACCGATCTCGACGCCGTCGGCAATGTTGGCTGCCGGGTCGACCAGAGCTTTCTCGTGAATCGCGCTCATGCCTGCTTCCCCGCACATAGTAATTCGCAGCTGGCCACGCGCTTTTCGCCGACCAGCGCCTGGCATTCATACTGTCCCATTCTGCGCATGATGCGTTTCTGGATCACGTCCAGAATCAGCTGATCTCCGGGGACGACAACCTGGCTGAAGCGGGCGTTGTCCACTTTGACCAGGTAATACAACTCGCCTACCTTGCCTTCAACTTCGGCATCCAGGTGGGCCAGCATGCCGGCGGCCTGGGCCATCGCTTCGATCATCAACACGCCGGGCATGACCGGGTTGCCGGGAAAATGGCCTTCAAAAAAGGGTTCGTTGATCGTTATGTTCTTCATTCCGATCAGCCGTTTCTCGGGTTCCAGCTGCATGGACAGAACGCGGTCTATCAGCAGGAAGGGGTACCGGTGCGGCAGGTACCTCTGGATATCGACGGCCTCCACTGGACCGGGCAGGATGTTATTGTTCATGGTCGGTCAGTTTTCCCAATTGTAATTCCAGCGCACGAACTTTCCGCGCAAGTTGGTCGAGTTTCCGCAGCCGGGCCAGGTTCCGGGTCCAGTCCTGGACGGCCGTTGCCGGCAAGTGCGCAGACCAGGTTGTGCCAGGCTCGGTGATCGAGTGATATACCTGGCTGCGAGCGTTGATCGTGGTGCGGTCGGCTATCTCGATGTGGCCGGCGATACCCGCGCCTCCACCCAGCAGACAGTATTTTCCGATGGTCGCGCTTCCTGCGATTCCGGCCGTGGCAGCCATTGCGGTATGTGCGCCAATCCGGACGTTGTGGGCGATCTGGCAGAGGTTATCAAGACGGATATCTTCCTCGAGCACCGTGTCGCCGATAGCGCCCCGGTCGATGCAGCAATTGGCGCCAATCTCGCAATCATCCCCGATCCTGACGCTTCCCAGTTGCGGCACTTTTTCCCAGTGATCGGAGGCGAATGCAATGCCAAAACCGTCGGAACCAATCACCGCCCCCGGATGTACGATCACTCTGCAGCCCAACTGCACGGCATGGCCGAGCGTGACATTGGCGTGCAGACGGGAGCCTGCGCCAATCCGGCAATCTGCCTCGATGACGGTGCCCGCTCCGATGGCGCAGCCGTCGCCGATTTCGCACTCCGGGCCGATAACGACATGCGCGCCGATGCTCACATCCCTGCCAATCCGGGCGGAGTCCGGAACGATCGCGGTCCGGTGGATTCCGGGGCTTGCGGCCGGCCGCTGGTCAAACCGGGCTGCCAGCCGCGCATAGGCCAGGTAAGGGTCTTTGGCGACGAGACAGTTCGTGGGGCAGAAGGACGCATCTTCCTCGCTGAGAACGACGGCTCCAGCCCGGGTTGAGGGCAAATACTTCCGGTACGCGCGGTTGGCCAGGAAAGTCAGTTGCTCCGGTCCCGCCGACTGAAGCGTTCCGACACTGTCGACCAGGTGCTTGCCGTCACCCTGCAGGTCCAACTCGAAATGGCTGCTCAGTTCCGACAGACTGTGTTTTCTACTCGATGCGGGCATGAGTGAACCGCGTTATTCAGCGGTTTCCCAATTCCAGTTGGTCAGCAGCGAATTCAACTTCCAACTGTTCAAGGATCAGGTCTGTGATATCAAGGTCTGGGTTGGCGTAGACGACGGGGCTGGAAATGATGAGGTCAAAACCATTACGCTGCGCAATTTCCTGCACAGCGATATTGATCTGTCCTTCAAGTTGCTGCACTTCCTCGGTCCGGCGGAATGATAGCTCGTCCCGCAGATCTTCCTTGCGCCGGCTGACGTTGCGCTGCAGTTCACGCAGGTCCCGTTCAACCTGAAGGCGATTCTCGGGCGTCATATCGGCTTGCAGCAGCCGCTTCTCCAGTGCTTCGGACCGCAACTCATCCATTTCGATGGAATCGTTTCGAGCACGGAACTCCTGGTCCAGTTTGGCCCGCCCGGCAACAACCTGTGGTGCGTTGTCCAGCACGGCCTTCATATCCACGTATCCAATACGCAACTGCTGGGCGCCGGCCGGGGCGCTTAAGGCCAGGCCGAGCAGCAGGATACATATTGTCCGGGCGCAATACCACATACTCCGTATTGTACACATAACACGAAGAATTAAGAATATTAAAATCGCGGGCGGCTAAACGGCTAAAACGTTGTTCCAAAAGAGAACTGCAGGTCTTCGGTGCGGTCGCCCGGCTGGTCGTTGAACGGGAATGCGTAGGAAATAACAATTGGGCCGATCGGCGCCTCCCAGGTGACTGAAAGGCCAAATGAACCCCTCAGCTTGCTGGCTTCGAATGCCTGGATGTTTTCATAGACATAGCCCGTATCGACGAACAGCGCGATTCTGGTGCCGCTCTGGCTTCCGACGAAGGGGGTGGGAAAGGCCAGTTCCACGCCACCGGCCACCTTGAAGTCGCCGCCGACGGAGCGGCAAAACGCATCTTTCGGGCCCAGGGTATTGTCATCGTAACCGCGCAGATCCCGCACGCCGCCACTATAGAAATGCTCGTAAAACGGCAGTCCGGTATCCAGCTTGACAAAATCGGTGGGGTCGCAAGTGCCGACGGGTGCGTCAGCTTCAACCGGGGCCGCCAGGGAGTTCTTGTCATAACTGTCGTATGAATCGCCGTAGCCCAGGTTGCCGCGCACGGAGAACACCAGTCCGCCCCAGATTGGCCAGTACTTGGCGCCCCGGTAAAGCACTTTGTAGTACTCGCGGGAACTGCCGGGCAGAGCCGCCTGGAAGGTCAGCGATTGCGCCGAGCCGCGTGACGGGTTCAGGAAGTGGTTGCGGCTGTCTCGAGTCCAGCTGACCGACCAGTCGAAAACATCGAACTGGCGTTCCTTTACTGAGATGACCCCGTCGCCGTTGAAATCAAGCGAGGCTGATAATGGATCGCCGGGGGAAGGCACCAATCCGAACTCGTTGCAGATAACCTCATCCGGATCGAAGTCTACGCATTGGAAAGAGCCGATATTGAGTTGTGAGTTGCGGTATCCGGCTCCCGATCTGATGTAATCCACTTCCGTCACGGGCACGCCAAAGTTCATGCCAACCGCCCACTCGCTACTGGTGAAGGTGGAGATGTTGGCCTGGCCCTGGTCGAATTCCTGGTAGCGCACGTAGAAGCCGCGGCTGACGCCGTCATCGGTCCAGTACGGGTTGTCATAGGTGATGTTCAGGCTGCTGATGATCTTGCTGTGCGAAATGCCCAGCCCCAGCCGCTTGCCGCTGCCAATGAAGTTTTCCTGCTGAATGCTGAGCGAGGCGATCAGGCCCTGCACCTGTGAGTAACCCAGGCCCACGGTGAAACTGCCGGCCGGACGTTCCTGCACCGTGACCACCACATCGACCTGGTCGTCTGTTCCGGGTACGGCAGGCGTTTCGATTTCTACCTGCTCGAAATAGGTCAGACGCTGCATGCGAATTTTGGAGCGGTCGATGGCGGATTGCGAGAACCAGGCGCCTTCCATCTGCCGCATTTCGCGCCTCAACACCTCGTCCTTGGTCTTGCTGTTGCCCACGAACTGGATTCTGCGGATATAGACCCGCTTGCCGGGGTCGACGAAAAAGTTGATCGAGACCAGGCGATTGTCGCGGTCGACATCGGTAATCGGGTTGACGTTTGCAAAGGCGTAACCAATGTTGGAGAGCACTGCGCTGATGTTCTCGACGCTCTGTTCGATTTTCTTTCGTGAGAAAATCTCGCCCGGCTGCGTGATGATCAGCCGCCGGATGGTTCCCTCATCGATCACCAGGTCGCCGGTAATGCTCACTTCGTCAACGCCGTAAACGTCACCTTCAACCACGTTGGCGGTGATGTAGATGTCCTGTTTTTCCGGGCCGATCGCGACCTGGGTGGATTCCACGCTGAAATCCACGTAGCCCCGGTCGAGGTAGTACGACCGCAGTTTTTCGATATCGCCCGACAGCTTCTCGCGCGAATACTGACCTTCCTTGGACCAGAATTTCCAGAACGGTTTGATATCGGCCTCGAAGTCCTTTCGGATTTCCTTGTCGGAAAAGGTCTCGTTGCCGACAATGTTGATATGGCGGATTTCCGCCACATCGCCCTCATCGATCACGATGGCGATGCGTACCCGATTACGGTCGAGGTCGGTGACGCGGGTGTCAACGCTCACCGCGTAACGCCCCTGGCTGAAGTACTGTTTGATGAGTTCCTGCTTCAGCCGGTCCAGCACCAGGCGGTCAAAAACTTCGCCCTCTGACAGGCCGATGTCGAGCAGAACCCGCCGCAATTCTTCTTCCTTGATGGCCTTATTGCCTGACAGGGAAACATTCGAAATGGCCGGTCGTTCCTTAACGGTGATGACCAGGATATCGCCCTCCCGGTTCAAGCTGATATCCTGGAAAAATCCGGTTCGGTAAAGTTCCCGGATCGCAGACCGCGCTGCGGCCGGAGTCATCTGATCACCCGGGTTCAGCGGCAGGTAGTTATAAATCGTACCCTCGGCGATTCGCTGCAGCCCTTCGACGCGAATATCCGAGATTGTGAATGAGTATGCAGCTTGTGCGGCATTGGCCCACAGCAGGCAACTCAGAATCAGAGTCAAAGTTCTTATCATTGATTAGAAAGCCTACCCGACCAGCCGTAAAATATCGTTAACAAATGCAAGGCTCATCAGGCTCGCGAGAGCAATCAGCCCAAAATATTGACCCGCTATCTGAGTTTGCTCAGATACCGGGCTGCCTTTCACCAATTCTATCAGGTAATAGAGCAGATGACCGCCATCCAGTACAGGAATTGGCAGCAAGTTGAGAATACCAAGGCTCAGACTGATCGCGGCAAGAAAAAACAGGAAATTCGACAAGCCCAGTGCCGCCGACTGGTTGGCGAACTGCGCAATGCTAATCGGACCCGACAGGTTTTTGACCGAAGCCTTGCCCATGATCATCCGGCCCAGCAGGCCGAGCGTTGATCCGGTCAGACGCCAGGTCTCCTTGACCGCGGCACCCAGACCGTCCACCGGGCCCAGTCGCAGGATTATTGCGGCGCGTTCCAGTGTTGCCAGTTGCTCAGCGCTTAACTCGGCGTTGGTTACGCCCAGCACAAGCCGGCTGGAGAACATGCCGGAACTCTGCTTGACCGGGCGCACCTCAAGCGGCACCAGCACCCCGCCGCGGTCGATGGTGACAGGCAGCGGCACGCCCTCCCCGCCATGGGTTTGCACCAGCGGGCCGATCGATCGCCAGTCTCCGACTTCTTCCCCGGCGATGCTTACGATCCGGTCTCCCGGGTAAATGCCGGCGGCCGCGGCCGGGCTGTCATCGCTCACCTCGCCGATGATCGCCGGGACTTCGAGCCGCCAGGGGTCAATTCCAATCGCTTCGAGCGTGTTTTCCTCGCTGAAATCGGGCTTCAGTGCCGCCAGGTCCAGCAAGTGATCGGAGCGGATGCCATTACTGTCTTCAACGGTAACGCCGGTTGGGTCACGGTCCAGCGCGTGCGCGACCAGTTCGAGAATCGCATGCGACCAGGTGCGGGTGTCGAGATCGTCAACGGCTACAATTTCGTCGCCCGGTTCGAGGCCGGCTTCCGCTGCGATGCCGGAAACGGACCCAATCACAGGCCGCGACTCGGGAATGCCGACCATGAACATTAACCAGAAAGCCAGCACGGCAAATATCAGGTTGAACGCCGGGCCGGCTGCAACGATAGCGATTCGCGCCCATACGGATTGCCGGTTGAATGCCTGGCTGAGTTCGTCTTCGGCGACTTCGCCTTCCCGTTCATCCAGCATTTTTACGTATCCGCCCAGCGGGATGGCGGCCACCACGTATTCGGTGCCGTCGGCTCCGCGCCGCGACCACAGCGGTTTTCCGAAACCGACAGAAAAACGCAACACGCGAACGCCCATCTTCCTGGCAACCCAGAAATGGCCGAATTCATGAAACGTCACCAGAACGCCGAGGGCGACCAGCAACCACCAGATTGATCCAAAAACTTCACCCATAAAACTTCGTCACCCATTGTTGCGCGGCACTGCGAGCCTGCCGATCGTGTTCCATTACGTCGTCGAGGTTTTTGACGGCCGTTACGCTGATACGTTCCATCACGTCGCGGACCAGCCTGGGGATCTGGTCAAACCCTATTTTACCTTCCAGAAACGCAGCAACGGCTACTTCATTTGAAGCGTTGAGCGTCACCGGAGCGCTCGCACCCGCGCTCATGGCTTCAAACGCCAGTTGCAGGCAGGGAAATTTTGCCAGGTCCGGCTTTTCGAAACTCAAATCGTTCATCTGGGCAAGGTTGAGGCGTTCAACGCCCGCTTCAATACGGCCGGGCCACGCCAGTGCATAGGCTATGGGCGTTCGCATGTCGGGTGTGCCCATTTGCGCCAGCACCGACCCATCCCTGTAGGTGACCATGGAGTGCACAATGCTTTGGGGGTGCACCAGCACTTCGATTTGATCCGGATGCGCACTGAACAGCCAGCGGGCCTCGATCACTTCCAGACCCTTGTTCATCAGGGTGGCGGAATCCACCGAAATTTTTCGCCCCATGCTCCAGTTCGGGTGATTGCATGCCTGTTCAGGGGTCACCGCGGAAAACTGATCGGCGGGCAAAGTGCGAAACGGGCCACCGGAGGCGGTCAGGATGATTTTTTCCACCCCGGCGTCGTCCAGGCCGTGTTCAAAACCTTGCGGCATGGCCTGAAAAATCGCGTTGTGCTCGGAGTCCACCGGCAGGATACTGGCCTGGTTCTTCCGGGCTTCCGCTACGAATACTTCGCCGGCGATGACCAGCGACTCCTTGTTGGCCAACAGAATTTTCTTGCCACGGCGGGCCGCTTCAAAGGTCGAATTCAGGCCTGCCGCACCCACGATTGCAGCCATCACCGTGTCGGTTTCTTCCATCCCGGCGGCTTGCCTGAGTCCGGCTTCGCCCGACATCGCCTCCGCGCGGGCCCCGCGGGCCTTCAGCTCATCCGCGAGTTCCCGCTCCAGCGTGGTGTCGGCAATAACAGCCAGCCGGGCGTCGAAGTCCGCACACTGCGCCGCCAGGTCCGCAACGTTCCGGTTCGCCGTCAGTGCCGCCACCCGGAACCGGTCCTGGTTGCGGCTGATCACATCCAGCGTGCTCTTGCCGATGGAACCGGTGGAACCCAGAATCGAGACATTCTCGCGTTTCACAGCGCGATCACTCCGTAGGCCAGGGCGAAAAACGGAGCGCCTGCAAGGAGGCTGTCGTAACGGTCAAGCACGCCGCCGTGTCCGGGAAAGATCGTTCCTGTGTCCTTCAGCCCAACGGTCCGTTTATGCATGCTGATGAACAGATCACCGCCGACGGAGCTAAGAGTGGTCAGAACCGACAGGGCCACCAGCGCACCGGCCGGCACCTGGAGGCCTGCAATCCCATTTGACCACAGGAAAGCGGCGGCGATGGCCAGGAGAATGCCGCCGGCTACTCCTTCCCAGGTTTTCTTAGGGCTGATCACAGGGGCAAGCTTCCTTTTGCCCAGCAGTTTGCCGCTGAAATAAGCACCAACGTCCGAGGCCCAGATGATCAACAGCAACAGAAAAATGATGAAGGGTCCTCGCTCCTGGTCGTGCAGCCAGGAAAGGGCATACCAGCAAAACGTCGTTGCGCCCAGCGCAGACAGAAAACCGAACCGCCTAAAATTGATGCCCGGCTGAACGCCTTCCCGGTAGCTGGATAGCCGGCTGAACATCAGCATCCAGGTCAGGCAACCGGCTCCGAGAATGAGCAGCGGTTGTGTTTTGATACTCGGCCAGAAATAAATCATCAGGGCAATCAGCAGCACCTGCACGGTCAGCATGACCGCTCCGGCCGTCTTGGTGAGGTTAGAGAGCCTCCTGAACTCCCAGCTGCCAGTCAGCAGGACTACTGCAATGATGAGCCTGAACAGCCAGGACGGCGGCAGAAACACCGCGGCTATGGTGGAAGGAAAAATGACCAGGGCTGTCAGGATTCGGATTTTAAGCAACGGTCAGATACCTCACGCAGATTCGCGCCTTACTTGCTCGCCGGTCATGCCGTAGCGCCTCTCCCTGGACTGGTAGGCGGCGATGGCATCATCGAAAGCTTCCGGGCCGAAATCCGGCCACAGCACCGGCGTGAAATAAAACTCGGTGTAGGCTGACTGCCACAACAGGAAATTACTGATTCGCATTTCGCCGCCGGTCCGGATGAACAGGTCCGGGTCGGGCGAGCTTCCGAGCGTCGCCTGTCTACCGAAGTAGTCCTCGTCGATCTGGTCCAGGGTGATTTCACCGCGGGCGTATGCCCTGGCCGTGTTGCGAGCGGCGTTTACGATATCCCACCGCCCGCCGTAATTGGCCGCCACGTTGAGTGTCATTCGCTGATTGCCGGCGGTAGTGTTCTCAGCCCGCCTGATCTTCTCCTGCATTTCGGGCGCAAAAGCAGTCAGGTCGCCGATAAAACGAATGCGTACGCCGTTTTCGTGCAGGTCCTTGGCCTCGCGGTCCAGTGCCCGCATGAACAGTTCCATCAGGCGGCTGACTTCCTGTTTGGGCCGGTTCCAGTTTTCGCTGGAAAACGCGAAAACCGTCAACTCCCGGACACCTGAGTTTCCGGCGTGTTCCAGAACCTTGCGCAGGGCTTTCAACCCGGCTTTGTGGCCGAACGTGCGCGGCCGGTTTTTTTTCTGAGCCCAGCGGCCGTTGCCATCCATAACGATCGCAACGTGGGCCGGAATGTCCGCTATGCTCGTCATGCCTCGCAATGTCCCGGTGAGATGGGTGTCAGGATGGCCCGCAGGTCAATCCGGATCAGATTTCAAGCAACTCTTTTTCTTTCTCTGCGACGATTTCATCGACCTTGCTCACAGCCAGGTCGGTGACGCTCTGGATGTCAGCCTCGGCTTTCCGATCGTCATCCTCAGAGATTTCCTTGTCTTTCAGCAGTTCCTTGATGTGGTGATTGGCATCGCGGCGAATATTCCTGATCGCGATCTTGGCATTTTCACCTTCTTGATGAACGATTTTACCCAGGTCCTTGCGGCGTTCCTCAGTGAGCGGCGGCAGCGGGATACGTATCACTTGTCCCGCCGTGTTCGGGTTTAACCCGAGGTCGGAGGTCAGAATCGCCTTTTCTATGACTTTCACCATGCTTTTGTCCCATGGCGTGACGCTCAATGTGCGCGCATCCTCAACCGCGACGCTTGCGGCCTGGCCAATCGGAACCTCATTGCCGTAGTAATCCACGTGCACGTGTTCAAGCAAGCTCGGGTGGGCTCGGCCAGTCCTGATTTTCGCCAGTTCATGGCGCAGCGATTCCAGGCTTTTGTTCATCCGGACTCGGGTATCTTGTTTGATTTGGGGGAGCATGGGATTCTCCTAACTGAGATTGAAATATATTGGAAGATTTCAGGAAACCAGTGTGCCGATCGATTCACCCTGCATGATGCGGACCAGGTTGCCCTCGCCAAAAACGTTGAACACCCGAATTGGCATGCGCTGGCCACGGCAGAGAACGATCGCATTCGCGTCCATGACGCCGAGTTTGCTCTCGATCACCTGGTCGTATCCCAGGCAGTCGTAGCGAACGGCGTCCGGCTCCTTGACCGGATCGGCCGAGTAAACTCCGTCGACTTTCGTGGCCTTGAGAACGATGTCCGCCCCGATTTCTATTGCGCGCAGCGCCGCGGCGGTGTCGGTGGTGAAGAAGGGATTGCCGGTGCCACCGGCGCAAATGACGACACGGCCTTTTTCCAGGTGTCTTACCGCCCTGCGCCGGATGTAATCTTCGCACACGTCGTGAACCGAGACGGCGGACATCACGCGCGCGTCAATCTTGATGCTCTCAAGCGCGTCCTGCAGTGCCAGTGAGTTCATGACGGTGGCCAGCATGCCCATGTGATCACCGGTAATGCGGTCGATGCCGGACTCGGCGAGGCCGGCGCCGCGAAAAATGTTGCCGCCGCCAATGACGACGGCAACCTGGATGCCTAGCTTGGTAACGTCGGAAATTTCGACCGCGATCCGGTGAATGATCTCCGGATCGATGCCATAATCTTCTTTGCCCAGCAGCGCTTCGCCGCTGAGTTTAAGGAGGATTCTCTGAAAGGCCTCTTCAGCCACCTGTTACCTGCTGCATTACTTCATCCGCGAAGTTTTCTTGCTTCTTTTCAATGCCCTCGCCAACCGCAAGCCGGTCAAAACCATTAACACTGGCAGAGTTCTGCGCGAGCAGTTTCTCTACCGTGACGTCTCCGTCCTTGACGAAAGGCTGTCCGAGCAGTGTGATACCTGCCAGGTGTTTGCGCAAGCGTCCCTGGACCATTTTTTCAGCGATTTCCGGTGGCTTGCCGCTGCTTTCCGCCTGCGCGACCAGGATTTCCTTTTCATGGGCGATGACGTCGGCAGGCACATCATCCGCTGAAACAAATTCCGGGTTCAGCGCGGCAACGTGCATTGCCAGGTCGTGAGCAAGCTCCCGGTCGCCGCCGGCGAGATCCACCAGCACACCGATCTTGCCGCCGTGCAGGTAGGCGCCGAGCACCCCGTCCGTCGTAGCGCGAACAAAGCGGCGGACCTGAACATTTTCACCGATCTTGCTGATCAGCGCCTGCCGTGCTTCTTCCACGGTGTCGCCGCCGATCCGGGTGCTCATCAAAGCATCCACGTCGGCCGGCGCCTCGTTGAGCGCGTTTGCAGCGACAGCCTCGGCAAAAGACGCGAAACCTGCGTCCTTGGCTACGAAGTCCGTTTCGCAATTCACTTCGACCATCACGGCTTGCTTGCCGTCTGCGGACACCGCCAGGGCAACTTTGCCCTCGGCCGCAACACGGCTGGCTTTCTTGTCAGCCTGGGCCAGGCCGGAGATACGCAGTGCTTCGACCGCCGCCTCCAGGTCGCCCCCGGTCTCCACCAGGGCTTTTTTGCATTCCATCATGCCCGCGCCGGTGCGTTCACGCAGTTCTTTAACCATTGCAGCTGTTACTGCCATGAGATGTTCCTCTTTCCGTTTACTGGTTCAGTGTTGATGCTTACTCGGCATCATCTTTTTTGGCAGCAGCCTTTTTGGCTACTTTCTTTTTGGCTACTTTCTTCTTGGCCGCCTTCTTCTTCGTTGCTTTCTTCTTGGTGGCTTTTGCCGCTACGGGCTTGGCTTCTTTAGCTTTCACCTCTTCGGGCTTGGCTTCCTCGGCTTTCACCTCTTCGGGCTTGGCTTCTTCAGCTTTCGCCTCTTCGGGCTTGGCTTCCTCAGCTTTCGCCTCTTCGGGCTTGGCTTCTTCAGCTTTCACCTCTTCGGGCTTGGCTTCTTCAGCTACCGGCTCGGCTGCTGCGGCTTCGGCAGCCGCTTCGGCTGGCGGCGCTGCTGCGGGCGCCTTCCGCGCGACCACCTTCTTGGTCACCTTTTTGGCCGTCTTTCTACCGGCGCCTTTTTTGGCATCTGACTTGTCCTTGCCGGCTTTGCGCTTGATGGGGTTGCCTTTTTCGTCCAGTTCCACGAACTCGTCATCGACTTCCACATGCGGTGCGGACGCGCGGCCTTCCAGAACAGCTTCAGCGGCCAGTTCGGTGTAGAGGCGAATCGAGCGGATCGCATCGTCGTTACCCGGAATCACGTAGTCGATGTTCTCTGGTGAGCAGTTGGTGTCCACGATGGCAATGACGGGAATTCCCAGGATGCGGGCTTCCTTGACGGCGATGTCTTCATGGCTGACGTCCACCACGAAAAGGGCGTCGGGCAGGTGCTTCATGTCCTTGATGCCGCCCAGGCTGCGCTCCAGCTTGTCGCGCTCGCGCGTGAGTTGCAGGATTTCCTTCTTGACCAGGCGCTGCATCGAGCCGTCTTCATCCAGCCCTTCCAGCTGCTTCAGCCGCTTTACCGAGTCACGGATGGTGCGGTAGTTGGTGAGCATGCCGCCCAGCCAGCGATGTGATACATAGGGCATGCCGCAACGCTGGGCTTCCTCTGCAATGGCGGCGCTGGCCGCACGCTTGGTGCCGACGAACATGATAGTGCCGCGCTTTGCCGCCAGCTTGCTGATGAAATTCATTGCGTCGTTCAGCAGGGGCAGAGATTTCTCGAGATTGATGATATGAATCTTGCCGCGGGCTCCAAAAATATAAGGGGCCATCTTGGGATTCCAGTATCGGGTCTGGTGACCGAAGTGCACGCCGGCTTCAAGCATCTGGCGCATGGTGACGTTAGCCATTATGTATTTCCTTCATATAAAGGAGCACCTGCAGCGGCCCAGTAGGGTCCTGGCTGCGGTATTCCGGGGTTAATCCTCCACTCACCCGTTACAGAGACCCTCATGTCGTTCAAGGGCACCCCTCTGAACCGTTGCGGTGCGTGTGCGTATTTGGCGTGTAGTCCAGACCCCGCGGGGTTTTTGACACGCCTTGTATGTTTTCTGACCGAAAGCTGCCAAAAAAGCCGGTAAAAGGTACCAGAAACGGGGTGGGATGGCAATAATCAGCGTGCAGTACGGGCATGGGACATAATTTATGTAAAAACTGACAGTTTTTGTCAGAAATTCTTACCGTATTCCTGCCTTTGAGATTTGGAAGGATTCTTTAAGCTATTGATAAATATAAATAATTATTAAATAGTAAAAACTTGGTATGAAATATGCATTTAAACACTTGAAAGGGAATTTTCAAACAACCAAGGGAGTAGTACGAAATGCGTAAAGTAATCTCACTGGGCCTGATGGCTCTCATATTTTCACTTTTTTCCACCCATGCTTCTGCAGGAAATGTAGAGGAATGCGAAAAACTGGCCAGTGGCGAGTTCACCAAGGGGCTCTATGGTCTGTGCATCGCGTACCACAATGCCGGTAACGAGAACGCAAGGAACCGAATCAGGGACAACTATGACAAGAAAGCCGGACCGGGCGACCCGCCGCTGGTTGTCGACGCTGAATGTCCCTGCTGGGATGCAGGCCACCTCGCCGATGCATCTTTAAATGGAACGCCAAGTGCCTGCTTGCTGACATCGGAAGGCGATGTTTACGATCTGGCTTTCTACACTTCATCGCCAGCTTTTTATCAATTCTATGCCGATACCGCTGGTTGTTTTCGAGTTGACCCTAACGGCACCCAACTCGGTGCGGCTTTTGAGTCTCCGGATGCGACGGAACGAGAAGTGTGCATTGCCGGTATCGAGACTCTGATCGAAGACGACTTTGCCGGCATCAATTGCAATGGAGTGCCGCAGTAAACACAGCAAATCATCAACTGGCGGCACAAGGACTGGTGCCGTGACAAATTGAGGTAACAAGGAGGTTACTGAAATGAACAACACCAACATCAATCGACTCACAGCATCAGCTGTAAACCTGATCGACAGAAAAAACCGCCGCTGCCCGACCATCCAGGGCGGCGGTACGGGATGACCTGATTCGTTCAAGGAGCCAGCCCTCCCTGGCTGTTCCAGCAGGCACTTCGCAACTCGCCACCATTCAGCGAAGTGAACTTGGCTCCTAAAGGTTCGCCTCTCCACATTCCCTGTGCCGGCGGGCCTTTTGCGAGACATCCCGAACTCCCTTCTTATCGGGATGTTTTGAAGCCGGGACTGCTGCTAGTCCCGGCTTCGTTTTATTTTGAGACCTTAACTTTGCCGTTTGGGTTTTTGATGGCACACCGCGAATGACGGCGCGCAGCACTTCTTTCGGCTTTGCCGAAAACCGCTCTGCGCGCCGTCGTTCGCTTGCTTTGGAGAAGCTTAAGCTTTCAGGGACGTGGCTTTTTGCTGGAGTTTTTTGATGGCGCTGGAGAGGGCGGTTCGCTCGACGGGATTCAGGGCGCTCAATAGCTTTTGCTCGTAGGCCCGCGCCAGGGGCACAACTTCTTCCAGCAGCTGTTTGCCTTTATCCGGGGTGATATGCAGCGCCAGGCGGCGCCGGTCGGTAGGGTCGGTGATGCGCTGCAGCAGATTCTTCTCCACCAGGGTCTTTACAGCCCGGCTGACGGCCACTTTGTCCATCGCGGTTCTCTGCGCTATTTCCTTGGCGGCCAGGCCCGGGAACCGTCCCAGCACGGCCAGGATCCGCCACTCGGTGACGCTGATGTCGTACTGCTGCCGGTAGCCCCGTGCGATGCCCTGGCTGACCGTGTTGGTCAGCAAAGACAGGCGGTAGGGCAGGAAAAGCTCCAGTTCGAAGACGGAGGGCTGAGGGGCTTTGCCGGGCTTCCGTTTGGGTTTATTCATCGGGTGTTCCGCTTGCATTTAGTTTCAAATGTAACTAATATACCGGCTTTCTGCAAGCTGAACCGGAAAAGCATCATGGCCCGTAACTGGATTTCATTTCCCCGCATGCAAGGCGAGACCTCCCGCCAGGCGCACTGCGACCTGCCGGCGGGCAGCTATGAACGCGAACTCGGCCGGGAAGGGTTTTTTGGCCCGGCCACCCACATGTATCACCGCCACCGTCCAACCGACTGGCTGCGGTTTGAAGGTGAGCTCAAACCGCGCGCGTTCGACACCAACCGGCTGGGGGATTTCGGTTCAATGCCCTGGGATGCTTACGGCCTGCTGCACAACGCACACGTGAAGGTCCGTTGCTGGGGCATGCAGGATTCCATGGACCAGCTGGCGCGCAACGCCGATGGCGACGAACTGCTGTTCGTTCACCAGGGTTCGGGGCACCTGTTCTGCGACTATGGGCACCTGGATGTCCGCGAGGGCGACTACATCGTGATTCCGCGCGGCACCCTGTGGCGGCTGGAATCGCGGGAACCGATGCAGCTGCTGCTGATCGAGGCCACGGGCGGCAGCTATTCACTGCCCGACAAGGGCATGCTGGGGCCGCACGCAATTTTTGATCCCGCCATCCTGGATACCCCGGTGATCGACGAGCGGTTCATCGACCAGCAGGATGAGACAGAGTGGGAAATCCTGGTGAAAAGCCGCGGCCGGGTCAGCAAGATCGTCTACCCGTTCAACCCCCTTGACGCGATCGGCTGGAAAGGCGACCTGGCGCCGGTGCGGGTCAACTGGCGCGATATCCGCCCGGTGCTCAGCGACCGTTATCACCTGCCGCCCTCGGCCCACACGACTTTTGTCGCAAACCGCTTCGTGGTGTGCACTTTTGCGCCGCGGCCGTTCGAATCCGACCCGGGCGCGCTCAAAGTGCCTTTTTTCCACAATAACGACGACTACGACGAGGTCATTTTCTATCACCAGGGTGAATTCTTCAGCCGGGACAATATTCACCCGGGTATGATTACCTATCACCCGGTCGGTTTCACGCACGGGCCGCACCCCAAAGCACTGGCGAACGCTTTTGAGCAAAAATCCGGCGGAACCGACGAGGTAGCGGTGATGATCGACACCCGGGACGCGCTGGAGATCGATGAGACTGCCGCGGCGATCGAGTGGGACGGATACGCTGATTCCTGGAGCACCCGGTAGGCTGAACTGTATTTCAAACTGGAGCTGAACATTGAAACTCGCATCACTGAAAACGGGCGGCCGCGACGGCACGCTCATCGTTGTCAACCGCGCTCTGACGCAATTCGTTGCCGTGCCGGACATCGCGGAAACGCTGCAGGAAGCGCTGGACGACTGGGCCCTCGCGGCTCCGCGTCTCAATTCCATCTCAGAGGCGCTGAACCTCGGGCACTGCGAAGATGCGCAGCGACTGGATTTCACCGCGCTGGCTTCACCCTTGCCGCGCGCCTACGAGTTCGTGGACGGCAGCGCCTATTTGCCGCACGTTGAGCGGGTGCGCCGCGCGCGCGGAGCCGAGGTTCCCGCTTCATTTTACGAAGATCCGCTGATGTACCAGGCCGTTTCGGCCGGATTCCTGGGGCCGCGGGACCCGGTCGCTGTGGTCAGTGAAGACTACGGGATAGATTTCGAAGCGGAGGTTGTGGTGATCACCGACGATGTGCCGATGGCGGTTTCCGCCGGGCAGGCGGCTGACCATATTCAGCTGGTCGGGCTGATCAACGACGTCAGCCTGCGCAACCTGATCCCCGGCGAGTTGGCCAAGGGCTTCGGATTCCTGCAGTCGAAACCGCGCTCTGCGCTCTCACCCGTACTGGCCACCCCCGATGAGCTGGGGGACGCCTGGCAGGACAGTGTGGTGCACAGGCCGCTGCATTCCTGGCTCAACGGCGAACGCTTTGGCGAACCCGAGGCCGGCGTCGACATGCAGTTCAATTTCGCCGAGTTGGTGGCACACGCCGCCCGCACCCGGCCGCTCGCCGCCGGCACCATCGTCGGGTCGGGGACCGTGGCCAACGAGGACGAAGGCAAGGGCGCATCCTGTCTGGCCGAGCTCCGGATGCTTGAAATCATCGCCGGCGGCAAGCCGCAAACGCCTTTCATGAGTTTCGGCGACTCGATTCGTATAGAAATGTTCGACAATGAAGGGGAAAGCATTTTTGGCGCAATCGAGCAGGTGATCGAACCGCATGCCGGTTGATTCCACCCGCGAACTCGTACTTTATTCCTATTGGCGCAGTTCGTCGGCTTACCGCGTGCGCATTGCGCTGAACCTGAAAGGTATTGAATACCGGCAGCTACCGGTCCATCTCGTCCGCGAAGGAGGGGAGCAGCACCGGGCTGAATACCGCGCGATCAATCCATTGGGGCTGGTTCCTGCGCTGGTCCACAACGGCCATACTCTGGTCCAGTCAATGGCCATCTGTGAGTATCTCGAACAGGTCTTTCCCGCGCAACCCCTGTTGCCCGCCGATGCCGCCGAAAGGGCGCGCGTCAGGGGTATTGCGCAGTCCATTACCAGCGAGATACAGCCGCTGAATAATCTGGGTGTGATCAACTATCTGAAGCGCGAACTGGAGGCCGGCGACAACCAGGTCAATGACTGGTATGGGCACTGGATAGCCCGTGGTTTTTCGGCGGTTGAATCGTGGCTCTCCGCTGCTTCGGCCGGGACCTGTTGCCACGGCGACGCGCCCACCCTGGCGGACTGTTTCCTGGTTCCCCAGGTTTATAACGCGGAGCGGTTTGCCTGTGACCTGGAGCCTTATCCCAATATTCGAAGGATAACCGCTCATTGCCGTGCACTGCCGGCATTTCAGCGGGCCGCGCCGGAAAATCAACCCGATGCGGTGTAATCAGGCCACGGGGACTTAACTCCGGTGCGCGCTTGAGTCATAATCCCCTGTTGACTCTGCGGAACACTCAATGCCATGAGAAACCTGATTCCTTTGATACTCGCGCTGCTCCTCGCGTCTTGCGCAACGCCGAAACCGACGCCCGATGCATTTACAGATGCCGAAGAAGCCATTGAATCCGCCATTCGCGCCGGGGCGGAAGAACACTCGCCCGTTGAGCTCCGATTCGCGCGTGAAAAACTGGCCGAGGCGCGCAAAGGAATGGACTTCAAACAATACGACAAGTCGATTTACCTGATCGAGCAGTCAGAAATCAATTCCGAACTTGCGATTGAAAAATCACGCGCCGCCGAGGCCCGGGCCAAGGTTGCTGAACAGGCCCGTGAAAATGCGATCCTGCGTGAAGACTTCGAATCCACCTACGGGGAGACATTCAAGTGAAGCAGCAAAGAATCAGGATCATACTTGCAGTGATCATGGTGTTCGGGATGGCTGCCTGTACGACCGCTCCCAAGCAGGACCTTGCAATGCAGCAGGTGCGCTCGCAGCTGGACGCGCTGCAATCTGACGAGGAACTGGCCGGCTATGCCCCGCTGGCGGTGGGTGAAGCAGAACGCGCGGTGCGCCAGGCGGAGACCGCGACCGGGGACAAAACCCGACGGATTCACCTGATTTACATGGCAGATCGCAGAATCCAGATTGCCCGGGTGATGGCGCAAAGAGGGCAATCGGAAGCGGAATTCCGGCGTCTGGGCGATGAACGCAGCGCCCTGCTGTTGAAGGCCAGCCAGCTTGAGGCCGAGCGTGCCCGGCTGGAGGCTGAGCGGGCGCGGATCATGTCGCAGGCAACAGCAGAAGATGCCCGCCGGGCACGCGAGGAAGCCCTTGAGGCACAGCAGCGGGAAGCAGCATCCATGCGGGATGCGGAACAGGCCCTGGAAGAAGCCCAGCAGGCAAAGGCGCTGGCTGCCTCCAGTGTCACTCAGGCCGAATTAGCGCGCCGGGAAGCCGATCTTGCGCTTGAGCAGGCCGATACCCTGCGCAGACAGCTGGAGAATCTGCAGCTGCGTCAGACCGAGAGCGGTGTGGTCGTTACGCTGGGCGACGTGTTGTTCGAAAGCGGCGAAACCCAGTTACGCGAAGATGCTCTGGCCAGCCTGGTGGAAGTTGTTGATTTGCTGCAGTCGGAGCCAGATAAGAAGATCCGGATCGAAGGCCATACGGACTCGACCGGCGACGCCGAGACCAACATGGAAATATCCGCACTGCGTGCTTCTGCGGTGCTGAATGCGCTGGTATCACTCGGTGTGGATGCGGCGCGGTTCACTTCCGCAGGAATGGGTGAAGATTTTCCGATTGCTACGAACGACACGGAGGAGGGAAGGCGCCAGAATCGCCGTGTGGACGTGATCCTGCTCGATAAATAGTCCAACCGTTCTGCCCCTTGCCGAACGCCCTTAATTGCGTTAGATTTATAGCAGGCAAATGGTTTTTTCAACTGAAATCGGAGTTCGCGGATAATGGCTTTTCAAGCTGGCATCCGTGACATGTCACCTGCTGAACTCCTTTTCTGTCTTTTATTCCAAATCACATCTTGTTCAGGCGAAGTTCGTCGGCGCACCTTATGCCCGTTGGCTTCGCCTACTGTTTTGTTACGTTAATTTCGGAGGATTCCTATGTTCGAGCACCACCAGGAAGAAATGGAAAAACTGATGAAAGAAAACGAAGACTTTCTTCGTATCTACAACCGTCATCAGGAACTGGATAAACGGGTTACTGCTGCCGAAGTCGGCACGGCGCCGATGGAAGACCTCGCTTTGAACAAGCTGAAGAAGGAAAAGCTCTGGGCCAAAGATCAATTGGCCAGAATCATGGAAGCATCCCGGCCCTGACCGGAAACTCACCCTGGACTAACGGCCGGGCATCAATACCCGGCCGTTTTCATTTCCTGGCACCTGATTAACCGAGGCTTGCCGATGTCCGTATTCGATAACGTTCTGGGCTTGATAGGCCAAACCCCCGTTGTGAAAATCAACCATCTCGATACCGGCCCCTGCGAGCTGTTTATCAAGCTGGAGAGCCAGAATCCCGGTGGTTCTATCAAGGACCGGATTGGTCTGAAGATGATCGAAGATGCCGAAGCCTCCGGCCATATCAGCCCGGGCTCAACCCTGGTGGAAGGCACGGCGGGAAATACAGGCCTGGGTCTCGCGCTGGTCGCCGCCCAGAAAGGCTACCGCCTGATCCTGGTGATCCCCGATAAAATGAGCCGGGAGAAAATCTCGAACCTGAAGGCCATGGGTGCGGAGGTGGTTCTGACCCGCTCGGATGTTGCCAAGGGCCATCCGGAATACTACCAGGACCTGGCAAAACGCCTGGCGTCCGAGATCGACGGCGCCTTCTTCATCAACCAGTTCAGCAATCCTTCGAACCCGCAGGCGCACGAGGAGGTGACCGGGCCCGAAATCTGGGAGCAGATGGAAAAGAACCTCGATGCGATCGTACTGGGTGTGGGCTCCAGCGGCACCGTAACCGGCCTGTCGCGTTATTTTGCACGCGAGGCGCCCGGGTTGGAGCTGGTGCTGGCCGATCCGGAAGGTTCCATCCTGGCGGAGTACATCAACAAGGGAACCCTCGCAACCAAGAGCGGGAGCTGGCTGGTCGAGGGAATTGGTGAGGATTTTCTGCCGACGATCAGCGATTTTACCCGGGTCAGCAAAGCCTATTGCATCAGCGACCGGGAGAGTTTTCGCATGGGCCGGGAATTGCTGGTGCGTGAGGGCGTACTCGGGGGATCATCCACCGGCACCCTGCTGGCCGCCGCGCTGCGCTACTGCCGGGAACAGCAGGAGCCGAAAAGAGTACTGACCTTTGCCTGCGATACGGGAAACCGGTACCTGTCCAAAATGTACAACGACTTCTGGATGCGCGACCAGGGCTTTCTCGACGTGGAAAATTACGGTGACCTGAGAGATTTGATTGCCCGCCCTTACCAGTCACATGACACAGTGGTCATCGGGCCGGACGAGCCTCTTGCCAATGCATACAAGCGCATGAAAATCTACGATGTGTCGCAGTTGCCGGTCATCAGCGAGGACCGGCTGGTGGGCATCCTGGATGAATCCGATCTGCTGCTGGCCGTTGCAGAGGATTCAGACCGGTTTGATGATCCGGTGCGCAGCGCTATGGCGACCAACCTGACGGAGATCGGAGTGAACGCCGATATCAGTGAGCTGATGCCGATTTTCAATAGCGACTTTGTCGCGATCGTCAAAGACGGCGAGCAGTTTCTGGGCCTGATCACGCGCGTTGATCTGCTCAATTACCTGCGCAGGAAGACGGACCGCTGATGAGCAATAGCGAGACCAGAAAAACGAAGCTGGCGACCCGCGTTATCCACGCCGGTCAGCAGCCGGACCCGTCCACCGGCGCGATCATGACGCCCATTTACGCCAGTTCCACCTATGTGCAACGCAGCCCCGGCGACCACCAGGGTTGGGAATACTCGCGCAGCCATAACCCGACCCGCGACGCCTATGAAAAATGCATTGCGGACCTCGAGGGCGGCATCCGCGGTTTTGCTTTTTCCTCGGGGATGGCGGCGACGGCGACCCTTCTCGAGTTGCTCGATTCCGGCGATCACGTGGTGGCCGGCGATGACCTGTACGGCGGAACGTTCCGGCTGTTTCACCGGGTCAGGGAACGATCGGCTAATCTGCGGTTCAGCTTCGCCAACCTGGAAGACACCGACCGGATGCGTGACGCGGTGCAGCCGGGTACGCGCATGGTGTGGGTAGAAACACCGACCAATCCCATGCTGAAGATCGTGGATATTGCCGCGGCCGCAGAGATTGCCCATGCCGCCGGCGCCCTGCTGGTGGTGGACAATACGTTTGCCAGCCCCATGCTGCAAAGGCCGCTGGGGCTCGGCGCTGATATCGTCATGCACTCGGCCACCAAGTATCTGAACGGCCACTCCGACATGATCGGAGGCGTCGCCGTCGTTCGCGACGACCCGGAACTTGCCGAAAGACTCTGGTTCCTGCTCAATTCCGCCGGGGCTATTCAGGGCCCGTTCGACAGCTTTCTTGCGATGCGCGGCCTGAAGACCCTGGCGCTGAGAATGCAGGCCCATTCGGCCAATGCGCTTGAGATAGCCCGCTGGCTGACTGCGCATCCGGCAGTTGAACGTGTGATCTATCCGGGGCTACCCGAACATCCTCAGCACGACCTGGCCATGAGCCAGATGGGCGGGCAGGGTGGGGGCATTATCAGTATCGACGTCCGCGGCGGTCTTGAAAGTACCCGCCGCATGCTGGAGCGTTGTGAGCTGTTTTCGCTGGCAGAGAGCCTGGGCGGCGTGGAGAGCCTGATCAATCATCCCGCCATCATGACGCATGCTTCGGTGCCGGCCGACATCCGCGCGCGGCTAGGCATCAGCGATACGCTGGTGCGCCTGTCGGTGGGGGTTGAGGATGCCGATGACCTGAAGGCTGATCTCGACCAGGCGCTGAGCGGCCTGGAGGCCTAACGCGTCAGGTTGATCAGGCCGTCGATCTCGGTCAGCAGGTTTTCCCTGCAAATATCTCCCTGGAGATAAATCCTCGGTATCTCTGCCGGTGCTTCTGCATCCATGGTCTGGCGAATCAAATCCAGGTCGCCGGGGTTGCGAATATATACTTTGAATATACCCTGGTCTTCGAGGTGGACGCTGGAATCACCCATCAGCCGATGTCCTTCCTGCAAAAGACTGTGAACATTCCGCAACGATTCACTCAATTGATTCGCCACCTGGTTCTCATGGTGCGTCTGGTGGCCGACTACGCTGGCCGTGCCGGAGATGAGAAATTGTTGCGAGCCGTTCAGGCGCAGGATGGTGCCGCGGGAAAATAACGGGCTCTTGGGACCGTACTGACGCGGATAACGCCAGGCGCTGACCTGGCGCGGATTCTCCACATCCAATCCGGGCAAGGCAGCGGCCAGGAAGTAAACTTGCAGTGCCGGTTCCTCTGCCGATGATCCAATGGCCGTCGCTGCCGGCAGCGGCGGCCGGTCGCCCGGATCGATCAGCACGGCATCGGCCCGTCCCAGGCAGAACTGGCGGTAAAGTTCATCGTCTCCGGACCCGCGGTTAATGCCGGGGATGTAGTTCCAGATTTTCAGCGGCCACTGGTGTGGTGACTGTTGCAGGTAAGTCTGCAGGATATCGTAAGCCAAGCGGCTGGATTCGCGCATGTCACCGGTTTCGCGCAGATCAAGGGCAATGTGGCCCATGGTCAGCTGTTCCCCCTGGGAGAATTTCAGTTTATCCCAACTACCGGTTTTGATCGGCCCGTCACAGCACCACACTTCTTTCATGGCCGGTTCGCCCAGTTGCCGGAGCGCCACGGGTACATGCCGGGAGTCAATTGATTCCAGCGGTGACCGGCCGAATTCGAACACGGCGAGCACTTCATCCGTTTGCTCCAGCCAGTGCTCGGCGGAGCCTTTCTGGTATGACGCTCGCAGTGACAGCCGGTGATTCACGATGGCGCCCGCCTAGCTGCCCAGCTCAGGCAGGTCGCGGAAAAGCTCCAGCGCCCCGGGGTTCGCCAGCGCATCCGTATTGCTGACAGTGCGGCCGTGAACGACGTTGCGCACCGCCAGTTCAACGATTTTTCCGCTGATGGTACGGGGAATGTCGGTCACCTGGATGATTTTGGCCGGTACATGGCGCGGCGTCGTGTTGTCGCGGATCGTTTTCCGGATCCGGTCGCGCAGGGAGTCATCCAGTTCGACCCCCTCGCGCAGCTTCACGAACAGAATCACGCGCTCATCGTTATCCCACTGCTGGCCGATACACAGACTCTCCAGCACTTCGTCGAGACCCTCGACCTGCCGGTAGATTTCAGACGTGCCGATACGGACCCCGCCGGGGTTCAGAGTGGCGTCGGAGCGGCCCTGAATCACGTAACCGCCGTTTTCGGTCAGGGCAACGAAATCCCCGTGCGCCCATACGCCGGGAAATTTCTCGAAGTAGGCGGACCGGTATTTGCTGCCGTCTTCATCCCCCCAAAAGCACACCGGCATCGCCGGAAACGGGCGGGTGCAGCACAGCTCACCGGTTTCATCGATATCTGCCTTGCTGCCGTCCTCGCGCAGGATTTCCACCGCCATGCCCAGGCCGGCACACTGCAGTTCGCCGGGCCAAACCGGAAGCACGGGGCAACCAACCATGAAGCAGGAAACGATGTCGGTTCCTCCGGCGATCGATGACAGACACAGGTTCTGCTTGATGTCCCGGTAGACGAACTCGAAACTTTCCGGCGCCAGCGGCGAACCGGTCGAAAGCAGGGTGACCAGTGAATTCAGTTCGTGCGACGTCCGAGGTTTCAGCCCTGCTTTTTCCCAGGCGGCGATGGTCTTGGCTCCGGTGCCAAACACCGTGATCCCCAATTCGTCAATCAGGTCGAACATCGCTTGCGGAGCCGGGTAAAAAGGAGAACCTTCATACAACACGATGGTAGCGCCTACAGCCAGTGCGCTGACCATCCAGTTCCACATCATCCAGCCGCAGGTGGTGTAATAACACAGCCGGTCAGAGCGCCTGAGATTGGTGTGAAGCACCAGCTCTTTCAGGTGCTGGATCAGCGTTCCGCCCGCCCCGTGAGTGATGCACTTGGGAATGCCGGTGGTGCCGGAGGAATAGAGAATGTAGACGGGGTGGTCGAAAGGAAGCTGCTCGAAGGAGATTTCAGCCGCCGTGTTGTCGATAAATTCCGCAAACCAGACCGCTCCTTTCAGCCTGCTGATTTTTGCCCCGGGCCCCACATAAGGCACGACCACCGTCTGTTCGATCGATGGAATTGCCTTGACGATTTTCCGGACTTTGTCGAGGCAATCGTGGGTTTTTCCGTTGTAGGTATAAGCGGCGGCGCAGAACAGGATTTTCGGCTGGATCTGGCCGAGGCGGTCCACGACGCCGTCGATGCCGAAGTCCGGTGAACAGGAAGACCAGATGGCGCCAATACTGGCCGTAGCCAGCATGGCGATCACGGTTTCCGGCAGGTTGGGCAGGTAGCCCGCGACCCGATCACCGGTCACCACTCCCGACGCCTTCAGTGCGGCGGCGGTCTTAGCCACCGCATCATGCAGGTCATTGAAGCTGTAGGAAGCTGATTCGCCGGTCTCTGACTTGAAAATGATAGCGGGCTGGTCGTCCTTGTATCGCAACAGGTTGGCGGCGAAGTTCAGCCGCGCCCGGGGAAACCAGCGGGTTCCCGGCATTTTTTCGGGGTTCTCAAGCACGGTCGTGCCCGGCGTGCCGACAATTCCGCAAAAGTCCCAGACCGCGCGCCAGAACTCGGCTGGCTGCTCAATCGAGAACGCGTGCAGACCCCGGTAGTCATAAATGCCGGGGTCCAGCTCGGTTCGCGCCAGGTCGGTAAACCGGCGAATGTTGGCCGTCTGGCGCCGCACCGGCCCCGGTGACCACAGGGGTTCAGTCATCGGTTCAACCCAGCAGGCTTTCCAGCTCGGGTATCACGCTGAACAGGTCTCCGGCCAGGCCGATGTCGGAAATTTCAAAAATGGGCGCCTCGGTGTCTTTGTTGACGGCCACGATGGTGCCCGCATCCTTGATGCCGGTAACGTGCTGGATGGCACCGGAAATTCCGAACGCGAGGTACAGATCCGGGGAAATGATTTTCCCGGTTTGTCCGACCTGCATGTCGTTGGGGCAGTAACCGGCATCGACCGCCGCCCGGGACGCGCCGACGCCGGCGCCCAGTTTGTCCGCGAGCGAGTAGATCATTGCGAAATTCTCTTCGCTGCCCAGCGCCCGACCGCCCGAGACGACCTTGGTCGCACTTTGCAGATCGGGCCTCTCGCCGCCCGCGGTTTCGAGCCCGACATAGCGTGTGTGGCCGGCGGCGCTGCTGCCGGCGGGGCGTTGTTCGACTTCCGCGCTGCCTGAGGCGCCAGCTGCTTTCCAACTGGCGGTGCGGGCGGTGGCAACGATTTTCACGCCTTCCGCCGCTTCGACGTCAATAATGGCGTTACCGGCATAAATCGGACGTTTGAAAGAGGCCGGGCCGTTGACCTCCATGATGTCACTGATTTGATTGACACCGGCCAGCGCCGCGATGTGCGGCATCAGGTCCCGACCGAAAGTGGTCGACGGACCCAGGATGAGACTGTAATCGGCAGCGAGGCTGATGACCTCCGGCGCCCAATTGGCCGCCAGCGGTGCGGCCAGGTGGCCGGCATTTACGGCAATGACCTTACCGACTGAGTCCAGTGCTGCCGCTTCTGCAGCGATTGAGTCGATGCCGTCGCCCAGAACCGCGATATGGATGTCGCCGCCAATGGCTTGCGCGCAGCTGACGCATTTTGCGGTACTGATGTTCAGCGCTTCGCCGTCGTGTTCGGCAATAATCAGGATGTTGCTCATATCAATCCCCTGTTCTTCAGTTCCTGGACCAGCTGGGCCGTGTCTTCAACCATGATGCCTTTCTGGCGTTGCGGCGGCGGAGCGAAATGATGGATTTTCAGGTTGCCGTCCACGCTGACGCCAAGATCGCCAAGCGAGATCACATCCAGCGGTTTGCGCTTGGCTTTCATGATATCGGGTAACTTGACGAAGCGCGGCTCATTCATGCGCAAATCTACCGTGACGACCGCAGGTAGATCGACTTCGATCGTTTCCAGGCCGGCGTCGACCTCGCGGGTAATGGTGGCGGTGTCGCCGTTCAAAACCATTTTCGAAGCAAAGGTCGCTTGCGGCCGATCCCACAGGGCGGCCAGCATCTGTCCCGTCTGGCTGTTGTCGCCGTCGATGGCCTGCTTGCCGAGAATCACCAGCCCGGGCTGTTCGCGTTCGATAATTTTCAACAGTGCACGCGCCACGCTCAATGGCTGCAGCGATTCACTGGTCTGAATCTGGATGGCCCGGTCCGCGCCCATGGCCAGGCCGGTCCGCAATTGCTGCTGACATTCGTCGCCGCCGGCCGAAACCACGATGACTTCTTCGGCGTTGCCGGCCTCCTTGATGCGCAGCGCTTCCTCCAGCGCAATTTCGTCAAACGGATTGACGCTCATCTTGACGCCGTCGGTGTCTACTCCGCTGCCGTCGTTCAATACGCGAACCCGGACGTTGTAGTCCACCACGCGCTTAATGCCAACCAGTATTTTCATCGGCTTTCCTTTCTCCACTTTCAGTTTTACATGTTTTGGTAATTGGGCCCGCTGCCGCCCTCGGGCGTGACCCAGTTGATAATCTGGTACGGATCCTTGATGTCGCAGGTCTTGCAGTGCACACAGTTGGCCGCGTTGATCTGCAATTCCTTGCCGCCGTTCACATCAATCATTTCGTAAACCTGGGCGGGGCAGAATCGCGTGCAGGGATTGTTGTACTCTTCAACGCAACGTGTGCTGCAGATATCGGGCTCGAGGATCTGCAGGTGAATGGGCTGATCCTCATCGTGCTCCGTGGCGGCGAAATAAACCGACGCGAGCCGGTCACGGGGCGGCAGATCACGGCTGACCCATTTCCGGTCAGGCGGGGTATAACCATCCAGCTTTTTCAGCGCCGTGTCATCTGCATGAACAGAAAGCGTCGTCGGCAGCTTGCCGGCGGTCACGGTTTCGATCGCGGCCCGCAAAAATCCGCGCCAGAAACCCTTGTAAAACGCCGGGCGAATGTTGCGCACCTTGTACAGTTCCCGGACCACTTCGGAGTCGCGCAGTTTCCGGTCGAACCCGGCGGCAGCCGAAGTCTCCGCAATGTGATCGGCGGCGAGTATGCCGCAGCGCATGGCCTGGTGCGTGCCCTTGATCTTGGGCACGTTCAGCGTTCCGGCAGAATCCCCGATGATCAACGCGCCCGGCATCTCGGTTTTCGGCAGCGACTGGTAACCGCCTTCAGTGATTGCGCGCGCGCCGGAGGAAACGATCTCTCCGCCCTCGAGCATGTCGCGGACCATCGGGTGGTTCTTCATCTGCTGAAAAGCCTCGAAAGGCATGAATTCGGGATCCTGGTAATCGAGTCCGCAAACGAAACCGATGGCGATGCGGTCCTTGTCCAGGTGGTAAATGAAGCTGCCGCCGTAAGTGCGGGAATCGAGCGGCCACCCCGTTGTGTGCTGAACCAGGCCGGGTATGGATTTTCCGGGCGGGACACGCCACAGCTCCTTCATTCCGATGCCGTAGGTCTGGGGGTCGGAGTCCCGGTCGAGCTCATATTTTTTGATCAGCTGCTTGCTGAGATGACCCCTGACGCCTTCGCTCAGAATGGTAATCGGCGCGTGAATCTCTATGCCCTGCATGAAGGTGTCTTTAGGCTGGCCGTCACGGCCTACGCCCATGTCGCCAATAATCACGCCGCCAACCGAACCGTCATCTTTGAAGCGGATCTCCGACGCGGCGTAACCGGGAAAGATATCGACTTCCAGGGCTTCGGCCTGGTTTGCCATCCAGGCGCACATTGCGCCCAGTGAAACGATGAAGTTGCCGTGGTTTTTCTGCTGCGGCGGAGTGGGTAGCCGGCGCCGGCCCTGCTGGCTCAGCAGCCAGATCTCGTCGCGCTCGACCGGTATGCAAATCGGGGGCGGGTTGTCCCGCCAGCCGGGCAGTAGTTCATCCAGCGGTTGCGGCTCTATGACGGCGCCAGAGAGAATGTGGGCGCCGATTTCCGAACTCTTTTCAATCACGGCAACCGTCAGGTCGGGTTTCTTTTGTTTCAGCCGAATGGCGCAGGACAAACCTGCCGGTCCGGCACCGACGATGATGACGTCGTATTCCATGATTTCGCGTTCGGTCATTAGCTCGCTCCGCCACGCTGGCTTAAACCCAAAACATAGCATTATAGTCGTTTGCCGGCACTTGATGTATGGCATTTGAGTCCAATATTTTGTCCCGTTGCAGGCACTCGAATGCGAAGTTGACGATGAAAGTTGTGAAATGATCTAGAATTGCGTTATGGGCAGGATTGCACCGACAAAAATTTTTTTGCTGGCACTGATGCTGGCGGTCAGCCACGTGGCTCTGGTCAGCCACGTGACAGCCCATTTTTCACCCGACCTGGAACTCTGTGAGCTGTGTGTCAGCCAGGCCCAGTTCCAGGCCGCCATTCCGGCCGCGGACCACGTCTGTCCGGTTCAGTCCGCGCTTGAAGGCCAGCCGGATCATGCACCCCGGGACGGCATCGCTGACCGGGTCCCCAAAGCGCACCGCCAGAGAGCCCCGCCCTTATCCTCCGCCTAGTTTCGAACACCGCAAGATCCCGGAAACGGTCTATCCAATCCGGGCCAATGTTTGATTTCGACGGAGACGATCAATGAAAATTCGATGGCAGCACCTGCTTTGCACAGGTGTGTTGTTGTTAAGCAACCCGCTGTGGGCCCAGCAGGAAGGAAAAAGCGAACTGGATGCTTTGCGTGAAGAGATAAGGCAGATGCGCAGTGATTACGAGGCGCGCATTGCGGGTCTCGAGGCCCGGCTTGACGCAGCGGAAACAAGAGAGAATACGGCCGTGGTGGCGAGTTCGCCGGCGAAAAATGCCTATGAAACCCTGCCCGAACCATCGGCCGGAACGGTCTCGCTGGGGCGTGACAGTTCATTCAACCCAGCAATTGGCGTGACCTTTCAGGGCCAGGCGTGGTCCTACAGCAACGACCCTGAAGATTATGCCATTCCCGGTTTTCCACTGGGCGGTGAAGCCGGGCCCGCACCCGAGGGGCTGTCCCTGGCCGAGACCGAAATTACGATGTCCGCCAACGTCGATGACAAGTTCACGGCAATGCTGAATTTGCCGATCGTAATCGAAGACGGCGAAACCGTGGTGGAACTGGAGGAAGCATGGGTCGAGACGCTGGCGTTGCCCGCAAACCTGTCGCTGCGCATGGGCCGCTTTTACTCCGGCATCGGCTACCTGAACGACAGGCATTTTCACTCTTGGGACTTTGCCGACCAGCCCCTGGTGTACCAGGCATTCCTCGGTAACCAGTACACGGACGACGGCTTGCGGCTGAGCTGGCTGGCGCCTACTGATTTTTACCTCGAGTTTGCCGGCGAGGTCTTTCGCGGCGACCGCTATCCTGCGGGCGGAGCGGCCAACTCGGGGGTGGGAAGCACCATGCTGGGCGTCAAGACCGGGGGTGATATCGGTTTAAGCAACAGCTGGATGCTCGGTTTTTCATGGCTTCGGGCGGATGCGGATGAACGTGAATCGGGTGCTGAAGACGATCCCCTTCTGTTCACCGGCGATACCGATCTGTTCGTTGCCGACTTTATCTGGAAATGGGCGCCCAACGGTAATTCCCGGCAGAAAAACTTCAAGTTCCAGGCTGAATACATGTGGCGTGACGAAACAGGCGTTTACGAGCTGCCGGACGGTTTCCGGGGTCCATGGGACTACGATCAACGCGGCTGGTATGCGCAGGCGGTTTATCAGCCGGTGCCGCGCTGGCGCGTTGGCGCACGTTACGACCGGCTGTCCGGAGCTGTTCCCGCTGCAGACTGGCAGGGCAGTTCACTGTATCCATTGGGCGATGACCCAACGCGTTACAGCCTGATGGTGGATTGGTCCAACAGCGAATTCAGCCGCCTGCGATTACAGTACAACTATGATGACGCTACTGGACTTTCGGATAACCAGTTCGGTTTGCAATATATCTTCAGCATTGGCGCCCACGGCGCCCACAGCTTCTGATCGGGGGCCGAAAAGATGAAAAACAGAATAATGTTGATAACGCTGCTGACCCTATTCGGACTGCCCGCGACGACCCATGCCAGCCTTAATGTCTTTGCCTGCGAGCCCGAGTGGTCCGCCTTGGCCGAGGAGATTGGCGGCAAGCTTGTTGAGGTGACCAGCGCGACCCACGCATTACAGGATCCGCACTATGTCGAGGCCCGGCCCAGCCTGATCTCCAGGGTGCGCAAAGCCGACCTCGTGATTTGCAGCGGTGCCCAGCTGGAGATCGGTTGGCTGCCCATGCTGCTCAGCAAGGCCAACAACCGCGATGTTCTGCCCGGTCAGGCCGGCTTCCTGGAAGCCAGCAGTTTTGTGCCCCGTCTTGATGTGCCGCAAAGTGTGGACCGCGCACAGGGTGACATGCATCCCCAGGGGAATCCCCATGTCCAGATGAATCCGCACAATATTGCGCTGGTGGCGCGTGCGTTGGGCGCCCGCATGGCGTTGCTCGATGCGGCTAATTCAGCCGTCTACGCAAAAGGCACAGACGAGTTCCTGCTGCGCTGGCAGTCGGCCATTGTCGATTGGGAAAAGCGGGCCAAACCGCTGGCGGGCAAGCGTGTTGTCTGTCATCACAAATCCTGGGTGTACCTGGAGGACTGGCTGCAGCTGCAGGAAGTGGCAACCCTGGAACCCGTTCCCGGAATTCCGCCGACTGCTTCTCACCTGTCGTCGCTTCTGTCCGAGTTGGGCACCGACGGCAGCGGAGCCGATGTCATCATCCGGTCGCCGTTTCAGAGCGCAAAGGCCTCTGACTGGCTGCAGGAACAGACCGGAATACCCGCCGTGATGCTGCCGTTGACCGTTGGCGGAACGGATGGCGCAAGCGACCTCTTCGGCCTGTTTGACGATGTGCTGAATCGGCTGCTGGCGCTAACCGGGGGCGCGGGCGGGTGAGTTGGGACCTGCTCGACTGGACGATCATCGGGCCGGCTCTGGTCGCCGGGCTGCTGGTGCTCAGCACGCATGTTCCCCTTGGTCAGGTCGTGCTCAGACGGGGCATCATATTCATCGACCTTGCGGTGGCCCAGGTCGCGGCGCTTGGGGTGATCGCGGCAGGTTCGATGGGCCTGGAAGACAATATGTATGCCGTGCAGGTTTCGGCCGTTGGCGCCGCGCTGCTGGCCGCCGCGGGGCTGAACTGGACGGAAAAATACTGGCCGGACATTCAGGAAGCCCTGATTGGCACTCTGTTTGTGCTGGCCGCCACCGGCAGCATCATTTTGCTGGCTGAAAATCCGCACGGCGGTGAATACCTGAAGGACATCCTGGTGGGCCAGATACTGTGGACCACCTGGCATATGCTGATTCCCATTGCAGCGCTCTATGTCCTGTTATTGGCGGTCTGGTATATCGGCCGGGCTCGTATTGGGCCGGCCGGGTTTTACGTCACTTTTGCGTTTGCAATCACGGCCGCAGTGCAGATCGTCGGCGTTTACCTGGTTTTCGCCAGCCTGATTCTGCCGGCGCTCGCGACCCGCCGGATGCAGGGTGCGGCGCGCTTGACGGCCGGTTACGTGGTTGGAGGACTCTCCTACCTGGCAGGCATCACGGTTTCAGCGCTGCTGGACCTGCCCACCGGCGCGGTGATCGTATGGACCATGGCTGTCTTCTCTGTGATCGCCGGCTATCTCGTAAGCGGTCGGGCAGCGGATTTGCGGCGGAGCTGACAGTGGTCCGGGGGCGGCGAGAGTTCCTGGGAACATCATGGTTTGTCTGATCCGTTTGGGTTTTTCTCGAGCCATGCGCCCAGCTCACTGATTGCATGCTGGTAGCCTGCCTGCACAATTTTTTCAAACGATTTGACCTCCGTCATCCCGAACTGGCGCACCGGGGGGTTGAGCAGAATGTCCGCCTGTTTGCCCTGTTCACGGACCCGTTCCAGGGTGCCGAGCAGCGTTGCCTTGAGCATGATGTTGGACAGGCTGGGCACGCGGTGTTTCGGCGCAAACGGCAGGTAACGTCCGCGAAAAACGGCCCATGGAGAAGGCACCGAGCTGTAGTCCACCTTCATTTCGTCTGCCGAACCCAGGTCAACCGCGATGATCCGGTTCACGGGTTTCTTGCGCATGATGTCAACCGGCAGGTTGTTGACGACAGCGCCGTCGATGGTCAGGCGCTGATTGACCACGGCCGGCGGAATGATGCCGGGTAGCGCGGCACTCGCCCGCAGTGCGTTGGGCAGGTCGCCACTCTCGTGCAGATTGGTGGAGCCCGTATCCAGGTTGCAGGACACGCAATAGAACGGAATGGGTAAATCCTCGATCTGGTAGTCCAGGTGCTCGCGCAGCATCTGGTCCATCCGGCGCCCGCGGATCAGGGACATCACCGGTATCGTGAAATCACTGAAAGGCTTGCCCTGAACAAAAGACGTTTTGGCCAGTTCCGTGGCTTCTTTCATGGGTATCGGGCTGGCGATGGTGGCCGCCATGATGGCTCCGATGCTCGTGCCGCCCACCCAGTCGATCGGCAGACCGAGTTCCTGGATGGCCCGGTGCACACCAAGATGCGCAAAACCACGGGCGGCGCCGCCGGCCAGGACAAGGCCAAACGCATTGCCGGAAATTATCCGGGTGACGCGGCTCAGATCATCCGGTTGGCCATCACGCACATGCACGTGAAAGTCAACGTTTCTGTCGGCCAGCCAATCGGCCGTGTTTCGAATCTGCGAGTCTATGGGAGGCTGCAGCAACACCAGTAGCTGGCGGGCAATCGTCGAACCGGACTGCTCCAGCAGGTCCCGTTCCCAGGGTTGTGGAGACGGATCATGCGAGGCATCACCCACCAGCAGAACCATGTCGGATTGGCGCAAGGCAAAATGCGACCAGTCCGGGTTTTCGCTCATGCACTGGTAAACCACGAAACGGTATTCGTTTTCCTGGTCCTGCAGCCAGTTCCGCAGTCGCTCGGGAATGGCCTGGCCCGGTTTCAGCGAGTTTAACGGCGCACCTTTCCTGCCCAGGTTATCGGCGGACAGGTTCAACGTAGGGCCCTCGTTTTCCAACTCCCGGACCAGTTCCCGGTAAAAATCCTGCAGGCGGGCAGACGCACTGAGCGGCACGATGGTGATGGCGTTCAGATTGCGCGTTGAGGATTTGGTTCCGTGACTGCTGCTTTGCAGAAGCGAGGCCACGTTGGCGGCCAGCCGCATGACCAGCGCAGGGTAGGTGGTGGCCAGGCGTTCAAATGATTCCCGGTTCAGGCGGATCAGCAGGCTGTCGCGGATTGCCTGGATTCCCACCGCACGGGGTGCGCCGGTCAACAGGCTGAGCTCACCCACGCTGTCGCCCGGCACAATCTCGTTGAGGAACTGGCCCCTGGCATCGCCGGCCTCGCTTGCGGCCCAGGCCTGCAGGCGTCCGCGCACCAGGAAATAGAGCGCATCCCCCGGGTCGCCCTGGCGCATCAGCCAGTCCCCGCCGGGCACCGTGGTGACTTCCAGTTCTTCCAGTAACGGGTCATCGTCCCTGAAGTCGATATTGAAGTACGTGCCCAGCGTGAGCAGAATTCGCCTGCTTAAACCGGCAGATTCGATTTCCCGCACTTTCATTCGGCGATCAACCCCCCAGACCCAACTGTGTTTCGAAGATGACGCCGATTGATTGAATAAAGCTGGCAAATCGGTGTTCGTCTTTATCGTCAAAAGGTTTGCCGTCTTTGCGGTTCAGCAACTGCGCCACGGCGAACACCTCACCCTCGAGATTCTTGATCGGCAGACACAGTATGGAGCGGGTGTGAAAGCCCGTCTGCTTGTCCACTTCCCGATTGAAACGCGGGTCAGCGTACGCGTCGTCAATGCGAATGGATTTCCCGCCCTGCGCGACCGCGCCGGCAATACCGCTGCCGACGGGAATGCGGATCTCTCCCATTTCATCGAGGTTTTCGGCGACTTTCAGCACCAGCTCTTCGCCCTCGACCAGAAAGAGCGATGAGCGTTCCGCATTTAACAGGGTGGTTAGCTTGCGGGTAAATGCAAAAACGCCCCGGTCAAGCATGCTTTTGAACGCGATGTTGTTCGCCAATGCCGTCACCTCGAGAAACCTTTCCGATTCCTCGGTGATGTCCTGCAGCAGTTGGCTGAACTGGAGTTCGTCCAGTTCGTCCACGATTTCGTCCAGCGGTTGTTTCTGGCGGTTGTCCGCCAGCATCTCCATCATGTGCCGGTTGTTGGCGATGACGGCCTCGGTGAACGTGGTCAGCCGGCCGTCCTCAAGGTGCACGATCCGGTCGGCGATGTCGAGGATGCGGTTGTCGTGGGTGACCAGCAGGATTGTCGTCCCGCGTTGCCGGGCGAGGGTTTTCATCCGGTCCACGATTTCACGGCCGGAGGCCTTGTCCAGCGAAGCGGTGGGTTCGTCCGCCAGCAGCATCGCCGGCTCCGCGACCAGGGCGCGGG
>JABDLD010000019.1 GCA_013001885.1 Lysobacterales bacterium
GCCGAAATGCTGCACGATACCGGGTTTCCGGCGGGTGTGTTCAACCTGGTCAACGGTGACGGCCCAACGGCCGGAGCAACGCTGTCGAAGCACGCAGATATCCAGATGATTTCCTTTACCGGCTCTACCCGTGCCGGCCGGGCGATCAGCAAAGACGCGGCCGATACGGTCAAGCGCGTGACCCTGGAGTTGGGCGGCAAGTCACCCAACCTGGTGTTTGCCGACTGTGGCCCGGAATTGGTGACCCGGGTGACGGCCTCGGTTCACGAATGCTTCGGCAATACCGGCCAGTCCTGCGATGCGCCCACCCGGTTGCTGGTGGAGCGGTCCTGCTACGACGAGGTGGTGGGGATAGCGAAAAGCGCAGGTGAGGCCCAGGCCGTGGGTGATCCTGCAGTGGAAGGTGATCACATCGGGCCCCTGGTCAGCGATATCCAGTTCGGCCGGGTACAGGGTCATATCGAGCGCGCCATTACCGAAGGCGCCCGCCTGTTGTGCGGCGGCCCGGGAAAACCCGATGGGTTCGAAACCGGTTACTACGTCAAGCCCACGATATTTGCCGACGTCAGCAATGACATGGCTATTGCCCGGAAGGAAGTCTTCGGCCCGGTGCTGGCCATCATTCCGTTCGATACGGAGGAGGAGGCAATCGAAATCGCCAACGACACACCTTATGGGCTGGCGGCCTATATCCAGACCGGTGACGCAAAACGGGCCGAGCGGGTCGCGGCCAGGCTACGGGCCGGAGCAGTGCACATCAACGGCGGCGGTTTCGAATACGGCAGCCCGTTCGGCGGCTATAAGCAATCCGGCAACGGGCGCGAAGGCGGCGCGATAGGGCTGGAAGACTACCAGGAAGTCAAAACGCTCCATTTCGGCTGAAAAACAGGCTTTAAATGACCTCGATTCAGACCTATATGTCTTGAATGACATACCGTATTTGTAGCCTTTTAACGAACTGACAGGAATGACCAACAGCATCATGAACCAGGAATTAGCACAACTCGAACCCCGCCCCATGTGGAACCATTTTGTTGACCTGAACGCCGTGCCGCGGCCGTCCAAGAAGGAGGACCGCGTGATTGAGTTCATGCGGGCCTTTGGTGAAAGTCTCGGCCTGGAAACGATCGTGGACGACATCGGAAACGTGATCATCAAGAAGCCGGCGACGCCAGGCATGGAAGACCGTGTGACCATCGCGTTGCAGGGACACCTGGACATGGTGCACCAGAAGAACGCGGACACCGATTTTGACTTCAATACCCAGGGGATCGACATGTTCATCGATGGCGACTGGGTCAAGGCTCGCGGAACGACGCTGGGCGCGGATAACGGCATCGGCGTGGCCTCGGCTATGGCGATACTCGCTTCGACGGACATTCCTCACCCGGCCATCGAGGCGTTGTTTACCATTGACGAGGAAACCGGCATGACCGGCGCGATGGGGTTGAAAGGCGGATTGCTCTCCGCACAGATCATGTTGAACCTGGACACCGAAGACGATGATGAAATCACCATCGGCTGCGCCGGCGGCGTTGATGTCACCGCAAGCGGCTCTTACGCGCAGGAAGGGCCGGCGCCAGACACGGATGCCTTCGTCCTGCGCGTGAAAGGGCTGACCGGCGGCCACTCCGGTATGGATATTCACCGCGGGCGCGGCAATGCGAACAAACTGATCAACCGCCTGCTGCTGACGGCTTCGGAGCAGTGCGGGCTGCGGGTCGCCTCCATCGATGCCGGTGGCTTGCGTAACGCCATACCCCGCGAGGCCTCTGCCACAGTGGTGGTCGGCGCGTCGGACGCCGATGATCTCGCCAGGCTCGTTTCCAAACAGGCGGCCATTCTGCAATCCGAATACACCACAACCGATCCGGGCCTGGAAATCCTGCTCGAGCCCTGTGAACGTCCCGCGGCTGTTATCGGTGCTGATTTTCAGGACACGTTGCTGCGTGCAGTCTCGGCCTGCCCGAACGGTATCTTCCGTATGAGTCCGGATGTCGACGACCTGGTTCAGACTTCGAACAACCTCGCGCGGGTGCGAGTGGCAGACGGCCAGTACCAGGTGATGTGCCTGACGCGCGGGTCCGTCGACTCGGAAAAGATGGACCTGGCGCGCGCGATCCAGAGCACGTTTGAACTGATGGGAGCAACGGTTGAGTGCACCGGCGCATATCCCGGGTGGGCGCCGAAGCCCAACTCACCGATCGTGAAACTCGTAAGCGACCTGTACGAAGAGCTGTTTGGTGAAAAAGCCGCGGTGCTGGCATGCCATGCAGGACTGGAATGCGGCATCCTGGGCACCAATTATCCGGATATGCAGATGATCTCGTTTGGACCCAATATCCGCGGCGCCCATTCGCCGGATGAGAAAGTCCAGGTCAGTTCAGTGCAGAAGTACTGGGGATTGCTGTTGGAAACGCTGAAAAAGATTCCGCGGACCCAGGAAATGCAATAAGAGGCTGAGGCGCGCCCCTCAGCACGGCCAGCTACCGTTCGGTAGTCGCTTACTTTTCGTCCATGAACGGGTACTCAAAATCCGTTGGCGGCACGAAAGTTTCCTTGATGGTACGGGTCGAGACCCAGCGCATCAGGTTGGCCTGCGAGCCTGCCTTGTCGTTGGTGCCTGATGCCCGTCCCCCGCCGAACGGCTGTTGCCCGACCACGGCGCCGGTGGGTTTGTCGTTGATGTAGAAATTGCCGGCAGCGTGTTCGAGCTTGCTGATCGCGAGGCTGGTTGCGCGGCGGTCCCGGCTGATGATGGAGCCGGTCAGGGCATACATGGACGACTGGTCGCACAGCGCCAGGGTTTCCTCGAACTGCTTGTCCTCGTAGACGAAAACGGTCAGCACGGGCCCAAAAATTTCCTCCACCATGGTTTTGAAATTCGGGTCGCTGGCCAGGATGACCGTCGGTTCAATAAAGTACCCGGTACTGTCGTCACAGAAACCGCCGATGAGAATCTCCGCGCCGTCGTTTTCCTTGGTGTAGTCGATATAGGCGGATATCGAGTCAAAGGCTGCCTGGTCGATGACGGCGCCGAAGAAATTACGGAAATCCGTTGGCGGGCCCATGCTGATTCGCCCAATCTGGGTCCGCAGTCCGGTTTCGACTTCTGGCCATAGCGACCTGGGGATGTAAGCGCGGCTGGCGGCCGAACATTTCTGCCCCTGGTACTCGAAGGCGCCGCGGACCAGCGCGGTCACCAGTACGTCGGCGTCGGCACTGGGATGCGCGAAAACGAAGTCCTTGCCACCGGTTTCACCGACAATCCGCGGATAGGATTTGTAGCCGGAAATGTTCTCGCCGATGGTTTTCCACATTTGCTGGAACACCCGGGTCGAACCGGTGAAGTGAATGCCGGCGAGATGGGGGTCGGCCAGGCAGGTGTCGCCCACCGTGGCGCCGGAACCCGGAACGAAGTTGATGACGCCCGGCGGCAGTCCTGCCTCTTCGAGCATTTGTAAGAACAGCCAGGGGGTGTACACCAGTGACGAGGCAGGCTTCCACACGACGGTATTGCCCATGATGGCGGGCGCCGTCGGCAGGTTGCCGGCGATCGCCGTGAAATTGAACGGCGCAACGGCAAACACGAAGCCCTCCAGCGGGCGGTGCTGAACGAAATTCCACACGCCCGGAGAGGACTCGGGTTGCTTCTCATAGATCTCCTGGGCGTAGCGCACGTTAAACCGCAGGAAATCGATCAGCTCACAGGCCGCGTCGATTTCCGCCTGGTAAACTGTTTTGCCGCCATTGAGCATCGAGCAGGCATTCATCTTTGCCCGGTATTTGACGGCCAGCAATTCGGCCGCCTTCAAAAAAATCGCCGCTCGTTCCTCCCAACGAAAGTTCTCCCACCCCGCCTGTGCGGCGACCGCCGCATCAATCGCCTGCTGAACCTCTTCCGGGCCCGCCTTGTGGTAGCTGCCCAGAACATGCCCGTGGTTGTGGGGCATTACGATCTTTCCGAGGTTTCCAGTCCTGATTTCCTTGCCGCCAATGACGATGGGGATATCAACCTGGATGGAGGCCATCTGTTCAAGCGCGGCTTTCAGCGCCTTCTTTTCTGGGCTGTCCGGCGCATAGTTCAGCACCGGCTCGTTGACCGGTGGGGGCGTCTGGATTACGGCATTGTTCATCAGGTTCATCGTGGTAAAACCTCTTGTGTCGGGCAGTGCTTGTATTCAGGTACCGGAAGGATAGTGCGCTCCCGGCGCAAATTCCATGACCTCAGCCAGCTAATTCTTCCGCTTTAGCCTGCAAAAGTTTCAGCAGGTAGTCGATGGTCTGCCGGTGGGTCCGGAAATTGAGCACCGCCAGGCGCAACGTAAACGTTCCGCCGATCAGGGTGGAGGTAATGAAAACTTTTCCATCGTCATGCACCGCTTGCAGCAGCCGCCGGTTCAGCGCGTCGATGTCGCCGCCATCCGGCCGAAATCGGAAAGTCACGATCGACAGGTCGGGGTAGGGTCCCAGCTCGAACTCTTCCAGCTTGCCCAGTTCCTCATAGAAGTAACGCGCCAACCAGATTTTCTCGGAAAGGGCCGCCCGGAAGGGCCTCAGGCCGAAGAACTTGAGCGGAAACCACATCCGGGGTCCGCGGAACGGGCGCGTCAGTTCCAGCGAATAGTCAGCCGGAGAGAACGCCTGTCCAACCGAATGTTCAGGCGGTTTTGCGTCCTGCATGTAGTCGGCATAGTAGGCGTTTGACCGGGCCAGCAAGTGTCCTTCGCGAATCAGAACGGCCCCGGTTCCGTAGGGCAGGCCGAGCCCTTTGTGGGGATCCATCACGATGGAGTCCGCGGCTTCCATACCCGCGAGGCGCTCCTGCCCCTCCGGACAAAGCCGGAAAAAGCCGCCGTAGGCAGCATCGACATGCAACCAGAGCGCGTTGTTTTTCGCCACTTCGGCGATGCCGGGCAGGGGGTCCACGGCGCCGGTGTCGGTGGTCCCCGCGGAAGCAATGACCAGCCATGGGTTCAGGTCGCGCGCGCGGTCTTCCCTGATCGCTTGTTCCAAAGCTGCCACATCCATCCGGAAACGGGAATCCATGGGAATGACCCGCTTCTGGATGTCTTTCAGCCCAGCGACATGCATGGCCTTGCCGATACAGTGGTGCGCCTGTTCTGTCAGGTACACGCAGGCCCGCGGTATCTCGATGTGGTCTATCCCGCAGGCGTCCCGAGCGGTGACCAGCGCCGAGAGTGTCGCGGTCGTTCCACCCGAGGTCAGATCGCCGGCAGCGGATTCGGGCCAGCCGGCCAGCCGGCACATCCACTGCACCAGGGAATGCTCCATGCGGGCCGCCCCGGGACCGGCGAAAGCCACCCCCGAGTACCGGTTGCTAATGCCGGCCAGAAAGTCACCGAGGGCCGAAGGGTAAAGCCCTCCGCCCGGAATGTAACCGAGCTGGCCGCCGGACGCGGGCAGAATGCCGGTGGTATCGACTTCCCGTCGGTAAAAAGCGAGCAGGCTCGAGACTTCTTCTCCCTGCTCGCCGATCGGTGACGCTGTAAAGCCGTCGTTGCCCTGATCGCGTATAAAGGTTTTCGCGGCGGGTAATTGCTCCAAAAAGGCTTCGGAATAGGCCCCGACCTGCTCGAACAGTAGCTTTCTGACGCCAGGTTCCGGGTCAAGCTGCCGTGACAGCAGCTCGAGTTCTGCCAGTTTTTTTTGCATGTTTTTGGATTCGGCCATGTATTTTCCGCTACAATATCATGCATTCCTCAGGGGTGGCCTAACGGCCTGAGATCTGATTTCAGGAACCCTTTGAACCTGATCCGGTTAATGCCGGCGTAGGAATAGGACTTCCCGATATTCCCGCTGAAGGCTCGACTGGATCTCGACAATAACTGAGATCCTGACCATGTTCGGCAGAAAACTTTTAAGCACTGCGATTATCGTCCTGTTACCGCTGTCGGCCGCCGCCAGCGATGATTCTGAAGAACAGGAGTTCGAATATCCCCCGGGGCCGCTGGAAGAAGTGGTCGTCTCCGAGTTTCGGCGGTCCTCGAAGCTCGAGATCGATTCCAGTATCACGGTTTTGAACCGCGAGACCATTCGGTCTTCGAGCCTGCAAAATTTCGAAGAGCTGATCACACTGGTCCCCAACATGAACTTTTCGGGCGACGGCTCGCGCGCGCGTTATTTCCAGATACGCGGAATTGGCGAGCTGGAGCAATATGAAGGCGCACCCAATCCGTCCATCGGTTTTATTATCGACGACATCGACCTGTCCGGTATCGGCGGAATCAGCTCGGTGTTCGATATCCAGCAGGTGGAAGTTCTGAGAGGGCCCCAGGCGACGCGTTTCGGCGCCAGCGCGCTGGCTGGCATGGTCTACGTGCAGTCGGCCGACCCAGCGCCGGAATTTGTGCTGAATTCGGAATTGCTGGCCGGGAATGACGGCACCTTCGGTTTCGGCGCGGCCCTTGGCGGGGGCGTGACAGAGCGAACCAGCGGGCACGTGTCGGTCAATCATTACCGGGGCAACGGTTTCTATGACAACGTCTCGCTGGGCATCGACGACAGTAACGGCCGGGACGAGTGGAGCGCACGCGGAAAACTCCTGTGGGACATGGGTAAAGGATGGGAAGCGAAACTGAGCGCGCTGTATGCCGATTTCGATAACGGCTACGATGCCTGGTCGCCGGAAAACGGCAGGGTGACTTTCAGCGACAACCCGGGGCGTGACGAACAGCAGACCTGGGGCGCGTCACTGAAATTGACGGGTCCGCTAAGCAGCGCGGTCGAATTTGCCAGCATTACCTCGTTTGCCAATTCAGACGTGCTCTTCTCCTTTGACGGCGAGTGGGGCGACGAAGCCTATTGGGCTCCCTACGGCTATGACTACATTTACACCGATGCGCGCGAACGTGACTCCCTGACCCAGGAATTCCGCTTGCTTTCCTCGCCCCAGGGCCGGCTGTTCAACGGCCGCAGTGACTGGCTGCTCGGCGTCTACGCCCAGCGCCTGGAGGAATCGAACGATATCCTGTCCGCCGGCCTGTACGATGACAGCGCCGACGCGCCGCTGAGCTGGTGTGCGCCCTGCCTGGACCGGACCACGCTGCAGAGTGCTTATCAATCGGATAATTATGCTTTGTTCGGCAGGCTGGACAGCGCCTTGACCGACCGGGTCGGCCTGGACATCGGCTTACGTTTCGAGCGCTGGAAGGCCGACTACGATGACGCCTTCCGGGATTATGTTTACGGCAATCCGGAACAGCCGGTCACCAACGCATTTTCTCCCCGTGAAAACCTGTGGGGCGGTGATATCAGCATCGATTACCAGCTCGACGGCGGGGCACGGGTTTATGGCCTGCTGTCGCGGGGCTACAAGGCCGGCGGTTTCAATCCCAGCCTGGCCCGGGCGCTCGGCCCCGGCGCCGAACTGGGGCCGGAAGCCATTGCCTACGAGCCGGAGCGCCTGATGAATTACGAGGCTGGCATCAAGGGGCTCTGGCGGGGTGGGGAACTGACTACCGAGATCAGCGTTTTCTACATGGACCGCGCCGACATGCAGCTGCGTAGTTCGGCACAGTTTACCGACAACCCGAATGACTTCGTGTTTATCACCAGTAATGCCGAAGGCCATTCATTTGGACTCGAAGCCAGCCTGGCCTGGCAAGTCAGTGATCACTGGCGTCTGCACGGCAGCCTGGGGCTGTTGAAGTCGAAAATCGATGCCTACGGCCTGGAACGGGAAGCCGATATCGACGGGGAGCTGATCGGCCGGGCGTTTGCCCACGCGCCGCCTTACACGCTGAACCTCGGGGCGAGTTACGCCATGGGCCGGGGCTGGGTGGCCCGCGTAGATTTCAACGCCGTTGGTTCCTATTATTTCGATTACAGCCACGATGAAAAGTCAGGCGCCTTCCGAACGGTCAACCTTAAGGTCGGAAAACAGGGTCGCCACTGGTCGGTATACGCCTGGGCGCGTAACCTGTTCAATGAAACTTATTACACCCGCGGATTTTCCTTCGGGCTTGAACCGCCCCTGTTCGAGAGAACCCGCTACACCAAGCTGGGCGACCCCCGGCACTATGGCGTGACGGTCAGTTATCGCTATTGACCGCGCGCGGGAGCATAACCCATGAAAATCGTAGCAGACCTGAGCCTGTATCCACTGAAGGACGGCCCGGTTCCCGAGATCATCAGTTTCATAAAGGAGATCCGTCTTCAGCCCGGCATCGAGATTGTCACCAACCAGTTGAGCACCCAGATGCGGGGTGATTTCGACTCAGTCACCGGCGCTATTAATCTGTGCATGCGCAAAGTGATGGAGGCTTCCAGCAACACGGTCGTACTGGTGGTTAAATATCTGAACGTCGACCTGGAAATCGGCCGTACGCCAAGCCTAACGCCGGAACGCTGATTTGACGCAATTTCAGTTGTGGGAGGTGCTGGCGGTGCTGCTGGCGGTCATCTACCTGGTGCTGGCCATCCGGCAAAACATCTGGTGCTGGGCGGCGGCGGCCGTCAGCACCCTGTTGTACCTGTTTATCATGTACCGGGCCGACCTCTACATGGAATCGGCCCTGCAGTTTTTTTACCTGGGGATGGCTGCCTACGGCTGGTACGAATGGCGCCACGGGGGCGCTGGCGGGGAGGAACTCGAAGTCAGCACCTGGCCCGTCCGTTATCATCTGATCGCGCTGTTCACCGTGATGACGCTGGTGCTGGTCAGCGGTGAACTGCTGTCACGATACAGTTCCGCTGCTCTGCCGTTTCTGGACTCGTTCACCACCTGGGGCGCGGTCGTGGCGACCTTCATGGTGGCGAGAAAAATCCTGGAAAACTGGATCTACTGGTTCGTGATCGATGCAGTATCAATCGGACTTTATCTTTCGCGTGAGCTCTATTTCACCGCCGGGCTGTTCGCTTTTTACCTGGTAATGATCGTAATCGGTTATCGAAAATGGCGGGCCAGTATGCTGGAGAGCACCGCGTGAACGGTCGGCCCGCCGATGCTGTTGCCGCTGAACGGGCGCTGGCCGGTATCCCGGGTTTTGGGCACGCGCAAATCGAAATCCAGTTATCCGACGGCCCTACCAATGCAAGCTACCGGGTAGCCCATGAAGGCCGGCATTTCGTGTTGCGCCTGGATAAACCTGGCGCCGCCTCGCTCGGGCTGAACCGCCATAACGAGGAGCGGGTGACCCGGGTGGTGGCAGCGGCTGGGCTGGCGCTGGAGCCGCTGTACTTTGACCCGGAAGCCGGTCTTTACCTGCGGCGATTTTTGCCGGGTCGAAGCTGGACTGGTGCGGACCTGGCATGCCCGGAAAACCTGTCCCGCCTGGCCCGGCGATTGAGAACGCTGCACAGCCTGCCACCTGTTGGCGAGGCTTTCGACCCACTGGCCGCGGCCGAGCGTTACGACGGGCAACTGGCCAGCGCAGAATCACGATCGATCCTGGAGCGCGCGAGACTGCAGGCACAGGCGATCGGCGCGGATTCTTCCCCGCCGGTTTTATGCCACAACGACCTGGTCTGCCAGAATATCCTGGAGAGCGATGACCTGATGTTGATCGATTGGGAATATGCAGCCGTCGGCGACCCGTTTTTTGACCTGGCGGTAATCGTGCAGCACCACGATGTGGCGCCCGCGCCGGCGGAGCTGTTGCTGCGGGCTTATTTACAGGATTCGTTCAGCGCGGATGCTGTCACGCGCCTGCAGCGGCAGTGCAGTTTTTATCAGAGTCTGCTGCAGTTGTGGACGCTGAGGGTGCAGCCGTAAGGCCGAAACCCGGGGGAAGGGTTCAAATAGCCAGGCGGCTGGAGAAGGCGTGGGCGATGGTTGACTGGTCGGTGAACTCGAGTTCGCCGCCCAGCGGCACGCCATGGGCGATTCTGCTGACCGAGATTCCGTGTTTTTGCGCCATGCGCTGCAGGTAAAACGCCGTGGCTTCGCCTTCTACCGTCGGGTTGGTGGCGATGATCATTTCCTGCGGCGGACGTTGGCCGAGTTGTTCAGCCAGTTGCTCCAGGCCAAGCTCCTCCGGCCCGATTCCGTCCAGCGGGGACAACCGCCCCATCAGAACGAAGTAACGGCCCCGGAACCCGGTGGCGTGCTCAATGGCGATCACGTCACTGGGCGATTCAACGATGCAGAGCTGGTCCCTGTCCCGTTGCTCGTTGGCGCAGATCGAACAGGTTTCGTCCTCGGTCAGATTCCGGCACTCGCGGCAACGGCCGATGCGCTCCATCGATTCAGCCAATACGGCCGAGAGCGTTTTGCCGCCGTCCCGGTCGCGCTCCAGCAGGTGCAGGGCCATGCGCTGGGCCGATTTGGGCCCAACGCCGGGCAGACAGCGCAGCGAATCGATCAGTTGTTCGAGCAGCGGTTCGGAGCTCACGGGCTACCAATCAGAACGGCAGTTTCATGCCGGGTGGGAGCGGAATGCCGGCGGTCATATCCGACATGCGGTCCTGGGTAGAGGCGGCGACGCGATTGACCGCGTCATTCACCGCAGCGGTAATGATGTCTTCCAGCATCTCGACATCATCGAGCAGCGAGGGATCGATTTCGACCCGGCGCACCGCATGCTTACCCGTCATCGTTACCTTGACCATGCCGCCGCCGGCTTCACCGGTGACGACCAGGTTGGCCAGTTCTTCCTGGGCCCGTTGCATTTCCTCCTGCATTTTCTGAGCCTGTTGCATCAGGCCTGCGAGATTACCTTTCATAAATGTGTCCGTTTCCTGCTTGATCGGTGTTTACTGTATGGGTTGTATAGAGTCTTCGACCAGCTGTGCGCCCATTTGTTCTTTCAGTTCCTTGACGGTTGGGTCGTCGTTGATCGCCTTTTCGGCTTCACTCATGCTTTGCCTGACTTTCCGCTCTTCCAGGGCCGCCGCAGTCTTCAGTTCCCGGGCTTTGTCGTCGACGATCCGCACGTTCACCGCGTGTCCAATGCGGTCGCTGATCGCCTCGCTGAGACGGCTGATGCAGTTTTTCGAACCGAGGTGACGCAACGACGGCGCAATGGCAAAATCCCAGCGGTCATCCGACCGGGACTGGAGCTGCACATTGCGCGCCAGTTCGCGCGCCTGCCCCGAAAGATTCAGTTCTTCGAGCAGCGTGACCCAGTCTGACGGTGCCGGCGAGGGAGTATCCTTTTTTGCTTTTTCGCGGATTTTCTTTGCCGCGGATTTTCGGGCCGGGGCGGCTGCCGTTGAGACTGGTGCGGTGCGTGGCTTGGTGGCGGGTTTGTCATCCGCGCGTGCGGTTCCGGACGGGTCGCCCGCTACCGGCGCGGCGGTTGCTGCATCCGCCGGCCTGAAGGCCAGCATCCGCAACAACGTCATTTCCAGCCCGGTTCGTGGATCGGGCGCCAACCCGAGTTCAGCGCGGCCCTTGATGGCGATCTGGTAAAACAGCTGGGCATCCTCCGGGGTCAATTGCTCCGCCAGTTCCTCGATGGACTCCCAGTCGCTCCGTTCAGGATCACGATAACCCGGCACACACTGGACCAGGGTAATGCGGTGCAGGGTTTCGGCCAGGTTCAGCAGAACAGTCTCGAGGTCGCGTGACTGGGAAACGAGGTCTTCCACGATACCCAGCATGCCCTGCGCATTGTCCGAGGCCAACGCCCTGATCATTGCTGAGACGTGTTCACGGTCCACCAGGCCCAACATCTTCTCGAGGTCCGACATGGCCAGCTTGCCGCCGCCGAATGCAATCGCCTGGTCGAGCAGGCTGAGGCCGTCTCGCATGCTGCCGTCGGCGGCCCGCGCCAGCACCGTGAGGGCATCTGATTCGGTTTCGATGTTTTCCGTGTCAACCAGCGTTCTGAGATAGGTGCTGATTTGATCGGGCAGCAGTCTGCGCAGATTGAAACGCAGGCAGCGGGACAGGATGGTGACCGGAATTTTCTGCGGATCGGTTGTGGCCAAAACGAACTTCACGTGCGGCGGAGGCTCTTCAAGGGTCTTCAGCAGTGCGTTGAAGCTGCTTGCCGAGAGCATGTGCACTTCATCGATGATGTAGACCTTGTAACGGCCGCGCGTGGGCGTGTACTGAACCGATTCCAGCAGGTCTCGCATGTCGTCCACACCGGTGCGTGAGGCGGCGTCGATTTCGATCATGTCCACGAAGCGGCCCTCGTCCAGGTCCACGCAACTGCTGCACTCGCCGCAAGGTGTTGAACTCACGCCGCTCTCGCAATTCAGACACTTCGCCAGGATGCGGGCAATGGTCGTCTTGCCAACACCGCGGGTGCCGGTAAACAGGAAGGCATGATGCAGCCGGTCCTGGTCCAGTCCGTTGATCAGGGCTTGCGATACGTGTTCCTGCCCCACGAGTTGCTGGAATGTTTTCGGTCGCCACTTGCGGGCCAGGACCTGGTAACTCATCGGTGGAATGATCTCGGGTCGTTCATTGAATGGACACTATAGCAAACTGCCGGGCGAAGATGGTGGCGACCCCCGCCCGCCACACCCCGGCGCCCGAGTTCATTGCTGCCGCTGCTCCCTTCCGGGCCTGACGGGGTTCACAACTTGTCGTCGCGGGGGGACCAGCGAGGGCCACCCTTGATTGTCCCCATGGTGCCGGGGAAAAGCATTGTGCCGGAACGCCGGAGTCTGTTCAAGGCGGATTGTCGCGAATTCGTCGCATCCGTTTTCCTACGCGCATGCGAGGAGAAGCCTGCTGGGGCGGGGGTCGCATCTTTACTATGCTTTCCCTGCACGCTACGTGAACCCGCTGCGCAAGAAACTGCGCGTTTTCAGCCACCAATACAAGGGATAAATACAATGAAATATTTTCTCACTTTACTCGCCGCTTTTTTTCTGTTCAACGCAGCCTGGGCGGCACAACCGGTCAATGTCAACAAGGCCACTGCCGCAGAGATTGCCGAGAACCTCAAGGGCATTGGCTTGAGCAAGGCTCAGCTGATCGTTGATTACCGCGACGCGAACGGAACGTTTGTTCACGTGGATGAACTGGTCCATGTGAAAGGCATCGGCATTAAGACCATCGACCGCAACCGGGGCATGATTCTGCTGCAGGACCAGGAGGCGACCACAGCAAATTGAGACAAACCGTCGTGACGTTCCGGGCGGGCGCGTCCTGCCCGGAACCAATGAACGTAAACGCCGTCTCATGTTTTGAGAAAAGGCTGCGGTTTAATAGGCTCACAGAGAAAATTCGCACGTTGAAATGGAGAGCATCATGAAGGCAAATCAGGACTTGATCGGTAAAACCATTACGGGTGTCGTGGCTGTGAATCAACCGGCTGAAGGTGTCCGTGAAATCTGGATGCTGCAGTTCTCCGACGGTTCCCATGTTGAGTTCGTCTCACCGGTGGCCAGGCGTCGTTTGAGGCGCAGTGCGAACCGCCGAAAAGCCCCGATTTCGAGGGCGTCAAGCGACCTGCAACTGGCGCTGAACGTCGCCTGAAAACTTATCCACAAAACCTGTGGATAACCCTGTGAGGAAACACGCACGGCTAAAGACGTCGTGCGTATCGTTACGGATTGGTCAAAAAATGACCAATTAAATTACGATCATTAAAAACAATGACTTACAGCAAAGATGTTTATTGTTCCGGGTCCGACCGAATGTAAAAATTCTGTAATAAAGACAATCAGTCACTTGTGCATAAATAATTCGAATCAAATCGAGGAAGTGGCCATAAGCCATTGAAAAAAGCTTGTGGCAACGGATAAATTGATGAGTTTTTTGGCATTAATTTCGAGGTGTGGGTAACTGCCCTTGATCACAGATCGGAAATGCCGGATTCGACCACCCACGACTCCAGTTTATCAAGGATTCGCTGGGCCTCTGGCCGGTCACTCTCACTCTCCCGCAGTTCCTTCACGGTGGCTCTGAAATCACTCAGCGTGAAGTATTCGGGATCGGCTGTCTCGACCAGTCGCGATCTCCGGTCTTTATCCCAGGTGCGCGCCTCTTCCTGGCTCAGCGTTTCCGGGTAGTTTCGCGCCCGGTAACGGAACAGCATCAAGGGCAGACGTTTGTCCTGGAAAGACCACATGTGCCCACCCAGTTGCTCCGGCGGCACGTCCAGGATCTTTTTCATCAGGTGGCGGTCGGCAGAGGAGAAGAACCCGCCGCTGTACAGCATGCGGTCCGGGTCAGAACTTTCTGCGAAGCCCTCACCCGGGAGGGCAAACGCGTCGATGACTTTTTGCCTGACGGCTTCAAGCGATGAGAGAATCTGTTGGGCGCGCAGTTTGCACTGTTTTGGGTCCAGATCGATTCTGCCGGTGTCCACTCCGCGCAACGTGCCAGTAGGCGCAAGCATCGGAACGTGGTTTCCATGGATGACTTTCAGCGGCAAGCGCTCGATGCCCTCCGGCAGGTCGGCGGACGAGGTAAAAACCAGGTCGTGAATGACATCGGCAGGTTCTGTGAGCAACGGACCCGGATCTGCCGACAGGTCAAAAACGATGACCGACTTGGGCCGGTCGGGCACAACGGCCAACGGCAGCACCATGGCCGTGCATCCGCGCGTTGCCGGGATTCGTGCCGAGGTGTGCAGAACCGGGACCGGCTCAACCGTGTCCAGCAACTTTTTGGCCTGTACGAAATCACGCATTTGCAGCGCCCATTCAAACAGTCTTGGCTGGGCGTTTTTCAGCAACCTGGCCAGGCCGATGGTCGCCCGCACATCGGCCAGTGCATCATGCGCCCCCTCATGTGCGATCCCATTGGCGTGGCTCAGGTCTTCCAGGCGAAAGCTCGGCTTTCCCGGCTCGTGCATGGGCCATTCAATACCCTCGGGCCGCAGGGCGTAACACATGCGCGCCAGGTCAATCAGGTCCCAGCGGGAGTTGCCGTTGCGATACTCGCGCTCGTAGGGATCCCGAAGATTCCGGTAAAACAGGTTCCGGGTGACCGTGTCGTCAAAACGAATGCTGTTGTAGCCGGCAGAGCAGGTTCCCGGTTGCGACATCTCCTCGAGGATGCGGGCGGCAAACCCGGTCTCGGGCAGGCCCTGCGATTTTGCTTCCTGCGGTGTGATGCCGGTAATCAGGCTCGCCATCGGGTGCGGCAGCACGTCGTCTGACGGCGAGCAGTACCACGTGACAGGTTCCCCAATCTCTTTGAGTTCCGGGTCTGTGCGCACGGCAGCGAACTGCGCGGGGCGGTCTGCCATCGGATTTGCTCCGAAGGTTTCATAGTCGTGCCAGAGGAATGTCTTTATCGGCTTCACGCTAGTTCCTGTATTGGTCCGGCAGGCTGAAGTTATGCTGCCGGTCGGTGTCAATAGATAGATCTGCCCATTCGGGAAAACTCTGCTGCATGTGCCTCACGATTCTTTCGAAGCTGGCGAGGAATTCCCGAACGTCTTGCCGGCTGCGCAGTTTCGGATTCTCCAGTTCCTGCTCCTGTTGCCAGCGCCAGCCGACCACGCAATCCCAGTCCGGCGCCCGGATGTACCATAGCAGGTCGAGGCGTTCGCGCAGACTCCGGTGCATTTCGTTCCAGGCCCGGAAAACCTCGAGACGCCAGGCTGCATTCGAATCGTGCTCCTGTTCCATCGCATTGATCGGCCGCTCGAGGCGATTCGGTTTTTCCGGGGGTGCTCCAATACACCAGCCCTCGAGCAGAACGACCTTCGGCACAGCCGGCACCGAGCGCCAGTTGAACTCGGGCGCTCGGTCATCTGTCGATTTGTCAAAAACCGGCAAATGGACTTTCCCGATATCCCCGGCGCGGAGGGCGTCGATGTCCGAAAGCAGTCTTTTGAGCTCGTGCGTGCCCGGGACTCCGCGCCGCCGAAACAACGGGTGCTGCTTCTGTGCCAACTGCGCCCTCTCGGCACGTCCCAGGTAATAATCATCCAGCGACAGGCGGCACGCCGGCGTCCCTGTCTGCTCGAGATAATGGACCAGCGCGCGCGCCAGCGTGGATTTGCCGCTGCCGGGGGCGCCTGAAATACCGATGGTGGTTTTTTGGTCTGCCGGAATCCGTTTGGCCAGCCCGTGAACTGTTTTGGTCAATGACCTTTTGTTGGCGCCGGAGAACGAAGTGTTTTCGGTCAGCCAGGAATCGACGATCAAAGCTGAACTCAACTCTTGGACTCGTTCGCCGGTCATGCCAACATGTTAACTAATTTGCCGGGGAAATGATCAGCCCATGACCAGACAATCTGATGCCTTCGACGAACTCCGCCGATTGATGGAGCTGGAAAAACTGGAGGATAACCTCTTTCGGGGCGTGAGCCGCGACATCGGCACCGAGCGCGTGTTCGGCGGCCAGGTGCTGGCGCAGGCCCTGCTGGCAGCCAGCCGGACGGTGGAAGGGCGCCTGGCGCACTCGCTGCACGCCTATTTCCTGCGGGCGGGTGACCACGATGCGCCGATTGTCTATGACGTCGACCGCAGCCGTGACGGGCGCAGTTTCAGCTCGAGACGGGTGGTCGCGATCCAGCACGGCCGGCCCATCTTCACGCTGGCGGCGTCATTCCAGGTGGAGGAGCAGGGCCTGGAGCACCAGTTTGATATTCCGCCGGTGCCCCCGCCGGATGACGTCGAGCCCCTGGCGCTGCTGCCGCGCGAGGAATTCGATCACATGCCCAAGAGCATGCAGCGCTGGCTGGACCGATTCGGGCCGTTCGAATTTCGCGCGGTCAGGGGCTCCGACCCCGATGACTGCTCACCGCAGCCTCCATTCAAGGAACTTTGGTTCAAGCTGCACGGTCAACTGGAGGAAGATCCGCGCCTTCATCGCGCCCTGCTGGCTTATGTCTCCGATTTCCACCTGGTGGGCACGGCGACGTTGCCGCACGGGATTTCATGGGTCCACGGCAACCTGATCATTGCCAGCCTGGATCACGCGATGTGGTTTCACCGGGATTTCCGGCTGGATGACTGGTTGCTTTATGTGTGTGACAGCCCCAGTTCAAGCGGAGGGCGCGGCCTGGCCCGCGGCATGATCTATGACCAAAAAGGCCGGCTGGTGGCCAGTACGGCCCAGGAAGGCGTGATTCGCCTGCGCCGGACCGACAACGAAAAGGAGAGTGAATCATGAGTCAGCAGACTGCCAGCTTTGCAGCAGGTTGCTTTTGGGGCGTGGAGGCCCGTTTTCGGGAACAGCAGGGAGTATTGGATGCAGTCTCGGGCTACATGGGCGGGCACAAGGATAACCCGACCTACAAGGAAGTCTGCACCGGCAATACCGGCCATACCGAGGCCGTTCAGGTCACTTACGACGATGAGCAGATCAGCTATGCGGAATTGGTTGACCTGTTCTTCGACATGCACAACCCGACCACGCTGAATCGCCAGGGTCCCGATTTCGGCAGCCAGTATCGCTCCGCCATCTTTTGGCACAACGAGGCCCAGCACACCTCGGCCGGGCAGAAAATCAGGGAGCTCGACGCCTCGGGGAAATGGTCTTCTCCTGTGGTGACCGAAGTGAAGCCGGCAGACACCTTCTGGAGGGCCGAGGAATACCACCAGCGCTATTTCGAAAAGAACGGCGGAGGCTTTTGCCACGTTTGAAGGAGCCTCGCTTCCCTGCTTCTAAGCGCGGCGACGGTGCGCCGATCGTGCTTAGCTTTTGAGCTTGCCCACAAGCCACAGCAGGATCACGGCGCCGATGGTCGCGGTTATCACGGAGCCAACGATTCCGGCCCCGAGGTTGGTGCCGAACAGGCCGAACAGCCAACCGCCGATCACGCCGCCGATGATGCCTACGATGATATTCATCAGGACGCCCAGACCCTTGCCTTTCATGATCATGCCCGCCAGCCAACCTGCGATGCCGCCGACAATAAGTGAAGCGAGTAACCCTTCCATTTTTATTCTCCTGAATGAACCAACTGGCTGTTTTAGTTTAAAATATGACCGGCGCTTTTGAAACAGGCCACGGATCGGGAGGATCATGAGTGCAAGGGATAGCCGTTAGAAAATACCGCGCAGCGGCCATGCTGGCCGCCGCGTGCCTCATGTCAGTACCGCTTGCTGGCGTCGCCCAGGTGTACAAGTGGGTGGACGAGAACGGCATCGTGACCTATTCCAATATCGCCCCGCCAACCGACCAGGACTTCTCTGTACTTAGATTTCCATGCTACGCGGCAGACCCCAAATGCCGTTCAGTCAGTTGGGAAAAGGTACCTTTGAACACTCGCGCTTTTCGCACTGAAATTCGCTCGGCGTCCCAATACAACGCGGTGGAAGAGTCGCTGATACGGGCGATCATCCATGCCGAGTCCGCTTACCAGACAGACGCCCAGTCACCGAAGGGTGCCCAGGGGCTGATGCAGCTGATGCCGCAGACACAGCAGGAACTGAACGTAAGCAACCCGTTCGATCCGGAAGACAATATCAGCGGCGGTGCGCGCTACCTGTCGCAGCTGCTGACCCAATTCGGCGGTGATTTTGAGCTGGCGGCCGCGGCGTACAATGCCGGACCGGCGGCCGTTCAGAAATACGGCGGTGTGCCGCCGTACGATGAAACCCAGGAGTACGTCCGGCGCGTCAAAATTCTCTACCGGCGTTACGGGCAGGCGCTTTAACGCTCCAGGAACCGGCGTTCTCCGGCGATCAGTAGACCAGCCTCGCATCGCTGACCATTTCCAGTTCGCCCAGTGCCGCGACCAGTTCCTCGCAGGCTTTGACGTTCCATTCTTCGCCCAAAAGCAACTGCGCCCGTGCACGGGCGTTGCTGTAATTGAGCCAGACCTGTGCCGATCCGTCCTGGTAGGGTACGAAAGTCGATTGCAGCGAGGCGCAGATTGCCTCACCCGGGCCGCGTAATGAAATCTGGATGCCCTTTGCAAAACGGGCCTTGGCTTCGGCCAGCGTCATGATCTTCTGGACGTTCATGCGAAATCCGCCGGTGAACTTGTCGGGCGCGACCCGGCCCTCGGCAACCACGATCTCGTCCGTACCAAGCACCTCGGAATAAAGAGTCCAGGCATCATCGTACAGCGAGGCTTCGAGTCTCCCGGTGTGGTCCTCCAGCACCATGAAACCTCCGCGGTTTCCACGCCGCCGGACTCCATTGATCAGGCCTGCCAGGATCATGGGCGTGCCGCCGCGTTTGCCCTTGCTTTCCCCCGGCATCCGTTTCTCGATCGAACCCAGGGTGCAGGTGGTGAAACGGGCGATGTCATCGGTCTGAAGTTCGACCGGGTGGCCGGTCAGGTAAAGCCCGAGCGTACTGCGTTCAGCCTGCAAAGCCTGCAGGCGCGTCCAGGGCCGGACATCGCGATGTTCGGTGATGTGCGGCGCGTCCGACTGGCTGAAGCTGCCGAACATATCAACCTGGCCGGCTTCCTTGTCACGCTGGAACTGTTCGGCTGCGTGGATAACATCCGGCACTTCGTTGATCATGCGTGCACGGTTGCGTTCCGGGTCGAGCGCATCCATCGAGCCTGAGCGGACCAGTACATCCATGGCCCTCTTGTTGATTTTCTGATGGTCGATGCGGTTACAGAAGTTCGACAGGTCGGTGAAGGGTCCGTTGGCGTCACGTTCTATTTCAAGACTGTCGATGGCCGCGTGTCCGACACCCTTCAGGGCTCCCAGCCCGTAAAGGATCGTGTTGTCGTCTAACGCAGTGAACGCATGCTGCGAACGATTGATGTCCGGGGGCAGCACGGTTAGCCCGAGGTCGCGGCATTCATGAATGAACTCGTCCACCTTGTCCGTGTTGTCCATGTCCGAAGACAGCACGGCGGCCATGAATACAGAGGTATAGTGCGCTTTGAGCCAGGCGGTCTGGTAGGCGATCAGGGCGTAGGCTGCCGAATGAGACTTGTTGAAGCCGTAACCGGCGAAGGTTTCCATCTGGTCGAAAATGAGGTTAGCGAGATCTTCGTCCACGCCGCGCTCCATCGAACCTTCGACGAAAATGATGCGTTGTTTGGCCATCTCGGCCGGCTTTTTCTTGCCCATGGCCCGGCGCAGAATATCGGCGGCGCCCAGCGTGTATCCGGCCAGTTCCTGCGCGATCTGCATGACCTGTTCCTGGTACAGGATCACGCCATATGTGGGCTTCAGAATCTGCTCAAGCGCCGGGTGCGGATAGCGCGCCGCGGTGCGGCCGTGCTTGCATTCGATGTAGGTGTCGACCATCCCGGATTCCAACGGTCCGGGACGGAATAGCGCCACCAGCGCGACGATCTCGTCAAAACTGTCCGGCACAAGCTTGCGGATCAGGTCTTTCATGCCGCGGGATTCGAGCTGGAACACCGCGGTGGTCTGGCAGGCCTGTAACAGTCTGAAAGCAGCCGGGTCGTTCATCGGCAGCTTCTCCAGCACGATCGGCTCCTGGCCCTCCCCGGAGCGCTGCAAATTCACGTTCTTCAGGGTCCAGTCAATGATCGTAAGGGTGCGCAGACCCAGGAAGTCGAATTTGACCAGCCCGATGGTTTCCACATCGTCCTTGTCGAATTGGGTGACCAGGCTGCCTCCGCCCGCTTCGCAGAACAGCGGCGTGAAATCAGTGAGCGGGGTAGGGGCGATGACCACGCCGCCGGCGTGCTTGCCGGCGTTGCGCTTGACGCCCTCCAGGGACATGGCCAGGTCGAGCAGCGCCTGCGTGTCCTCCTCCTCGTCGTAGCGCTGTTTGAGCTGGGGCTCTTCCTGCAGGGCGTCTTTTAGCGTAATGCCCAGCGTCAGGGGCACCAGCTTCGCGATGCTGTCGACAAAGCCATAACCGTGTCCCAGTACCCGCCCGCAGTCGCGCACCACCGCCTTAGCCGCCATCGAGCCGTAGGTGATGATCTGAGCCACCTGGTCGCGACCGTAAGTCCGGGCGACGTAATCGATCACGAGGTCCCGTTTTTCCATGCAGAAATCAACGTCGAAATCCGGCATTGAAATACGCTCCGGATTCAGAAATCGTTCGAACAGCAGTTCATGCACCAGGGGATCGAGGTCGGTGATGCCCAGGGCATAAGCCACCAAAGAACCGGCGCCGGATCCACGGCCCGGGCCGACAGGGATGTCGTTTTTCTTGGCCCAGCTAATGAAGTCGGCCACGATCAGGAAATAGCCCGGGAAACCCATCTCGTTGATCACGCGAAGCTCGTGTTTCAGTCTTGCCTCATACTCCTCCATCGGAATTTTTTCACTGGGGGGCAGGACTTCGAATCTCTGCTGCAGCCCTTCCTCCGAGACCTGATGCAGGAAATCGGCAACGGTCAGGCCGTCGGGCGTTGGAAAATTCGGCAGGTAATAGGTTCCAAACTCCATTTCGAGGTTACAGCGCATGGCCAGGTGCCAGGCATTGTCCAGAGCCTCCGGCAGATCGGCAAACAGCTCTCCCATCTGTTCCGAACTCTTGAGGTACTGCTCTTCCGAGTAGCGCTTTTCACGCCGCCTGTCCGAAAGTAACCGCCCGTCATGAATGCAAACGCGTGCTTCGTGCGCCTTGAAATCGGCCTGTTCCAGAAAGCGCACGTCGTTGCTGGCGACTACCGGGATGCCTAACGCCGCGGCGATGCCTAATGCGCTGGTCTCGTATGGATGCTCCTGCTCCCGGCCGGTGCGCTGTAGTTCGATATAGAACCGGTCAGGAAAGAGGTCAGCCCACCGGGCGGCCAGTTTCCGGGCGCGGTTCGGGTGGCCGGCCAGGATGGCCTGCCCGATATCACCCTCCCGTGCCCCGGACAGAGCAATCAGCCCGGCGGCATGTTTGGCGACCCAGTCATGCCGCACGAACGGAACGCCGTGATGCTGGCCTTCCAGGTACGCCAGGCTGAGCAGGGCGCACAGGTTGAGATAACCCTGCCGGTCCTGGCACAACAGCACCAGCCGCGACACGTGGTCCGGGTCTTCAGCGGAGCGCAGCATGACGTCCGCGCCGATGATCGGCTTGATCCCGGCCGCTTCGGCTGCGCGGTAAAATTTGACCAGCGCGAACAGATTGTGCTGATCGGTAACCGCAATGGCGGGCATGCCGAGTGCCGCGGCTTTTTCAATCAGCGGTTTGATTCGCACCGTGCCGTCGACCATGGAGTATTCAGTATGAAGGTGCAGGTGGACGAACGGCGTTGGCATCGCCAAAGAGTACCAAAACCCGGGTCACAGAACCATTTTGATTTCCGGTTGTTGGGGGTAATGGAATGTGATAAATTTCGCGGCCCGGTTACAGGCATTGATTTGCTATAATTCGGATGTAGGGCGCGTAGCTCAGGGGTAGAGCACTGTGTTGACATCGCAGGGGTCGGCAGTTCGAAACTGCCCGTGCCCACCATATGACCGAAAAAGCCGGCCTGGACTTTCTCCAGGCCGGCTTTTTTGTGCGATTCTCAGACACGCCGCGTACCGAGTTTTCTCCTGACTCTTGCTGTGGCCAGGCCATCATGGCGCGTTCGTGTTTTATCCAGTTCGATTTCAGGCTGCCGCCGATTGGGCGGCTGCGTGAACTGCATGATCAGGCCGCCCACCAGGCAGGCGACTCCGGCGATCAGGAACGGTGTCATCCAGATTTTGGGTGACGAGCCCACCGCAGCGGCGTCCTTGAACAAGCCCGCCAGCAGGGGGCCCAGAATTCCGGCAACGCCATATGCGGTAAACACCCAGCCGTAGTTGCGCCCGACCTCCTTGTTGCCGAAATAATCAGCCGTAATGGCCGGGAACAGCGCAAAAATTCCGCCGTAGTTGAATCCGACGAACGAGGCGCCGATGATCAGGCCTGCGGCCAGTCCGAAATTGATGAAGCCGTGATACATGGCGAGCATGATGATGCCCTGGAACAGGGACATGGCAATGATCGCGTTTTTTCGGCCAATATGGTCGGAAAACATGCCCCAGAGAATCCGCCCCAGGCCGTTGAAAATAGCGTACCACGCCATGGCGGTGCCGGTGATGACGATGGCGTTCTCTACGCCGTGGTGCTCCAGCGCATCGAGGCCAAACAACTGGATGCAGTAGATCACCATCAGGCCGGCGATCGCTGAAGAAGCAAAAACCAGCCAGATGGCGTAAAACTGGGGGGTGCGCATCATTTTGCCGGGCGTGAAGCCGTTGCCGTTTGACCGGGCCACGGCCGCAGCTTCGGCTGGATCCCAACCTTCCGGGCTGTAGTCTTCGGGCGGATTGACCATAACGAAACTGCCCAGCAACACCAGCACGGCAAATACGATTCCGTAGATCAGGAATACGCTTTGCACCGGGGGCAGACCGAAAACTTCAGCGTGGTTGAGCAGGCCGCCAAACCAGGACCCCGCCAGCTTGACCCAGATCGTCGCACCGAATCCGAAACCCGCAACCGCCAGTCCCGTGATCGTGCCTTTTTTATCCGGAAACCACTTCACGCCCACCGCGATGGGCACCACGTAGGCCATGCCGATGCCCGCTCCGGCAACGATACCGATAAAGAAGAATTGCGACCAGAATGTGCTTCCGAACAGTCCGCCGAGCACAAAACCCAGGCCCAGCAAGAGTCCGCCCAGGATAGTCATCAGCCGCGGACCGGTCTTTGCCTGCCACCGGCCTGCCAGCACCATTACCAGGGCGAAGGTCGCCAGTCCGGCCGAGAAGATCCAGGCCGTTTGCGTGGCGGAGAACTGGTAAAGGCCTTCCGGATCGGTCAGCAGCTTGGTAAAAACAGACCAGGCATATAGCGCTCCCAGTGCGAGTTGAATCAGGATGGCGCCAAAAACGACCAGCCACCTGTTGGGCTTACTATTAATATTCATAATAATTAAATACTCTATTTTTAATAAGGGTTTAGCGCAGGATTAGCGCATTTGATGTCTAAGTAAATTATCCTAAAAATTAGTTCGGTTAAAAATGATTGAGGTCATTATTTTTAACGTTGAAAAGAGATTCGGAGCAGGGGTTCGAGGCGTTCGGAAAAAAGTGGTTTGACTTCGGCCGTGCCGGTACAATGGGCCTTATGAATACCCGGACACGAACTATCGTCTGACGGCGAATCCAGGCAAAGCGGACCCGACAAGGCGCTTTGCGTCTTTTTTTGTATCCGGATCAGAAAAATTGAAAGGAGTAACCAGGCAATGCCGGCGATTACGCTACCCGATGGAAGCCAGAGACAATTCGAGCAACCGGTCACGGTCATGGAGGTCGCCGCCGACATCGGCGCGGGGCTGGCCAAGGCGACCCTGGCGGGCGAAGTCGACGGCGTGCTGCGCGACGCCAGCCACCTGATCGAGGGCGATGCTGACCTCCGTATCGTCACCGGGCGCGACCCCGAGGGCCTGGATGTGATCCGTCACTCCACGGCGCACCTTATGGCGCAGGCGGTGGAGCGATTGTACCCAGAGTGCCAGGTCACCATCGGGCCGGTTATCGAGCACGGCTTCTATTATGACTTTTCCTACCCGCCGGGTTTCACGATGGAGGATCTGGACCGGATTGGCTCTGAAATGCGGCGCATCGTCAAGGATGCGCTGCCGGTCAGCCGGGAGGTGTGGAATCGGGAGGAGGCCATCCAGCATTTCCGTCAGGAAGGCGAGCTGTATAAGGCGGAGATCATTGAAGACCTGCCCGAGGGCGAGGAAATAACGCTTTATCGCCAGGGCGAGTTTGTTGATCTGTGCCGTGGTCCGCACGTGCCGGACACGGGCAAGTTGGGGGAGTTCAAGCTGACCAAGTTGGCTGGCGCTTACTGGCGCGGCAACAGCGACAACGAGATGCTGCAACGCATCTACGGAACGGCGTGGGCTAACAAGAAGGATCTCAAAGCGTACCTGCACCGCCTGGAAGAGGCGGAAAAACGCGACCACCGCCGGGTGGGCAAACAGCTGGACCTGTTCCACTTCCAGGAAGAGGCACCGGGCATGGTATTTTGGCATGACAAGGGCTGGCAGATTTATGTCGAGGTGCAGAATTACATCCGCGCGCAGTTGCGCCGGGCCGGTTACCAGGAAGTGAACACGCCGCAGGTCGTGGACATCAGGTTGTGGGAGAAATCAGGCCACGCCGACAAGTTCATCGACGACATGTTCCTGACCGATTCGGAAAACCGCAATTACGCAATCAAACCGATGAACTGTCCCTGCCATGTGCAGATTTACAACCAGGGCCTGCACAGTTACCGCGATTTGCCGATGCGGATGGCCGAGTTCGGTTCTTGCCACCGCAACGAGCCGTCCGGCGCGCTGCACGGCCTGATGCGTGTGCGCGCGTTCGCGCAGGACGATGCGCATATTTTCTGCACGCCGGAGCAGGTTCAGCAGGAATCAGCGGATTTCATCGAATTGCTGTATCGCATTTACGCCGATTTCGGTTTCAACGAGGTGCTCGTAAAGCTCTCAACCCGGCCTGAAAACCGCATCGGCGCGGACGAGTTGTGGGACCAGGCCGAGGCCATGCTGGCCGCGTCACTGGATGAGGCCGGAATCGCCTGGGAGGAGAACCCGGGCGAGGGGGCATTCTATGGCCCGAAGATCGAATTTTCATTAAAGGACACGATCGGCAGGGTGTGGCAGTGCGGCACGCTGCAGGTGGACTTCAACATGCCGGGCCGGCTGGGCGCCAGTTATGTGGATGAGGACAGTTCGCGCCAGACCCCGGTCATGTTGCACCGGGCCATCCTGGGATCGCTGGAGCGCTTCATCGGTATTTTGATTGAAAATTACGGCGGCGCATTTCCGGCCTGGTTGGCTCCGGTCCAGGCTGTGGTCCTGAATATCAGCGAAAAACAGGAAGATTATTGTCTGGAAGTTGCCGAAACCCTTGGAAATAAAGGTTTCCGGATGGATTCAGACTTGAGAAACGAGAAGATCGGCTTTAAAATTCGCCAGCACACGATGAGCAAAGTTCCCTATCTGCTTGTAGTCGGCGACCGCGAGGTCGAGAATGGGACGATTGCCGTAAGAAGCCGGTCAGGGGAAGACCTGGGAAGTATGCCGGTTGATGAATTTGCACAGGTTCTGGCCGATGATGTGGGGCGGCGGGGACGAATTGAAAACCAACAGGAGGATTGACACATCGCAGCAACAAAACAGAAAACGCGGCGTAACGGAGATATAACCGCGCCGCAGGTTCGCGTGATCAGCGCGGATGGAGAACAGGCTGGAATCATGCCGATTAAAGAAGCCATTGAAATGGCCACGGATGAAGGACTGGACCTTGTGGAGATAGCTCCCAACGGCGAGCCTCCCGTCTGCCGCATCATGGATTTCGGTAAATTCCGGTTCGAACAGGCCAAAAAGGCGCAGGTTGCAAAGAAAAAGCAAAAGAACGTCCAGGTCAAGGAAGTCAAGTTCCGTCCCGGTACGGAAGAGGCGGATTACCAGGTGAAAATGAGAAATGTTCATCGCTTTCTCGATGAAGGCAACAAGGTGAAACTGACGCTCCGTTTCCGTGGCCGCGAAATGGCGCACCGGGAACTGGGCGCTGCAATGCTGAAAAGAGTGGAAACGGAATTGGCGGATGAAATCACGGTGGAGCAATACCCCCGGATGGAAGGCCGCCAGATGGTGATGATGATTGCGCCGAAGAAGCATTGATCTGCTTTCTCGGCCCGATTTAGCTTGAACTATTAGTAGTTTAAGCTCAAAATACGCCCCCCGCTGTTAATCTGCGGGGTAAAAAGAAGCGATACCGAGCCACTAAGTGCCGTTCACGGCCGCTTGAGTAACGTGACATGTAGCGTCCCCACCGGGGGCAAAAAGGAGCAGGACCATGCCCAAGATGAAAACCAATCGGGGCGCGGCCAAGCGTTTTAAGAAGACCGCTTCCGGCGGCTTCAAGCGTGGCCACGCCTATCACAGTCATATTCTGACCAAGAAAGATCAGAAGCGGAAACGCGGATTGCGCGGTACCGACATGATCAGTTCAGCCGACAAGAAAGCCGTAAAACGCTTGCTGCCGCATTCATAAAGGAGGGTCAGGACAATGGCAAGAGTAAAACGTGGTGTACAGGCAAGAGCCCGTCACAAGAAAGTACTGAAAGAGGCCAAAGGCTACTACGGCGCGCGCAGCAAGGTTTATCGCGTTGCTAAACAAGCTGTAACCAAGGCGGGACAATATTCCTACCGCGACCGCCGTCAGCGCAAGCGGCAGTTCCGTCGCCTGTGGATCGTCCGCATCAATGCCGCGGCCCGGGATTGCGGCCTGTCTTACAGCCGGTTCATCAACGGCCTGACCAAGGCGGAGATCGAAATCGATCGCAAGGTGCTGGCCGACCTGGCCGTGCATGACAAGGAAGCGTTCGGCGCCCTCGCAGAAAAGGCAAAGGCCAGCCTCAGCTGATCTTTCGCAGGGGCGGCTCTGGTCGCCCCTGTTGCACTATTTTCGTTTGAAGGGCCCCCGGACGTGAATGCAGTAACCGAACTACAAACCCGAGCGCTGGAACAAGTTGCGGCCGCTGATGACCTGCAGCAGCTGGACGAGCTGCGCGTGCGTTATCTTGGCAAAAAGGGTGAAGTGACCGCGCAACTGAAGTCGCTTGGCTCGATGGATCCGGAGCAGCGCAAGTCCTACGGGCAGCAGGTTAATGCGGTTCGGGATGCGCTCAACCAGGCCATCAACCAACGCCGCAAGGCGCTTGAAGCGGCGGCGCTTGAACAGAAGTTACTGAGTGAGAGAGTCGACGTCACGTTGCCCGGCAGGGGCGAGCATCGCGGCGGACTTCATCCGGTTACCATGGCCATGGAGCGGGCCGTTGGGATTTTTACCCGCCTGGGTTTCGAAGTGGCGACCGGCCCGGAAGTCGAAGACGATCACTATAATTTCGAATCGCTGAATTTCCCGCCCCATCATCCGGCCCGCGCAATGCACGACACGTTTTATTTTGGTGACGGCAGGCTGCTGCGGACACACACCTCACCGGTGCAGATCCGCGTGATGGAAAAAAGCGATCCGCCGTACCGGATCATCGCTCCGGGCAAGGTATTCCGCAGCGATTCCGACCAGACTCACACGCCCATGTTCCACCAGGTCGAAGGACTGCTGGTCGGGCGCAACGTGAGCATGGCGGACCTGAAAGGCGTGTTGCACACGTTCGTGAATGCTTTTTTCGAACGCTCGCTCGAGGTCCGTTTTCGCCCGTCTTACTTTCCTTTCACTGAGCCGTCTGCAGAAGTGGACATCGGCTGGGAAAAAGGCGACGGCTCCGAGCCGGGCTGGCTGGAGATTCTGGGTTGTGGGATGGTGCATCCCAACGTGCTGCATGCGTGCGGCGTCGATCCGGAGGAATTCACCGGCTATGCCTTTGGCATGGGAGTAGAGCGCTTGGCGATGCTGCGTTACGGGGTCACCGACTTACGCCAGTTCTTCGAAAATGATCTCGAGTTCCTGAGGCAGTTTCACTGATGCAATTCAATGTCGAATGGCTGAAAAAGTGGGTCGCGGTCGATCTCGACGCCCAAGCCCTGGCGGACAAACTGACGGCTGCCGGGCTGGAGGTCGATGACGTTCGCGCTGTCTCGGGTGAATTTACTGACGTTGTAGTTGCGGAAATAGAGGATTGCCGGCAGCACCCGAACGCCGACAAGCTGAAACTGTGTTCGGTCAATGACGGCAGCGGCGAGGCACTGCAGATCGTTTGCGGCGCGCCTAACGCCAGGACGGGCATTCGCGTGCCACTGGCCCGGGTCGGCGCTCAAATCGGGCCCGATTTCAAAATCAAGCGCGCTAAGCTGCGCGGCATCGAGTCCGCCGGCATGTTGTGTTCAGCCCGGGAACTGGGGTTGTCCGACGACCATTCCGGCCTGATGGAGTTGCCGGACGACGCGCCCGTTGGGCACGCTCTGGTTGAATACCTGTCGCTGGATGACACGGTCATTGAAGTGGACCTGACCCCGAACCGGGCAGACTGCCTGTCTATCCGCGGGCTGGCGCGTGATGTTTCGGCCAGTTGCGATGCACAATACACCCCGCTCCAAATTGACCCGGTGCCCGCAGACAACGAGGCAAAGTTTCCGATCCGGCTGGAAAGCCCGGAAGACTGTCCGCGTTATGCCGGAAGGATCATTCGCGGCATCAACCCAACCGCGAAGACCCCGCTGTGGATGGCGGAGACGTTGCGGCGCTGCGGCTTGCGCAGCATCAGCCCGACGGTCGATGTCACCAACTACGTGTTGCTGGAACTGGGTCAGCCGATGCACGCGTTTGATCTCGACAAACTGAACGGCGAAATTGTCGTGCGCCGGGGCAGGGCGGGCGAGAAGCTCGTGCTGCTCGATGAATCAGAAGTCGATCTGGACACCGAAGTACTCGCTATTTGCGACCAGGACGGCCCGGTGGCTATCGCAGGCATCATGGGCGGGATGGACAGCGGCGTCACCGATTCCACCCGCGACATCCTGTTTGAGAGCGCGTATTTCAAGCCGGCAACCATCATGGGCAAGGCGCGCGCCTACGGTATGCATACCGACGCATCGCATCGCTTCGAGCGCGGAGTAGATCCGCAGGGCCAGGTTGTCGCCGTTGAACGTGCCACGGCCTTATTACTGGAAATTGCCGGCGGTGATCCGGGACCGTTGCTGCTGGCTGAAGAGCCGGCATGCATCCCGCGTAACCAGGCCGTCACGCTGCGGCCCGAGCGGCTCAATGCCGTGGTGGGGTGTGAAATCCCCAAAGCGACAGTAGAGAGCATTCTGCGCCGTCTGGGTATGGACGTGGAGTGGGCTGGCGACCGCTGGTCCGTTACCGCGCCATCCGCCCGTTTCGACATCGAGATCGAAGAGGACCTGATCGAGGAAATCGCGCGGATTTACGGCTACGACGAGATTCCGGAGGCGCCGGTGTCCGGCGAACTGGTTCCGGCAGCCAGCGGCCACCGGGTTTCCCTGGCACGATTGCGTGAAGCGCTGTGTTCAGCGGGCTACCAGGAAGCCATCAACTACAGTTTCGTGGATGAGGGGCATCTCAGGGCAGTGCACCAGGACGACCATGTGCTGCCGCTGGCCAACCCGTTGTCTTCCGATATGGACGTGTTGCGCACCACCTTGCTGCCCGGCCTGCTGACTTCGCTCGCGCGTAATGTGCGCCGCCAGCAACCCCGCGTGCGCCTGTTTGAAACCGGCGTGGCGTTTCTACAGCGCGAAACGATGAACGAGGTCGAGAGACTGGCGGGAATCGCAACGGGAAATGCGCTCCCCGAGCAGTGGGGCGAACCTTCTCGGACATTGGATTTCTTTGATATGAAGGGTGATATCGAGCGACTTTTTGCGCTGCGCGGCGATACCTGCAAGCCCGTGTTTGAACCTGCAGAATTACCGTGGATGCACCCTGGCGCGAGCGCGATCATCAAGCTTGATGGCGAAGCGGTCGGCTGGTGCGGCTCAGTGCACCCTCTGGTGGCTAAGTCGTTCGAGGTAAAAAGGAGTGTTTTTGCGTTCGAAATTGACCTGGAAAAACTTCTCAATAGGGAAGTGCCAATCACGAAAAAAATATCGCGCTTTCCATCGGTTCGCCGTGACCTGGCAATACAGTTACCCGACCACGTAAGTTTTGCGCAGGTTAAGAATTGCATCACCGGCTGCGCAGGACCCCTGCTGGAGAAAATTATCGTGTTTGATGTGTACCAGGGCGAGAATCTAAAGAAAAGTTACAAAAGTCTCGCTATAGGCTTGATTTTTAACAACGTTTCGAGCACTCTTAAAGATGAAGATGTTGATTCTGTAATTGAAACCGTTGTTTCAGGACTGGAACAGCATCTGGACGCTCAGTTGAGAGGATAACCATGTCACTGACCAAAGCAGATATTGCTGACCGGCTGTTCGATGAAGTCGGACTTAATAAAAGGGAAGCCAAGGAATTTGTCGATTCATTTTTCGAGGCAATAAGAAATGCTCTTGAAGGCAGCGAAAATGTCAAACTTTCCGGGTTTGGAAATTTTCAATTGAGAGATAAAAATCAAAGGCCAGGCAGGAACCCGAAAACGGGTGAGGAAATACCCATTTCCGCGCGTCGAGTAGTGACGTTCCGACCCGGCCAAAAACTACGCGCAAGGGTGGAAGCTTATGTTGGATCCGGGGATTGACCGAGATCTACCGCCGATTCCGGCAAAACGGTATTTTACAATTGGCGAAGTGAGTGAGTTATGCGGGGTGAAACCGCACGTGCTCCGCTATTGGGAACAAGAATTCGAACAACTCAAACCGGTCAAGCGACGTGGAAACCGCCGCTATTATCAACGTGGCGACGTCATGATGATTCGCCAGATCCGCAGCTTGCTTTACGAACAGGGGTATACCATTGGCGGCGCCAGGCAGATGCTGGAAGGTGACGAAGCCAAGGACGATGTCAATCGCAGCCAGCAGATCATCCGCCAGGTCCGGATGGAACTGGAACAGGTCCTGCAGGTTCTGAAGCGCTGAGCTATTCAGAAATCAGGTTTTGATGTAATATCCCGCGTCTCGTTCGAGACACCGCCGGGAACAATTAACAGTCGGGGCGTGGCGCAGTCTGGTAGCGCACTGCAATGGGGTTGCAGGGGTCGGAGGTTCGAATCCTCTCGCCCCGACCATCAATAGAAAAGCCGCCTTCGGGCGGTTTTTTTATTGATCATTGAGATGAGGGTTCGAACCGGAGCAGGAGGTTTGACAAAATGGTCGGGAACCATTTTGAACGCCGCAGGCGGCCCGGCAAGGGTGTAGGGCAGGATGCCCGGAATAATCCTCTCGCCCCGACCAATTAACTAATTGATAAATAGGTAGAAATGACGGTCTGTTGCGCCCCATGCGATGGGCTGTTTCTTAA
>JABDLD010000040.1 GCA_013001885.1 Lysobacterales bacterium
TCGGCCAGCGAGACCTTGCTGGTATGAGAGCCGTTGAAGTCCTGCTGAATCTCAGTCAGCTTGGCCAGGACATTGGCGAGTTCCTGCGGGTTATTGGCTTCCCAGTCGTTTTGTGGCGCCAGTGCGATACGGGCCCCATTAGCGCCACCGCGCATGTCACTGGCGCGGAAGCTCGATGCAGACGCCCAGGCCGTTCTGACCAGCGCGGGCACTGACAGGCCGGAATTCAGAATCTCAGTCTTCAGCGCAGAAATTTCTCCGCTGTCGATCAACTGGAAGTCGACTGCCGGAACGGGGTCCTGCCAGATGAGCTCTTCGCCGGGCACTTCGTCACCCAGGTAGCGAATGCTCGGACCCATGTCACGGTGAGTCAGCTTGTACCAGGCCTTGGCGAATGCCAACTGGTATTCGTCGGGATTGGCCAGGAAGCGCTCGGTAATTTTGCGGTATTCGGGGTCGAATTTCAGAGCCAGATCCGCTGTGGTCATGACCGGAGCGTTGAATTTGCCTTCAACATGCGCATCCGGAACGATCGCGTGCAGCGATTCGTCGGTCGGTATCCACTGGATTGCTCCAGCCGGACTGCGAGTCTGCTTCCAGTCAAAGGTCAACAGGTTTGACAGGTACAGCGTGGTCCACTTGGTGGGGGCCTGCGTCCATGCGCCTTCTAGACCGCTGGTAGTGGTATCTTCAGAGTGGCCTTTGCCGCACTTGTTGTGCCACCCCAGACCCTGATCTTCAACCGGTCCGGCTGCGGGTTCCACGCCCACGCAATCAGCGGGTTTACGTGCGCCATGCATCTTGCCGAAGGTATGACCGCCGGCAACCAGCGCCACGGTTTCCTCATCGTTCATCGCCATGCGGCCGAACGCGACCCGAATGTTCTTGGCAGACGCCACCGGGTCGGGCTTACCCATCGGGCCTTCTGGATTTACGTAGATTAGCCCCATGTGGGTCGCACCCAGGGGGCGCTGCAGCTCACCGTCCATCTCGCGGCGGTCGCTGGCCAGCATTTCGACTTCAGGACCCCAGTAAACCATGTCCGGCTCCCAGTCGTCAGCCCGGCCACCGGCGAAGCCATAGGTTTCAAACCCCATATTCTCGAGCGCGACGTTACCGGCCAGTACCATCAAGTCGGCCCATGAGAGGCTGTAACCATACTTTTGCTTCACCGGCCACAGCAGACGCCGAGCCTTGTCGAGGTTACCGTTATCGGGCCAGCTGTTGAGCGGTTCAAAACGCTGCTGGCCGCCACCGGCGCCGCCCCGGCCATCCAGCGTGCGATAAGTTCCGGCGCTGTGCCAGGTCATGCGGATGAAAAACGGGCCGTAGTTGCCGAAATCAGCGGGCCACCAGTCCTGGGAGTCGGTGAGGACCGCATCGATATCGCTTTTAACTGCGGCGAGATCGAGTTTGGCAAATTCCTCGGCATAGTCGAAGTCTACGCCTGCGGGGTTGGAACGCAGATCGTGGTCACGCAACGGCATCAGATCGAGCTGATCCGGCCACCAGAACTGGTTGGTCTTGGCCTGTCCAGGCGCCACGGTGCCCATTCCGATAGCCCCTTTCGGCTTGCTCACCGTAGCCGCTTCGGCCTCGGCGGTAGCAGGCATTGCGGAGAAGCAAAGCACTCCTGCAACGGCTGTAGATAATAATAATTTGGTGGATTTCATGAGTGTTACTCCATGGGTTTGGTCGGTAGTTACAGCTTTGAAACTTCACTCACCAGTGTATCCCCAAAACCCCCAAGAGGCACAATCTTTTAATTTAATTAATTTGATAGGCGTTGCCTATTCCTTAACGGCCGATCCACTACAACAATCAATCGCGGCGCAGTTGATCTACCGGCTTGACGCTCATTTTGATTAGTAAGATTCTGATTCTGTCCATCAAGCGAGCAGCAACGGAGGCACGAATCATGAGTCGATCAACGGTCAATAATATTTGGATATCCATCGTTTTTGTGACCGGCCTCGCGGCCTCCGGCCCATTGCTGGCGGAAGCTCTGAGCGACGAGGCGCAGGACTGCGTCGATTGCCATGAAATGACCCTGCCGGCGATGGTGGCGGATTGGCGAAGCAGCCTGCACGCGGAAAATGGCGTCTCGTGCTTCAACTGCCACGTTGTGGATGCCGATTCTCCCATGGGCGCGATGCATCCGGGGACCGATGTTAAGGTTTCCGTTCTGGTGCCGCCGACGGTTTGCGCCAATTGCCATGCCGCGCAAGTGGAAGAATTCAACAAAAGCGGTCATTTCCGGGCGTACCGACAGCAAATCCCGAAAGACAGTCTTCACGCCCTGACTTCCATTCATGAGGGGCGCGAGCATCCCGAATTCGGCGGCGCCCCCAACGAGACCGGTTGCATCCAGTGCCACGGCACCGAGATCAAACTGGATGCAAAGGGCCGCCCCACACCGGAAACATGGCCCAACTCAGGAGTCGGCAACATTTACCCTGACGGCAGCACCGGCAGTTGCGGCGTCTGCCACACGCGCCACAGTTTTTCCAACGAGGAAGCCCGGAAACCTTACGCCTGTGCTTCGTGCCACCTTGGACCCGATCATCCCAATATCGAAATCTATGAGAACAGCAAACACGGACACATTTACCGCACCGAGGGTTACACCTGGAATTTCGATGGCAAGCCCGCTGAATGGCAGCCCGGCGAGGACTACCGTGCGCCGACTTGCGCCTCCTGCCACATGAGCCAGGTGGGTGACCTGGAAATGACCCATAACGTCAGCGACCGCCTCTACTGGGTGCAGTGGTCGAAGAGTTCACCGGTGCGCGGATCCGACGACGTCCTGAGTCCCATACTCGGCAACGGTCCGGAAGGGCGAAAGAAGATGCGACAGGTCTGCGAAGCCTGTCATAGCTCGGATCACACCGACGGCTTCTTCGCCCAGGCGGACAAGGCCGTGAATCTCTACAACGAAGGTTATTACAAGCCGGCCGTAACGATGCTCAACGACCTCAAGGCCAAGGGCCTGCTGCGGGACAACCCGTGGACTGACCCGTTCCAGGTGAAGTACTACTACCTGTGGCACCACGAGGGCCGCCGGGCCCGCATGGGTGCAACCCACGGCGCACCGGATTACGCCCATTGGCATGGGTTCTTCGAATTGATGCAGGATCTTTACGAGCTTGAAAAGATCTATGAAAAGCGCATAGCCAGCGGAGCGATCGAAGACTGAGACGGCAGATAGTGCGTTGCGTTGGCCGGATGAATCCGTAGCGTAGGGCGATCTGGAATCGGGCAGGGCAGAATGGGGGTGCGAACTGCATGCCCCGGGTTTTCTTGCGAAAAGTGCCGGGCGCGCGGTATGCTTCCGCCCACATATTTCCTGCCATTCGAATTGCGCAACTGATCATCCATGGATTCTTTAACCCAAGCCGTTCTGGGCGCCGGTATCGCGGGCGCCGTCGCCCCTGCGGGCCATCGCCGCAAGGCGCTGCTACTCGGCGCGGCGCTGGGTACACTGCCGGACCTCGACGTGCTCATCGACTACGGTGGCGCGGTGGAGAACTTCACCATGCACAGGGGTTTCAGCCACTCCCTTATCGTGCTGGCGCCGTTCAGCCTGATATTGTGGTGGATTCTTGGCAAGCTCTGGTCCCCGGTGCGCGAGGCGCCGCTGCGCTGGCTGGCGGTGATCGGCCTGGCGCTCGTCACGCACCCGCTGCTGGATGCGCACACGGCCTACGGCACCCAGTTGCTGTGGCCCCTGGATGTGCCGCCCACCATGTGGGCCACGGTTTTTATTATCGACCCGTTGTTCACGCTCCCGCTGCTCGTGGCGACCGTTTTCACTGCGTTCCGCCCCGACCAGGGTTGGAGCACGCCATTACTGCGCGGCGCCCTGACCGTGGCATTGGGCTACCTGGCCTGGACCTGGATCGCGCAAGTGAAGGTGCATCATGAAGCCCGGGAAGTGCTTGCCGGCATGGGGTTGCGGGATGCGCCGGTGTTTGTCACGCCAACGCCGTTCAACTCGGTGCTTTGGCGCATCGTGGTGCAGACCGAGGCGGGTTATCTCGAAGGCTTCGGATCCGTGATGCCGGGAGCTCCTCCTATCGCGTTCCAGGCCTACGTTTCGGATCAGGCTGCGCTGGCCGCAGCGAGCGATGTCTGGGCGGTCCGCCGCTTGCGGTGGTTTTCCCGGGACTTCATCCGCGCGGAGGTAAAGAATGGCCGGCTACAGCTGAGTGACCTGCGGATGGGTCAGGAGCCGTTCTACGTGTTCACGCACGTGGTCGCGGAACGGGGCAACCCGCATTGGCGGGCGGTTCCTACCGAATTGCTGCCGTTCGAGTATGATCGGTCCGTCGTGTTCGAATCGCTGCGGAGAATATGGACGCACTGACGCGAATCGACTTCCGCCATTGGCGTCTGTGCATCGGCCAGGAGACCCGTAGTGCAATGTGAAAACCCGGTTGTGATGTTTTTTTTAGCGCTGTTGCTGGCCGGTTCTTCATCCCTCCTGTTGGCCCAAACACCTGCGGCGCGTCCGTTTGAAGAAGCGGAGGCCTTGTTTCGGCAAAATCCCGAGTGGCTCGGTACAGACGGCGCCAATTCAACGCCGTTAGGCAATGACCGAATTTTCTGGTCATTTGAGGATACGTTCATCGCGACGTCCGATGCACATACGCGAGAGCGATCGACCATGATCCGAAACTCTGTCGCGATCCAGACCGGGCACGATCCCCTGACGGCAAAGATGGAATTTTATTGGGGTCAGGATGCGAACGGTTCGCCGGCTTCATTCTTCCCGGAAGACGGTGAAACATGGTTTTGGACCGGCGGCGCCATTCGTCTGGATGAGGGTCCGTTGATTTCATTCCTGTACAAAATAAAACCCTCCCCTGGGGTGGGCCTCGGATTTGCCAATGCAGGGTTTGCACTGGCCCTGATCACGAATCCCGATCGACCGCCCAGCGCCTGGGCGCCCGTCATTTTCCACGCCGGGCAAAGCGCGTTTGATGCAGTACCTGCAACTGCCGTGGTCCGGGAAGGAGACCACGTGGTCGGCCTGGCGCTGAAACAGGAAGGCACTCATGCAGGTGCGCTTGTGCGCTATCTCGGGAGTGAACTGGCGGCGGGGAACATAGAAAATCCGCAATGGTGGGCGGGTTCGGATCGTGGTTGGGTTCAGGAGCAGGACCTTGGCCCCGCCGGGCCGCTTTTTGTCATTGATGATGCGGGTGCTGAAAGTTCACTTCATTGGGACCAGCGAAGTCAGACTTATATTCATATCGCCACCTACGGGTTTGGCCACGCAACCATCGGCATGCGCACAGCCCCGGCCCTGACCGGCCCCTGGAGTGACCAGGTTGAGGTTTACCGGCCACCGGAATTGGAACGTCCGCGTCCGTTCGTCTACAGCGCCATTGCACACCCTGAACTGCAGGGTCCGGATGCCGCTGACCTGGTTGTGACCTATGCAACCAACAGTTTCGAGTTCGGGGAGCTGTTTACAGA
>JABDLD010000050.1 GCA_013001885.1 Lysobacterales bacterium
GCGTAAAAAAGGTCAAGGTAATGAACAGAAAACCGTATTTGACGGATCGCTCGCTACGCTGGTAGCCGTCAACCGGCGTCTCCAGGCGCATGCCGAATGCCGCATCCCGTAACTGGTCGAAACTCATATCGGCCACCGGCCACTGATCTCCGTACGGGCGGTTTAGACCCAGTAGCTGCCAGCGGGCGCGCGTGCCGGCATCAGCAACACTGCGTTCGGCCGGCAGAAACTGCCCGATGAACTCCGGATGAGGCCAATCAGCGGCGAGGTCCACCTGTGTGGTATCCGCCATAGGGAGGAACTGCAGCGAACCGCTTCCGGCCAGTTGGAGTTCCAGCAGGTACCGGGCGTCAGCCGAACGGTGTTTCCGGTCCTTTGCGGCGATGGTAAATTGAAGCCCGCTGATCCTGTCGCTATGAGTGCTCAACGGCATGGCATCGATTTTGAGCCCATCGAGGGTTAATGCAGATACCTGTCGGACACCCCGCACGTCGCTCAGCGGCAGCCAGAATACCAGGTCACCTTCAGGCTGCAGCTGTTCGAGAAGCGTCCAGTCGATCAGGCCGCTGATTGCCAGCCGGGCGGTATAGACGGGCGCTTCGTAGATACCAAGGTATCGATGTTCGGTCACCAGGTCCGCCGTGACTTCAAGGTCGGTCAGCACACGCGCCGACCATGCCGTCTGTGTCCGGCTCTGGCGCGCGTCCGTGAGCATCACGGGTCGTTGCAACAGCGCGACCAGGCCGCCGATGGTCTGAACACCGCCCCACCGGTTCGCAATGGTGTTCTCGGCCTTCGTCTGCAGCGTTTGCCGGTCGCGTACGACGGATCCGATCATCGACAAGGGGACCAGCATACTGAGGCTAAGCAGGCCAACGAAAAGAAGCTTGAGCGTGGCGCGATTGCGAACGAACAACATCGATGTATCCATGTGGAAATTGCACTGCACTGAACTGCACTACAGGTGCCGTTAAAAAGGCAAAATCGGGCAAAGCGAAGATTCTGAAGGTATGCTTGCAGCATGAAAACCCAACACCTCCTGTCGCTGGCAATTCTGGCACTGGCCGTTTTTCCGGGCCATGCCCTGGAAACCGCGTTAACCGAACCGGAGCACGCTGGCCTGCCACACGCTTTCAATGCCGGCTGGAACGGAAAACAAACCTGTGAGGTGTTGTTCGAAGACGAAAACACACGGGTCGGGCGCTGCATCTTCCCGCCCGGTGTCGGCCATGAGAAGCACTACCACAACCCGCATTTCGGTTACGTGCTTGAAGGGGGCACATTGAGCATTACCGACCACTCGGGTAAGCGCGAGGTAACGACCCGGGCCGGCGGCACGTGGTCAACCAGCACTGTCACCATTCACGAGGCAGTGAACACAGGCCAGACCACGACCAGCTACCTGATCGTGGAGCTCAGGACCCCACAAAAAAATCCGTGATTTCCCGGCTCCGGTTTTGAGCGCCGGATGGTCTATAATTCCCGCCTTCCCCGTTTCAGGATTGACTCATGTTTCGAAACCTGCGCTTCTATCGAATGACCAGCCCCTGGCCCAAATCCGAGGAAAAACTCTCGGAGCTGCTTGCGCAAAATGCGTTCTCGCCGTGCGGCGCGTTCTCGGAGCGAACAGCCGGTTGGGAAGCGCCGGCGGATCACGAGGGTGCTCCGTTGTGCCGGCGCCTGAACGGCGCGGACCTGCTGCAGCTGCGCACCCAAAGCCGGGTATTGCCGGTCGCCGCCATCAAGGAAGCGCTCGAAGACAGGATCGCCGAATTCCGCTCGCGCATGGCGCAGGAGCCGCCGCCCAGTGAGCGGCGCCGAATGCGCGAAGAGACCAAAGAAGAACTCCTGCCCAAAGCGCTGCTGAAATCAGAACGCAGCCGGGGCTGTTTTATCCATTCCGAGTCTTTATTGATTATCGATGCGGCAACAGACGCCAGGGCCGAGTGGTTTATCGATCAGCTGCGCACCTGTTTTGGGGAATTCAAATGCACCCCGCTGGCCTTCAGTAAATCACCCGGTGAACTTTTACAGCGAATTTTCCTCGGTGAACAGCTGCCCGGTTTTTCCATCGGCCGTGAATGCCGCATGCAGGACATTTCGGACGCCAAGTCAATCGCCACCTGGCGTGAGTTCGAGCTCACCGAACCCTCCATTCGGCGCCATGTCGTTGACGGCATGAGGCTAACCCACCTGGGCATTGTTTTTGACGAGTTGCTGAGCTGCCTGATGAGCGAGGACGGAGTGATCAGCAAACTCCGGTTTCTGGAAGGCGACGCAGTTGACAGACTCGATTATGAAGATCCGCTGGCCCGGCTGGATGCAGATTTCGTGCTGCTGACCGGCACGGTCAGCCGGATGGTCGACAACCTGAAAAAGTTGTTAGGAGGTTACGCTTAGTACTTCAAAACATTGCCATATGCGCCCCAAAGTGGCAAAGTAGGGTAACTTCCAAGGAAGGAGTAACAAGGGGAAATGGACATGTCTCACTCAATTCTGAGAACGATGGGCGTCTTGCTGTCGCTGTCGATCTTTGCCGGATGCGCCCAGGCGCCCAAGGAACCTCCCGGACCGCCGCCGCCGCAAAACCTGCTTGGAACAACGGATGAACTGCAGCTGGTGACGGAACTGTCGGTCAATCTGGCCGCCCAGTATGGCGGCGAACACATTCTGGTTGTGCTGGAAATCGACAACACCTTACTCACCTCGGATCAGGGCGGTTACACCAATCCGTGCCGGCCGGTCAAAGCGGGTGAAGAACCCCTAAGCAGCGCCATGCGGCCCACGCAGAATGACGCGGCGCAACAGGTGCGGCGCATCCAGGAAGCCGGCATGAAAGCTATTGTCGTGACCTCCCGTGCACCCGACTGCCGCAACCAGACTTTTGAGGACCTGCGCAGTAATGACCTGAACTTCGCTGCCAGCGCCTGGCGGCCGGCGAGCGGCAACCCGGAGCAGTTCCTGCCCAACGGCGCCGACCGCCCGGTGGTTTACGAGGAAGGGGTGTTCTTCACGGACGGTCAGAACAAGGGCCAGATGCTCAAGGCGTTCCTGGAAAAAACGGGTGACCCAAAACCGGTGCTCATCGTGATGGCCGACAGCAGCAAGGAAGACCTGAATGCCGTGATGAAAATATTCTCGTGGACTGACACCAAGGTGCACGCCTGGCGTTATACGCGCGAACAATCGATCGCGGTTGCATCCGGGCCCTGACTCGCGGTGATTACGGCTTGAGATCCTGGTTTCGCCGCTACCTGCTACCGGGCCTGGTATTCCAGTCGATCTGTATCGCCGGCGGTTACGGCACCGGCAGGGAACTGGTTGAGTTCTTCCTGCAGTACGGTCCCGTGGGTGGCCTGCTGGGTATGCTGCCGGCAACGCTGATCGTCAGCGCCACCTGCATGATCGGCTTCGAACTCGCCCGGATGTTTCGAACCTATGATTACCGGAGTTTTCTGAAGGTCTTGCTGGGGCGCGGCTGGTTTATCTACGAAATTGCCTACCTGACCGCCATTCTCCTGATTCTCGCGGTCATTGGCTCTGCCACCGGAACGGTGCTGACCGAGACCTTCCAGGTTCCCGGCATCCTCGGCACTATCATGTTGCTGGGCCTGATCGCCTTTCTCGCCTTCTGGGGAACCGGGCTGATCGAGAATTTTCTGTCCGCCTGGTCTTTCATCCTGTATGGCGTTTACCTGGGTTTGTTCCTGTTGAGCATCTACAGCTTTGGTCCTGCCATCATGAATGCGGTCACGACCCATGCGGCTGAACCGGGCTGGTTCCTCTCAGGAACACGTTACGGTGCGCTCCAGCTGGCCCTGCTGCCGGCCATCCTGTTTGCCACGGCACACATCAAAGAACGCCGCGAAGCGTTAATCGCCGGAGCCCTGGCCGGACCGTTGCTGATGATACCCGCCGCGCTGTTCTTCTTCGCCATGCTGGCCCACTACCCGGCCATTCTCGAACGCCCGGTGCCGGTAAACTATATTCTGCAGATGCTCGGATCCACGACCTTGCTGATCCTGTTTCCGATCGTGCTGATAGGCACTTTCATCGAGACCGGAACCGGTATGATCCACGCGTTCAATGAGCGCATCGCAGGCGGTCTGGATGCGATCGGTAAAACCCTGCCGGACTTTGCGCGCCCCATCATCGCCGCCGCGCTGATCGTCAGTGCGTTGCTGCTGTCACGCTGGGGAATCATTGAATTGATCGCTGTCGGCTACACCGCGATGACCTGGGTTTTCATCGGGATCATCGTGGTGCCGCTGCTGACGATTGGACTTTGGAAAGTCGCTCGCAAATAATACCCAGCACTTCGATTCATCTAAAATACACAACATGCCTGAAAATCAAACTCTTCCGGCCGGTTTCCTGGTCGCTGCTTTCTACAAATTCGTATCGTTGCCCGACTACCGGGAGCTGCGCGATGCCCTGCAAAGGCAGTGCGATGACCTCGGACTGCTGGGCAGTATCCTGTTGGCCGAAGAAGGCGTCAACGGCACCGTCAGCGGCGCAGACCGGGACGTAAAAAGTCTGTTTGCAACCCTGCGGACTGATCCACGCTTTGAAGATCTGCATTACAAGGAATCCCGCGCCGGCGAGCAACCTTTTTACCGGATGAAAGTCCGCCTCAAAAAGGAAATCGTCAGCCTTGGCGTCGAGGGCGTCGACCCCAACCGGCTGGTCGGCGAGTATGTCTCGCCGCAGGACTGGAACGAACTGATCTCGCGGGAAAATGTCCGCCTGGTCGATACCCGAAATCATTACGAGTATCACCTGGGTTCGTTCAGGGGCGCGGAAGACCCCGACACCGCTTCGTTCAGGGATTTCCCACAGTGGGCAGCCGGCCATCTCGATCCGGAAAAAGACCAGGAAATCGCCATGTTCTGCACCGGCGGCATCCGCTGTGAAAAGGCGACGTCCTACCTGCTCGATCTCGGCTTCAAACGGGTTTATCACCTCGATGGCGGCATTCTCAACTACCTTGAAACCGTCGATAAGAAAGAAAGCCTGTGGGAGGGCGACTGCTTTGTATTCGATAACCGGGTCACGGTGGACCATGACCTGGCCGAGGGCGATTTCGAAGTTTGCCCGGCCTGCCGCATGCCTTTGACCGAGGAAGACCGCGTGTCACCCCTATTCGAACTGCACGTCTCCTGCCCGCGCTGCCACCACCGCCTGACGGAGCGAAAACGCGAAGGCTTGCTGGAGCGCGCGCGGCAAATCGAACTGGCTGCAGGGCGGGG
>JABDLD010000067.1 GCA_013001885.1 Lysobacterales bacterium
TGGCTCGCGACCGGCATCGTGATGGACCCGACCGACGGCAAACTGGTGCACCTCGACGGCGTCAACCTGTCCCGCGCCTGGAACCTGGAAAACATCGCCCTGGCGCTACCGGAAAACGATCCGCGACAGGGCTCGCTGCTTGCCGCGGCCAAGAACCATGCCGAGGCCGGGATCGCCAATGTCTCGGGTGAACATTACGAAGGCAGCCATTGGCTGGCCAGTTTTGCGACCTACCTGGTCACCCGCAGGGGCCAGGTGGACCCTTAACGGGATTTCGGAGTTTTACCAGGGGCATGCTCCCGGAGGTGCGCCCTGACATCGAAGACGACTTTCAGCGCAATCACTCCGACCAGGACCGGGGCGGTCTGCCCGATCACCATCGACAGGCCGCCGCCGAAGATCAGGACCATGTGCATGAAAATGATTCGGCTGTAAGGCTCTGACATCTGGTCACTGACCTTGCGCCGCCGGTACTCGCCGCGCCCCATGAAGTTACTGAAAAAAGACCACGCGTGACTGGCGAAAAGCGCCGCCAGGGCGGGCCACAAACTGGCGAACAGCAAGCCCACTTCGGCCAGGCTTCCTCCCCCAACGTTCATGTCACCGGGGCCCTTCACGAAAAACGTATAAACAAACAGGAAGTGAATGGCCATGAATCCGCCGAAATGGCCGATGAAAAACGGGACGGCGAAACCTGCCGCCCAGCGGCCGATCACAATCATCTTGGCGATATTGAACAGTCCGATCACCGCGCTTTCCGCCCAGTAAAGGACCATCACGTCGCTCAGGTTCCAGCCGAGGAATATCGCGCCCGCTACCGGCACCAGGTTGGCGACAATCAGGGCAAGGGTAGAAGCGGAGCCCAGCGCGACCGGGTTCGCATCCTCGTTTCTGTCCGTACCCGCCGCTTCCGCCACAGGCGATTCGCTTTCCGTATCCCAAAGCGCTTCGGTTTCCCCGGGCAAAGCCTCTCCCCGGCGCACAGCGACTCCGCTCTCCCTGCGTATGGCGTGCCTGATTTCGATCAGTTCCTCGCCGTTCACATCGGAGCCAAAAGCAATAGGATTCGCCCCGTAATCGAAAACCGCGTGCTTGCCCCGCCAGGAAGTACCGGAGCTTTTTGGTGGGTCAACCAGCCGGAGATTGCGCATTTTTGAAACGTCGTAGGTCGCCTCGAGGCCTACAAAGGGCAAACCGATGGTGAGTTCAACTGCTCCGGGCCTGATTTTCAGGGTTTCCCTTCCGAACAGCATCAACACCAGTATCCCCGTCATCAGCAGCGGCGCCATCGACCAGCCCAGCAGCCAGGCGCTGAGAAATACGGCGCCGACAAGATCGAACAGGGAATCGAACCGGCTCCACTCGCCGCTGGCCTCGCCGAAGGTCATCACGGCGATGCCCAGGAATACGGCGTCCAGCACGGCGAGAACGGCAATGGCGATCCAGGAACGCCGAAAGCGCCACTCCCTCCGGAAACCACCCCGGTTTTCCGGAATATCCAATCCCAACCTGATTCGAGGTTTGAGCCCTATCCTGATCATGCATCCATTATAATGAAGTTAGCTTGACCACCCCCGCCCGGAGACCGGTCGATTGGATTCATCCAGCAAAACTCGGTTACTGCAGGAACTTCAAACGGTTGTTCCGCGGAGCATCCTGCTTGATTCGGAAGAAGCGATGCGGCCATTTGAATGTGACGGCCTGTCGGTTTACCGAAAACTGCCTTTACTGGTGGCCCTGCCGGAAAACACCGGGCAGATTCGCGAGATCCTCACAACCTGCCGCCGCCTCTGCGTGCCCGTGGTGACACGCGGCGCGGGTACCGGCCTGTCCGGCGGCGCCCTGCCGCTGGAAAAAGGCCTGCTGCTGGTGCTGACAAAACTAAACCGGATTCTGGATATCGATCCGCTGAACCGCACGGCGCGGCTGCAACCCGGAGTGCGCAACCTGGCCATCAGCGAGGCTGCCGCCGCGTACGGACTTTACTATGCACCCGACCCGTCCTCGCAGATCGCCTGCAGTATCGGCGGAAACGTGGCCGAAAACTCCGGCGGCGTGCACTGCCTGAAATATGGCCTGACGGTGCACAACGTGCTGGAGGTCCGGCTGCTGACGATCGAGGGCGATGAACTGGTCCTGGGCGGCGCTGCGCTGGACTCGCCAGGTTTCGACCTGCTCGCGCTGGCAAATGGGTCGGAAGGCATGCTGGGGGTCATCACCGAGATCCTGGTGCGCCTGTTGCCGGTCCCGGAAACCGCCCAGGTGGTGCTGGCCGGTTTTGCCAGTACTGAACGGGCAGCCGCCGCGGTCGGGGCAATCATCGCCGCGGGCATTGTTCCCGCCGGGCTTGAAATGATGGACCGCATGTCGGTGGAGGCGGTGGAAGCCTTTATCGCACCGGGCTATCCCCGGGATGCCGAAGCCGTGCTGCTATGCGAACTTGATGGCGGCGAGGCGGAAGTAGCCGAGCAAATGACCGCCGTCAAAACCATTTTGGGTGAGCACGAAGCGACGTCCGTGGACGTGTCGGGTTCAGAGACTGAACGACTGCGTTTATGGGCGGGACGAAAAAACGCCT
>JABDLD010000072.1 GCA_013001885.1 Lysobacterales bacterium
GGGTACAAACGTGTGTTTACGGAATCAGCGGGCAATGTTTTTCTCCTTGATAGCAATCGGGGCGGAAATCCGCCCCGATCAGTCTTACATTGTAGTTTGAATCAGAACCGGTAGGTCAAGCCGATGCGAATATCCCATAAGGAAGGTTCGCTGACACGGCCCTGGCCGGAAGGTGCGACAAACTCTTCGTAGATGTACTGAGTGCCATCTTCACTGATCTCCATGTCAACGAGGCCCTGGGCGCGCGGGAAGCTGGCTTCCTTGAGCACACACCACTCGCTATTGATCATGTTGCACAGGTTCTTGATGGTGAACCACGCGGCAAACTTGTGGCCCTGCTTGAAGGCCGGCAGTTCCTGCTCGACACGGAGGTCGTAGTAAACCCACCAGTCGCTCTTGAATGCGTTACGAGGAGCGATCTGACCCGAGTATTTGTCGAGTCCGGTCTCTGCAAGTGCTGCAAAAAACGCATCCTGGTTGAAGCCATCCAGGTAGGTCACGAGTGGATCGTTGGGACCGTCCGGCACGTAAAGCAGGTGACGGTTACTGATGAAGTCGCCAAACGTGTCGCCGTCATCGTCAGAGAAAGTATAGGAGAAAGGACGTCCCTGGTTGGCCGCGCCGACCAGCGTGAAATTAGTGCGATTGTCACCCCACCAGTAGGCCGAGTAACCAATGCGGAAGGTAAACCGGTGCGGGACGTTGTAGTTCGACTTGGCCAGCGATGGCGCGTTTGCATCATCCACCGAGATACTGGCAAAGTTGGAGAATGCAACTGAACTGGTCATCGGACTCACGTCTTTGGCGTTGGTGTAGGCATAACCAACGCTCCAATCCAGACCAAAGTCATAGAACTTCGACAGGTTGACACTGAACTGGTAAGAGCGTGCATCTTTGCCCTTTACATTGGTCAGAATGTAGTCGGAGTTGAAGCGCCGCGGATCGGTGTAAATCGGCCGTCCGTCTGGTGCAGTCGAGGTCTGCACCATGGTGCCGTTTACAACGATGGCAGAGTCCTTGGCTTTCGTGTAGAGGAAGTCGGCGTTGAGCGTGTAGTCGTCACCGAAATTATAGGTCGTGCCCAAGTTAACCTTCCAGGCTTTAGGCAGGTTGAAATCGGGATCCAGCGCATTCACGCCGGAATTGGGCTCTGCAAAAGCGATCGCATCGAACAGGCACTGGGGAATGTCATAGATCGGATTGCCACCACCGTTCAGCGGGATATCGAACAGCGAGAAATCCCTGCCTTCACCGCAGTTTTCCGGCGGAGGTGGGTCGCGTTCGATCGTTCTCTCACGCAACTGAGCGATTCGGAAGCCATCGTTGCTGAAGTTGTTGGACAGCCAGACGTTTGGATTACCACCTGAGTAAAGGCCAACTCCTCCTCGCATGCTCCACTGCGAGTTGATCGTCCAGTTCACACCCAGCCGTGGCTGCAGCAATTTCTTGCCATCAATAGTTTCCGTATTGGCATAACCCTGGCGCTCAAAGAAGAGCTCGTTGAAGGCCGGCCGGTCGTTACTCGTGTACCAGTCGTAACGCAGGCCGAAGACCAGCGTTACAGCGCCACCCGCCGTCACCCACTCATCCTGCAGATAGCCGGTGTTTATCTTGTATTTCCAAACGGCTGCGCCTTCCTGCGGGTCATTCGAAGGAGCTGCATTGCCATAGTAAATATCATCAGGACGAGCTTCGCGGAAGGCGTCGATACAACCGTTGGGGTTGCCGGGGTTACATTCTTCGTCGAAACGGTTTTCTGTTTCCGTGTGCTGGATAAACAGGTTGTAGACGTCGAGAGAATCCTGTTCAAAACCACCGGTCAACAGATGGTCGCCCAACTCGTAGTTACCGGCAATTTTGTAGTTCCACGACTTGTAGTCCAGCTTGTTGGCCTGGCGGGAGTCATCCGTACCAAGGTAAACATTCGCACGAGAAAAAATTCCATCGCCATCGGCGTCATTCCAGGTTTCTACCCGCACTTCACCGAACACGCCATCATCACGAATACCCGAGCGTGACTGCTGGGTGTTGTCCAGTTTGAGATGAGACACTCGCAACTCGGTAGAGAACTTGTCAGTCCAGTTGGAGAACAAGGCCCCTGTATGAGAATTAAGCGTTGCGCCGCGGTTGTAGTAATGATCTGAAAACTCGTATTCGTTATCATCGCCGTCGGCCTGCGAAATGCTGAAGCCGTCATTATAGTTATAGGAATACGACGCCCGGTGGTTTTCGTTAATGTCCCAGTCCAGCTTTGCGGTGATTTTCTCGTCATCAACCGGGAGTGATTTGACCTCTGCACCCACTTGATAACCGTATACATCGCGCGCTATCTGTGCGATCTCGTCCAACTGAGCCCGGCTGACACCCTGCACAACCCGGCCGGATACGTCGCCGCCGGTTGGAACACGATCGAACAATTCAGCGCCTTTCAGCTTTTCGTAAGCGAGGAAGAAGAACAGTTTATCCTTGATGATCGGGCCACCCAGTGTGGCGCCATAGCGTTGGATGGTGTAATCACCTACGTCAATTTCTTCGCCTTCGAGCTTGTCACCGGAAAAAGAGTCACTGGTGTAATCGTAAAAAGCTGAACCGTGCCACTCGTTAGAACCTGACTTGGTCACTGCGTTAATGTTACACGCAGTGAACTGACCGTAGTACACATCGAAAGGAGCGAGTTCAACCGCTACCTGCTCAATTGAGTCGTAGGAAAACGGCTGGCGTTCGGTCGGGTAACCGTTGCTGTTCAGACCGAACAGGTCGTTCATTCGCACACCGTCAACCGTCAGGCTGTTGAAGCGCGGGTTGGCGCCGGCGCACTGAACTGCACCGCCTGCAAAAGCAGGATCAATGTATATGCGCGGATCGTTTCGGATCACGTCGCGCAGGTCGCGGTTGATATGCGGCATTTCCTCGAGGTCCTGTAAGCCGAACACCGAAGACGGGCCAAGAGCAAGCTGCTCGGTTTGCACCAGGGCCGCCGTCACGATGACTTCTTCCATCGTGTCCGCTCCCAGCTGCACGACCACCGTGTAGGTGTCACCCAGTCGCAGATCTATATCCGTAACGGTCTTATCCGCATAACTGCCCGAACTGGCTTTGACGGTGTAAGGCCCGCCCACCGGCAAGCCCCTGACGAACACCAGGCCCGAAGCATTGGAGGCGCTGGAGCGCGTGCTTCCGGTGCGCGTGTCGGTAATGGAAACATCGACACCCGGCAGGGCTTCAGCTTCAGGACCTACCACCGTTACACGGATGGCTGACGTTGTTTCCTGCGCTAAACCTGCGACAGGAATCATGAGCACCAGCAACACCGCCAGCGCCGAGATACAAAGTCGGAATCTGTTATTCATTGATTTTCGCCCGTAAGTTTTGTGACAAAGAATTTAATCAGGCCAGTCTGACAAAACACTGGCGCAAACAGCTGGAGATGGTGTGCCTGATCCCAAGATGTCCGGCCTCTTGAAGTGCTGTCTTTCCGCCTCCTCCCAACCATTGAAATGGCGCGCCAATTCTAACAGAAAATTTGTTACAAAAATTTAACAAAAAGGTTTTTTTGCGGGGTTTTTCTCAACGATTTTTTGCGAAACAATCCGCAGGTCCCTGTTATAAATAACGAAACTTTTTTAACGGTTTTTTGAATTAATTTGATCCAGCGCAACAAACCACGCAAATTGACCGGCACTCCTTCCAAAACAGGGTGCGCTTCTATAGAATGAGCGCCCTTGTTCGGGGTGTAGCTCAGCCTGGTAGAGCACTGCCTTCGGGAGGCAGGGGCCGGAAGTTCGAATCTTCTCACCCCGACCATTGACAACGAGAGGTTATCCCGGAACTCTCAAACGAAAAGCGGCCTCAACAGCCGCTTTTTTAATGCCTGCTTTTCCCCTACTATGGAATACTCAGTTTGCAACTCCGGAAACCTGCGATGCACTTACACCCCCGCTACGTGTTGTTTGCCTGTTCTACAGCATTGCTGCTGGCCGCCGGATGCGACCGGCCCGAAACGGCCACAGTTGAATCGGCGCCAGCCCAGGCGGACGCGCCCGCCGGACCGCGCCTCGACGTCAACGGTGCACGGATCGCCGCTGCCGATGCCGAACCGGGGAACTGGCTCAGCCATGGCCGCAGTTACGACGAGCAGCGTTTCAGCCCGCTGCAACAGATCAACGCCGGCAACGCCGAAGACCTGGGGCTGGATTGGTACTACCAGTTCGACACGAAGCGCGGCCTGGAGGCCACTCCGATCGTCGTGGACGGCATGATGTTTACCAGCGGCGCCTGGAGCCGGGTTTATGCGCTCGACGCCAAAAGCGGTGAGCTGCTGTGGGAATACGACCCCGAGGTCCCGCCGGAATGGGCGGTGCACGCCTGCTGTGACGTGGTGAACCGGGGCGTAGCTTTGTGGCAGGGTTCGGTATTCGTGGGCACGCTAGACGGCCGGCTCGTCTCGCTGAATGCGAAAACCGGGACCGTAAACTGGACGGTTCAGACCACCGTCCGGAGCAAACCCTACACCATCACCGGGGCGCCGCGCGTCGTCAAAGGCAAAGTGATCATCGGCAACGGCGGCGCCGAATACGGCGTTAGGGGCTACGTCAGCGCGTACGACGCCGAGACCGGGGCGATGGCCTGGCGTTTCTACACGGTGCCGGGCAACCCGGCGGAGCCGTTCGAGTCGGAGGCGATGGAACGGGCCGCCGAGACCTGGACTGGCGAATGGTGGAATTACGGCGGCGGCGGCACCGTCTGGGACTCCATGGCTTTCGACCCGGAGCTAAACCTGCTGTACATCGGCGTCGGCAACGGCTCGCCCTGGAACCAACAGATCCGCAGCCCGGACGGCGGCGACAACCTGTTTCTGTCTTCCATCGTGGCGCTGAATCCGGATAAGGGTGAGTACGTGTGGCACTACCAGACTACGCCGGCTGAAACCTGGGACTATACCGCCACGCAGCACATGATCCTGGCCGATCTCGAGATCGAAGGCAGTATGCGCAAGGTGATCCTGCAGGCGCCAAAAAACGGGTTTTTCTACGTGCTTGACCGCGAAACCGGGGAGCTGATCTCGGCCGAGCCCTACGTGCAAACAACCTGGGCCACGCACGTCGACCCGGAAACCGGGCGCCCGGTGGAAACCGCCAACGCCCGCTATACCGAAGGCCCGGCCCTGGTGTTGCCCGCCCCTTACGGCGGCCACAACTGGCACCCCATGGCCTTCAGCCCGCTGACCGGACTGATTTACATCCCGGCGCAGGACATTCCGTTCGCCTACGGCACCGACGAGAACTTTACCTTCACGCCCGGACTGTGGAACGTCGGCGTCAATCCCCTGTTTGCCTCGTTGGCGGAGCAGCCACCGGAAGCACAGGCCGAATTGATGGGCATGGTGAAAGGCCAGATCATTGCCTGGGACCCGGTTCAGCGTAAGGAGGTCTGGCGCTTCCAGCATGCACTGCCCTGGAACGGTGGCATGCTGGCGACGGCCGGAAACCTGGTTTTCCAGGGCAATTCCGTAGGCGACTTTGCCGCTTACCGGGCGGACACCGGCGAGCGACTCTGGTCCACTTCGGCCCAGACCGGTATCGTGGCCTCGCCCGTCACCTACGAGGTGGACGGCGAGCAGTACGTATCCGTGCTGGCCGGTTGGGGCGGTTCACTCGCCCTGAGCGGCGGCGAGATCGCCGCGGCGACAAACCAGACCAACATCAGCCGGATCCTGACCTACAAGCTGGGATCAACGGGCACCCTGCCCGAATTCACGCCCGTCACGCTGACCCTGGACCCGCCCCCGCGGATTGAGGATCCGGCAGTCATTGCCCTCGGCAAGCAGCGCTATTCGGACCGCTGCATGGTTTGTCACGGCGACGGCGTCGTCGGCGGCGGGGTGCTGCCGGACCTGCGCTACCTCGATGCGGAAAAACACCAGATGTGGCTCGGCATCGTCCTGGGCGGGCTGCACCGCGACCAGGGCATGGTCTCGTTCGCGGAAGTCCTGACGGCCGAAGAAGCCCAGGCGATCCAGGCCTTCGTCATCGACCGGGCCAACGATTTGGCGGACGCGAGGGCTGCACAATGAGCAGGGGCGACGGCTGATGGCCAATTTGAGCAAGCTCCAGAAAGCCATGGACCAGGCTGCTTCTTACGAGGAGTGGAGAGAAGCGGCCATTGCCCACGATAGAAAAACCGGCGCCGACCGCTGGCGCCTGGTTGACCAGTCCAGGAAATACGACTACGTCTCGATCCGGGTGCGGTTGGATCAGCTGCGCTCGCTCCGGGCCAGGCAGGACAATCGGGGCCTGCTTTTCTGCCTGAACGAGGGTATCCACGGCAATCTCGGGGGCATGGGCCGATCCAGCCTGTATGAGCAAAGCCAATTTGGGACCAAGCGCCTGATCGTGGAGTACGTCGATGAAATTGTCTCGGCTCTCGAGCACCTGGCGGATCCGGCGCTGGACGAAATCAGTTTCGAAGAAAAACTGGACTTTTTCCGGCGCGCCGACCACTGTTTCGGACAGTCCGCGTTCATGATGAGCGGTTCCGGTTCACTGCTTTACTTTCACGTGGGCGTGGTCAAAGCGCTGTGGCAACAGGGCCTGCTGCCGTCCGTCCTGTCCGGTTCCAGCGGCGGCTCGTTTGTCGGCGCACTGGTGAGCACCCACAGCAAGCATGAACTGGAACAGATATTCGATCCGGAATACCTGGTGCATGAAATCAAGGAGGAAGCCGGGCGATTCAGGCAGTTGTCGCGGTTCAAACCGGAAATCATGCAGGTGCATGAAATCGAATCGATCCTCGATCGGCTGATCCCCGACATGACCTTCCAGGAGGCCTATGAAAAGACCGGGCGCCAGCTGAATGTCTCGATCGCGCCCGCGGAAACGCACCAGAAATCCCGCTTGCTCAACGCCATCACGTCGCCCAATGTATTCATCCGGGAGTCGATCATGGCGTCCGCCGCCGTTCCGGGGGTCTATCCGCCGGTGACGCTGGCGGCCAAAAACCACCTCGGCGAGAAGCAGGCCTACCTGCCGTCACGCAAGTGGGTTGACGGATCGGTCAGTGACGATATGCCGGCGAAACGCCTGGCCCGCCTGTACGGCGTGAATCACTACATAGTCAGCCAGACCAATCCGCATGTCATTCCGTTCGTCAGGGACAGTAAACGGCGACAGGATACGCTTTCTCTGATCCGGGACGCCAGCGTGAAAACCGCGCGAGCCTGGTACAACGTGGGCGCCAACACGCTCGAAAAACCGTTGTCACTCAGCCCCTCTCTGCAAAAATACAACACGATTGCCCTTTCCATCGTCAACCAGGATTACGTGGGCGACATCAACATCCTGCCGTCAAACAAGTTCTTCAACCCGTTCAAACTGCTGGCCTACCGTTCCGTCAGTGAGGTCATGGAACTGATCGCAAACGGTGAAAAAGCCACCTGGCCGAAGATCGAGATGATCCGAATCCAGACGAAAATCAGCCGGACGCTGGACGCCATCCTGGGAGGTTACGAAAAGAAGCATCTGCAGCATGTCAAATCGGCGCTCAGGAGAAAAGCAGGCTGAGAAGATGGCGGACCGGCCGGCATCCCTGACCTATCCTCTGGGCTCCAGCCCCGAAACGGGTGATTTCCTCGAAATTGCTCCGGGCGTGCGCTGGCTGCGTCTGCCTTTGCCTTTTCTGCTGAATCACATCAACGTCTGGTTGTTGCGCGACGGCGACGGCTGGGCGATTGTCGATACCGGGCTGTTTACCAGCACCACGCGGGAAATCTGGAAAATGGTGTTCGCGGAATACCTGGACCAGGCCCCGATCACCCGCATTCTGGTGACCCATATGCATCCCGATCACGTCGGCTGCGCGGGCTGGCTGGCGCGCAAATTCGGGGTCGATCTGTGGATGTCCCGTGATGAATACCTGCTGTGCCGCATCCTGGTCGCCGATACCGGCAAGCCCGCCCCGCCCGAGGGTGTCCGCTTTTACAAGGGCGCCGGGTTCGCGGATCAGGACCTGGACCGTTACATGGAGCATTTCGGCGCTTTCGGCCGGGTCGTTTCGCCGTTGCCGGAGTCCTACCGCCAGCTGCGGGAAGGACTGAACATCTCCATCGGCGAATATCAATGGCGGGTGATCATGGGCCGCGGACATTCGCCGGAGCACGCCTGCCTGTTCTGTGAAGAACTGAACTTGCTGATCGCCGGCGACCAGATTCTGCCTACCATTTCCTCCAATGTCAGCGTTTACCCGACCGAACCGCTGGCAAACCCGCTCGAGTTCTGGTTCGAATCGTTGCACAGATTGCGCCGGACCCTGCCGCCGGATGTGCTGGTGCTGCCCGCCCACGGCAAGCCTTTCCATGGCGCGCACACCCGGCTCGGTGAGCTGATCTCGGAACACCAGTCCGGGCTGGATAAGCTTCGGGCTTTTTGCCAGGAGCCCCGGCGCGCACTGGATGTCTTTCCCGCCCTGTTCAAGAGCCGCATCAACGACCGGAACCTGATCATGGCGACGGGTGAAGCCGTCTCCCACCTCAATTACCTGGTTGAAAACGGCGAGATGACCAGCCGGCGGGACAAGGCCAGCGTCAATTGGTACCAGATGTGTCAATAAGTTGTCCGCCCCGGACAAGCCGGTACCGGTTCAAAACCCTACAGTAAGCTCAAGCACACACGGTTTTCTCTCCTTCCTGCGTGTGTGCCGGAAGGGGGCACGGATTGCCCCCTGTTTTTCAACCGGAAACGAGGTGCGTGAACATGAGTGATGTGAGAAACGAATGGCGTGAACTGGCGCTGGTTGCCGTGCTTGTCGGCCTGCTCATCATCACCTTTTTCTGACCGGAGGATTGAGCGGCGGAAGATCGTCGCCCGGCGTTTCCGTCCTGGATGCGTCCTTCCTTATGCGAGCCAGCAGCGCCGCCATCCTGCCGCCGTTCCAGTCGCGGCCTGAACCGGAGGTCAGGTTTTCCTGCAGCCTGATCGATTCGCGCATCAGGTCCTGATTCCCACGCGTGGCGGCCAGGTCCAACAGGTTCAGACCCGCCTGCGGATCAAACCGCTGGAGCCAGACTGAAATGGCGTTGTAGGCAGCTGCCGGGGAGTTTGCGGCGCAGCTTTTCCGTACCTGTGAGAACGCCCAGGCCTCGCCTGCTTTGCGCGCCTCCAGCCAGTGATGGACTGCGAGCGCCGCCCGGTGCACCACGCGGCGCAACAGGTAAGCGGCCAGCAAAATCAGCGCAACGATCCCGAGGGTCAGCTTCCAGTCCAGCCCGGGCTCGCCGGGTTCTCCGGCCGCTGTCGGGCTCGTTTGATAGGCAGGATTCGCGGCCACCGCCAGGCTCACCGCGGGGATGATTTGTTCCGACAGGGTTTCCCGTTCCGGGTCCCACCATTGGAAGCGCAGTTCCGGCAACGTGTAGCTGCCCTCACGTTCGCAGATAAAAGTCACCGAATCGGTCCGGTTTCCGGTCAGTTCGCCCCGGTTGATCCGGTCTTCGACCGCCGGCGTCTCCGGGTACACGCCCAACCCTTCAATCGAAAATTCCGGTAACAGTGCAAACACCATTCCAGGGACGCTGTCTGCCCGCCGGTTGACCTGCAGCGTGAGCGCGTCACCCACTTTCAGTTCGACCGGCGTTTCGCCCGAAACCTCCGGCGTCCAGCTAAAATCCATATCGAACGAAGTTGTCGTGACCAGCAGACCGTTGCCCGCGGCGCCGGGCGGCAGCTTCGCTTCAATCGGCAACGGCGAAGTCTGAAAGCGGAACCGGGAAGGCTCCGTGCCGAACCCCGCGCTGGCGGAAAACCGGACTTCGAACGAAGGAACCTGCAGGCGGCCCGCGCGCTGGGGATAGAACAGCAGGGAGTAACGCAAACCCTGCCAGGTCACCCCGTCACGTTTTTCGGTCAATTTCACCGTGCTTGAGTCCGCCTGCAGCAGGAAGCCGCCGGTCACCTCGGGTAAAACGAACAGCTGGTCGCCAAAGCTGAAACCGTCGCTCCACAATTCCAGCTGCAACTCCAGTTCCTGCCCCACCCAGACGGCGCCTTGCCGCGCCGGCTGGAGACGAATATCGCCCTCCGGCGTGGCTGCCGCCAGCTCGCCGGGCAGCTGCAGAAGCGCCAGCAAAGCCCACAGCGTGAGGCGAGGTGGGTCAATCATCATCCGCACCATCACCGTCCTCGGCGTTCGCCCCATCCGCCTGCTCGTCACGGTACAGCTGGTAGGCAAACCGGGTCCTGAGAAACTGCGCCGGATCATTGTCCACCCGCCGCAGCCAGACGGCTCTCATCTCGTCGTCAGACATTCCCTGCCCACCCTCGGTTTCCGTCTCCGTTCCGGATTTGTTGACCCTGCCGGTGTCGTCAAAGACGATCTCGTCTGCCCCAAGCTGGCCGCCGGTTCCGCCTGCGTCATCATCGGGCGGCGCCAGCCGCTCTTTACGCGCGATCGCAATCGCCCGGTTTTCCCGCGCCTCGGTCCATTCGGGCCTCTCCTGCAGGGCGTCCCCGTAACTCTCGATGGCCGCGTCGTAACGCCCCAGCATCAGCAGAGCATTGCCCCGGTTGTAGGCGGCCTCGGGTGTCGCCAACCGGCCGAAAACCGAGGCCGAGCTCTCGAAGTCCCCACCCCGGAAAAAAGCTGCACCCTTCCACTCCGGAGTTTCGAATACTTCGGCCGCCTCAAGGTAAAGCCCCTGCTCCATCAGGCGCTGGCCCCGCTGATCCGGCGTCATCCAGAAATCACTCCAACCGTCCGCAAACACCATCCCCGGCCAGCAGACGGTGCAAAGAACCCAGCACAGGCCGAAAAGGCCGTCCAGGCGCAGACGAAGGCGCCCTGCCGTGCTTTGCGGACGGCCGGGCGTCACGAACTCAACCTCACGGCGCCACCCCGCCTGAAAAACGTCAGGACCAGCAGAACGAACACGACGCACAGGTAATAACCCATATCTTTCCAGCGCTCGCCTTCCTGCGCCGGAGCCGCTGCAATGCTGCGTTCAATACGGCTGCTGAGTTGCCTGATATCGGAGTCATCCGGCGTGGCCAGCACCAGCGCGCCGCCGCCGGCCCTGGCGGCGCTTTGCATCGAACCCTCGTCCAGTGCGGGCGCGGGCGGGCTGCCCGCCGGCGGCACCACTTCGGGGCCGGCCGCCATCGCCAGCACGTGCACGTCCGCACCGCTGCTCCCGGCCAGCCCGGAGGCGTAGGAGGCGTCCAGGCTGTCGGCAATCAGCACCACGGAACCGGGAATACCCGATTCCCGCAGCCTCTGCCTGGCGAGTTCGACCGCTTTCAACGGCTCGTCGCCGGCAACCGGCATTACCTCCGGCGCCAGCTCCGAGGCGAAGAAACCGATGATGTCCGGGTCGGAGGTCAACGGCATCACCAGGTGCGCGCTCCCGGCATAGGCGATCAGGCCGGTCCGGGTTCCGGGCCGGAGTTCCAGCAAATCGTTGATTTTCTGCGCTGACCGCTTCAGCCGGTTCGGTTGAATGTCCTCGGCCAGCATGTCCGGGGTGACTTTTTGCACGATGAACAGGGCCGCCTGGTCCTCGGTAAAGGGCGTCGCCTCCCGTTGCCAGGTGGGTCCCGCCGCCGCAATGATACCCAACAGCCAGGACAGGCCCAGCATGTACACCGGGCGCCAGCGCCCCCGGCGTTGCTCCCGGCTGATGGCCAGGTGCTCCAGCAAATCCGGTGCAATGACTTTTTTCCACGCACGCATTGGATCCTGGCGGCGCAGCAGGGACCAGATGACGAGCCCGGCCGGCAACAACGCGAACAGCCAGGCCGGGCGCAGGAATTGAAACAGCTCCCAGTTCATGCGCCCGCCTCCGGACCGCGCGCGGCCCTCGATGCCAGAAACATCCGCAGTTCCGACTGGGCGAAAAACAGCAGGCTCAGGATGATTGCGAAACCCAGGGGCCAGTGATAGAGCTCATGTTCCGGGCGGTAACTCGCGGTCTCGACCTGTTTCGGGTTGAGCCGGTCCAGGGCCTGGTAGACCAGGTCGAGTTGCTCGCGGTCATCCGCGTGAAAATATTCACCGCCGGTCGCGGCCGCAATGGAGTTCAGAGTCACCTCATCGAGCGCCTGCTCACCGGCCGCCTCGGGATCGCCCATCGCAATCGGGTAGATGGTGACCCCGTTGTCACGGGCAATTTCGGCTGCGCGCAATGGCGGGACCATGCTGCCGGTGTCGTTCCCGTCGGTCAGCACGATCAGCACCCTTTCATCGACCTCGCTGCGTTCGAACAGCCGGATCGCCACGCCGATGGCGTCGCCCAGCATGGTTCTCGGGCCCAGCATCCTAACTTGTGCTTCATCCAGCAGTTCGCGCACCACGTCCAGGTCTTCGGTGAACGGCGCCTGCACGAAGGCGGCCGAACCGAAAAAAATCAGCCCCACGCGATCTCCCTCACGGCGCGAGAGAAATTGGTCCAGAACCTGTTTGGCTGCGCTCAGCCGGTCGCTGGTGTTGCCCGCTTCATCGGTAAAGTCCCTCGTTTCCATCGAACCGGACAGATCCAGCGCGACCAGCAGATCGCGCATGGGCAGTTCCTGCACCATCGGCTGATCCATCCACGTGGGCCTGGCCAGCGCAATCACAATAGCCACCCAACTGAGCAGCAGCTGGGCTTTCTGTAGAGGGGTGCGGCGTATCGAAGCGGCTTCGCTCCCGGCCTGCTGACCCGTGAGCCGCAACAACAGGCCCATGAACGGCACCCGCACCGCAAGGCGCGGTTCGCTATAGGCCGGCGCCAGCAGGTAGATCAGCAGCGGCAGCGGCAACAGCAATAACAGCCAGGGATAAGTGAGCTGAAGCATCAGCCGCCCCCCCTGTTGTCGGCCGAGTGATTCCTGAGCCAATGCTCACTGGCATCCAGCAACAGGTCCCGCTCCATCTTGCCCGGAAAGGTTTCGGTGGTCGCCGAGTAAGCCATGGTCTCCAGCGTGACACCCGCCTGGGAGCAGAACAGGTCCATATCGGCGCTTTCATCCAGAAAACGGTACCACTCCAGTCCGCTGAGAGAAGCCACCTGCTCGCGCGGCCAGACCGACAGCGCGGTTCTTTTCAGCAAACCCGGAAGCGACTGCAGGGCCTCGGCGGACCCCTGCTGCCGAATGGCGGCCAGTTCGAGCAACGCGAGCTTTCGGTATCGGTTGCGCCGGCGGGTTCGCAACCTGCGCACCAGGATGTAGCCAAAGCACAGCACCAGCAGGGCCGCCAGCACGTACCAGCCGGGCGCAGGCGGCCACCAGGGCACGGCCTCGGGCAGGACGATATCGTTCAGGTTCTGCAGGCTGCCGCCATCGCCGTTCATCGGCGTTTCAGCGTCCATGTCGCCCCAATACCTCCCGAACCTGCTCCAGCACCGGAGCGGCCGTGTGCACCGGCAGCAACGGGATGGCGTGCCGCCGGGAAGTAGCCTCCATGCGCTCAGTTCGCTTCTGGAAGTCATCGCTGTAAGACTGGCGCAGCGACCGCCTCTGGGTGTTGAATTCCAACTCGGAAATTCCGTCTGAAAAAAACAGCCGTCCCGCTTCGGGCATGGCCTGTTCCAGAGGGTCATAGACGAACACGGAGATTACGTCGTTGTGCTCCGTCAGCCGGGTCACGTATTTTTGCGTGTCCCGGTCTATCCCGGTGCCGTCGCCGATCAGGCAAACCAGGCAATCGTGCCGGGCCAGCGCAGCCACTCTTTTCAGGGCCCGGTTCAGCATATGGGGGCCCGGCTCCGTATCGACGCCCGCGTTAAGCGCGTGATTTTTTTTCACCAGCCGCTTTAGAATTTGTGCGACGCGCTCCTCGCTGCGATGCGGTGGTATCACGTCGAGTTCGGTATCGTCAAAAATGATCGCCCCGACCCGGTCACCCTGCGACAGCACGCGCCAGGCGGCAAGAGCCGTCGCTTCGGCTGCCACCACGGACTTCATTTTCTTTTTCGAGCCGAAAAACATCGACAGGCGCTGGTCGATCAACAGCCAGACGGTGCGGTCCTTTTCTTCGGTGTAAACCCGGATGTAGGGCTCCCGGGTGCGCGCCGTCACCTTCCAGTCGATATTTCGCACATCGTCACCGGGCAGGTAGTTGCGCAACTCTTCAAAATTCAGTCCGCGCCCCCTCAGCCGGGACGCATGGCGTCCGCTGAGGATGCTGTGAATGGGCTGGCGCGGCAGAAAGCTGAAGCCCGACGCCCGGTACCGCAGGCGCATCAGTTCGTCCAGGCTGGCATAAACACCGGTCTGGCCTGCGGGCCCGGGCTGGCGTTTTTGCATGGGCGTGTATTGACTCATCTAACCGCGGCTCAGGCGATGGCCACCTGCTGCAGAATTTCGTCGATCACGTCGTTGGCAGATACGCCGTCAGCACTCGCGTCATAGCTGAGTTTAAGCCGGTGGCGAAGGACACCATGGCAAATCGCCCTGACATCATCGGGCAATACCTGCTGGCGGCTATCCAGCCAGGCATGTGCCCGCGAACATTTGTCCAGCGCGATGCCTCCGCGCGGGCTCACGCCGACGTGGATCCATTTGGCCAACTGCTCGCTGTAGCGGTCTGGATAACGTGTCGCGAACACCAGGTCGACCATATACCGTTCGATCGCCGGGCCGACCGTGACCGCCTGGATTTCCTCCCTGGCGGCGAAAATCACACCCTGGGCCACGGGATCCGCAGCGGTTTGCGCCGGGGCGTCGCCCTCTTCCCCGCGCACCAGTCGGATGATCTTGCCCTCAGACTCCTCGTCCGGGTAGTCGATATATACGTGCATCAGGAAACGGTCCATCTGGGCTTCCGGCAGCGGGTAGGTCCCTTCCTGCTCAATCGGGTTCTGGGTCGCCATCACCATGAACAATTCAGGCATTTTATGGGTGGTGCCGGAAACCGTTACCTGGCGCTCTTCCATCGCTTCGAGCAGCGCTGCCTGCACCTTGGCAGGCGCGCGGTTGATTTCATCCGCCAGCACGATATTGGCAAAAATCGGCCCCTGTTCGAAACGAAAACTGGGTGCGCCCGCCTCGGTGTAGAGCACTTCGCTGCCGGTAATGTCCGAGGGCAGCAGGTCCGGAGTGAATTGAATGCGGGAGAAGTCCGCGTCCATGTTCTTCGCCAATCCCTTGACCGCCCGGGTTTTGGCCAGGCCCGGCAGTCCTTCCATCAGGACATTGCCGTTGGCCAGCAGGCCGATAACCAGGTTCTTGACCACGTCTTCCTGGCCGATAATGGAGGCGGACATGCGTTGCTGAAGATCCTTGACTGAATCGAGTGTGCTCATCTTTTACTTTTCCGCTGAACCGTCCGATATTCTAAATAAAAATACCGGCTTATTAAAATCGGGGATTTACGGGGCGCCCTCATTTTCCGTGCGGGTGATGGTGTGCGCCGTCAACGTGTTCACGGTGCACCAGGCTGTGGATGATGGTGCCGATGATCACGCCCTGGATTGCAGCGATCAGGGTATCGCCGGCATAGGGCAGCAGCCATTCTGAAAACTCGAACCCGATGATCGTCGCCGCCGCCATCGCGAACAGTGTCGCCCACGCGATTTTCTCGCCGAACACCGGCTGCATGATCAGCCACAGCATCAGCCCCATGCCAAAACGGTGCAGAATAATGGCCACAGCCAGGCCGCCGCTGTCCCGCCATTCACTGCCCGCCAGGCCGGCGCCGTCGAGGACCGCGTGCAGCAGCAAGCCCACCAGGGCGACGTACAGGCTCAGTAGATGAAGCGTTTCCGCGGCACGTCGAATTAAGCGCTCGAGCAAACCCGGCAGCAGGTATCCAACGAACAGGAACCCCAGCGCGGACCACCCCAGCGGTTCCACGATATCCGGAATCAGCAAAACCACGACCAGCACCACCAGGGTCACCACGATGACACGATCCAGCGTCCGCGCCAGTGGGTGGGTGCTGCTGATCCATTGGAAAAGCAGCGGGCCGGCAAACAATGTAATCAGTGACAACAACAGCACGCGAAGTCTCCGGACAACACGGTGAAAGAGGCGCGCATACTAGCATACCGCCCGATAGTTGATACTATAGTCCCCTCTTCAAACCTACCTGAGCCATTGGATACGACGCCCATTGAATCCATCATAGCGGACCTGTGTTCAGACCAGGGCACAGAACCGGAATTGAACGACCTGCTGGAAGTGGTGTCCAGCCGCAGGGGCATCGAGGCCGGGCCGAAGGAACTGGAGCGCGGGGTAAAGTTCGTCCGCGCCTATATCGGGCAGGTGCCCTACATGATGAAGATAGCCTGGACGGCAGCCGGTAACGTGGGACTGCAGGCACCAATGCAGCAGATTCTGCGGATGGTCGAGTCCTACTGGATTGAAGGCGACGACGTGATTCCGGATGGAATGGGCATCATCGGATTGCTGGACGACGCCTATTGTTCCCTGACCTCCCTGCAGGCCGTCTCAGACCACTTCCGGCTGCAAACGGGAAAGCACCTGTTTCCAACCAATCTGGGCGCCGCGAACAAGGCCATGCGCAACATCATCGGCGAACCCTATGCCTCGGAGTTGGACCGCATCGTGATTCGAACCATGGCGGAGACCGGCCTGGTGGAAGCGGTCAAGTCCATGGCCAGCGAAGAAAAGCAGCTGAATTTTGCGGCCAACAGCACCATCTGGAGCCACGGGCCGGCCGGCGAACTGGACATGGCGGACCTGCAAAGGCTGGGCCTGCTGAAAGACTGACCGCGTTATTGCAGCCGCGCAAACGCCGCGCGCGTCAGGTTGTCGCCGCCGGTCTCCGTCACGTGGATGTTGTCCTCGATCCGCACTCCGCCATACGGCGCCAGTTCCTCCACCCGGGCCCAGTTGATCATCGAGGGCTCCCGTTCTTCACGCCACATTTCCAGCAGGGGCGCGATGAAATACAGGCCCGGTTCGATCGTCAGCACATTGCCGGCTTCCAGCACGCGGGTGAGGCGCAGGAAGGGGTGGCCGTCCGGCCGCGGGATTTCATGGCCCCTGTTATCGATCAAACCGGCTACATCGTGGGTCTGCAGCCCCAAAAAATGGCCCAGGCCGTGTGGATAGAAGACACTGCTGAGCCCGCTTCCAACCGCTTCTTCAGCGTCTACGTTGATGATCTGGAAAGACTCCAGCAATTGCGCAATCCTGCGATGGGTCTCCAGGTGAAGCTCCTTGTAGTCAAGCCCGGCTCGCACCTTTGCGGTGAGTTCCTGTTGCATGGCGTCCATCGCCGCGACCAGGTCGGCAAATACACCCGGTTCCCTGGCATAGGTGCGCGTGATGTCGGAGGCATAAGCGTTGACCGTGCAGCCCCCGTCGATCAGGAACGACAGTGATTTCTCGGGCGCCTTGCGCTCACGGGCCTGGTAATGCAGCACCGAGCCGTGTGAATTGAGAGCCACGATATTGCCGTACGGCAGTTGCGCGTCGGTATGATCGCAGGCTGCAAGATACCGCATGTGGATGCCGTACTCCGATTCACCCTCGCGAAAGGCCCGCTCTGCTTCGATATGAGCCCGGGCCGCCCGGTCGGCGGACGCGCCAATGCACGCTACTTCGTAAGAGGTCTTTCGGGTTCTGGCCAGGTGCAGCCGATCGATCAGCCCGGCGGGATTAATCCATTTGTCGTCGAAGACCGCCTGCAAAGACGGCGAATCACCGATGGCCGCGACATCGCCCAGGCCAGGGTCGGCATCCGGCAGGTGGCTTTTCAGGGCCTTGCTCCAGTCCGCGCTGTCACGCACGATCTCGATGTTGAAGTGGTCCGCCCAGTATGCCTCCGGGTCGGACGGCGGCAGATACCAGTAATCCACCGGCTGAAAGTAAAACAGCGTTGGCCGCTTGCCGGGGACGACCAGCAGCACACTGTCGGGATGGGACGTCAGCGGGAGCCAGGCCAGGAAGTGCGGGTTGGGCCGAAACGCGTACTCATAATCGTCCAGGAAACTGTACATCGGAGAGCCCGAGTGCACGAGTGCGGCCATGAAGCTCTCCGCCTCGAGGGCCAATTCCCAGCGTTTTTGCATTTCGGCAACGTGGGCCGCGTAGTGTGATCGGTAATTCAGTTCCATTTTGTCCCCGCAAAATTGTTAAAATATCGAGCTTTGGCGCAGATGATGCTGCCCTGTCTATTATCGCAGTGAGAAAGGCTTGTGACCATCCGAATTTACAACACGCTGAGCCGTGAAAAACAGGTATTCGAACCGCAGGACCCCAACCGCGTCACCATGTACGTGTGCGGACCCACCGTTTATAACTATGCCCACATCGGCAATGCACGGCCGGCCATTATTTTCGACCTGATGTACCGGCTGCTCAAACTGCACTACGAATCGGTCATTTATGCCCGCAACATCACCGACGTGGATGACAAGATCAACGAGGCGGCCGCCGCGCTGGGCGTGCCCATCTCGGAAATATCGTCGAAATATGCCGACGCGTACCATGCGGACATGGCCGCCATCGGAGCGGGCCTGCCCACCATCGAGCCGCGTGCTACCGACCATATCGAGCAGATGATCCGCATGATCCAGCGTCTCATCGACGCAGGCCATGCCTATGTTGCGGAGGGCCACGTCCTGTTCGATATCGAATCGTTCGACCGGTATGGCTCGCTGTCGCGCAGGGACATGCGCGAGATGGAGGCGGGATCACGGGTTGAAATCGCGCCGTTTAAAAGGCATCCCGGAGATTTCGTGCTCTGGAAACCCTCCTGCGATCCGCAGCCGGGCTGGGACAGCCCGTGGGGATGGGGCCGGCCCGGCTGGCACCTGGAATGCTCGGTCATGGCGGAGACGCACCTGGGCGAGACCATCGATATTCACGGCGGCGGACAGGACCTGGTGTTCCCGCACCACGAGAACGAAATCGCACAAAGCACGTGCTCCCATGAAGGCCGCCCGTTTGCCCGCTACTGGATGCATAACGGCTTCGTCACGGTGGAAAAACGCAAGATGTCCAAATCGCTGGGCAACACCCTGGTGGTTCACGAACTGTTAAAAAGCCACCCGGGCGAGGTACTGCGCTACCTGCTCCTCAGCGCCCATTACCGGCAACCGCTCGACTGGTCGGAACAGGAGCTGGAGCGGGCCCGCCGGACCCTCGACCGCCTGTATGGCGTGTTGCGGACAGCCGACGGCAGTTTCGGTCCCTTCAGCGCCAGCGAACGCCCCGGGGAACGCTTTCTCGATGCATTACGGGATGACCTGAACACGCCGGTAGCGCTGGCTGAATTCAACCGTGTAGCGCGTGAACTGGCGCGGGCGGAAACCCGTGAAGAAGCGCAGCGGGCGGCGGCGGAGCTGCTGGCCGATGCAAAACTGATGGGGCTGCTGGAGTCTTCGCCGGACGAATGGTTCGGCTCCGGCGAACAGGGCGCCGACAGCGCAGAAATTGAGCAGTTGATCGAACAGCGCAACCAGGCCAGGGCCGACCGGGATTTCGCCACGGCAGATTTGATCCGCGACCGCCTGACCGCCATGGGCGTGGTACTCGAAGACTCGGACGGCGTGACCCGGTGGCGCCGCAAGGATAACTGATTACACGATGAATGCTTCAGGCCCACACGACCCGGCAGCCGTCCAGGACGAAATCATCAGTTCGTTCAGCCTGTTTCCCGAATGGCTGGACCGCTACCAGTACCTGATCGACCTGGGGCGCAAGCTGCCGCTGCTGGAAGAAAAAGAAAAGACCGACGACAAGCTGCTGGCCGGTTGCCAGTCGCGAGTCTGGCTGCACCTGGAGGGTGACGCCGGCGAGGTAGTCATACGCGCCAACAGCGACGCCGCCATCGTATCCGGCCTGATTGCGCTGCTGATCGACGTGTATTCAGGCTGCAGCGCCCGGCAAATCGTCGATACCGAGCCCTATTTCATCGACCGGATCGGCCTCAGCGAACACCTCTCCCCTACCCGCGCCAACGGCCTGCATGCCATGCTGAACGCCATCCGCGGATTCGCGCAAAGCCTCCTGTAATCCCTAAACTTTACGGACAAAAAAAACCCCGCCGAAGCGGGGCTCTTTTCCCTTAAGGGTAACCGCCTTATCGATCGAGGATAATCATCTCGACGCGGCGATTTTCTGCACGTCCTGCATCGGTGTCATTGCTGGCAACCGGCCGTGATTCGCCATAACCCCTGGCGGACAAACGGCTGGCCTTGACGCCCTTGCTGGTCAGGTAGTTCTTGACCGCATTAGCGCGCCGCTCTGACAGACCCTGGTTGTAGCTTTCTGAACCCCTGCTGTCGGTGTGCCCGGCCACTTCAACCACCACGCGATCGTGTTTGCTCAGCAGTGCTGCGGCTTCGTTCAGAACCACCATGGCTTCAGGTTTCAGCGTTGCCTTGTCGAAATCGAAGTGAATTCCTTCGAGCTCAATCACGGCTTCGACTTCACAACCGTCCAGATCGACAACGGCGCCTGGCCGTGTGTTCGGGCATTTGTCACGTTCGTTCAACACTCCGTCGCCGTCCAGATCGGGATTCGGTGGCGGTGGTGGCGGTGCGACCGGTGCGGCCGGTGGTGGCGGCGGAGGCGCGTCTTTACCGCCGAAATCGAAGTTCAGGCCCACGCTCAGGATCAAGTCGTTGTACCTTTGCTGCTGAAACTGGCTGTTGTCGTCCCAATCGGTGCGATACAGCGCCTGGGCGCGCGCGCTAAAGTGCTTGGTCAACTGTCCGGCCAGGCCCAGGCCAAAACTGGCGCTGATGGCTCGGCCTTCGTCCAGAACGCTGCGGTGTTTCTGTGAGCCAACACCAACGGCCAGGTACGGCCGTACTTTGGACTGGCCAAAGTAGTAGCGGCCCATCAGGCCCGTGTTGCTCAGCTTCCACTGGTCGTAAGTGGCGCCGGGCGCCGCGGCCTGAGTGCCCCGGAACGTGCCGGAGAACTGGTCATATTCGAGGTCCAGGCTAAAATTGTTGCCGAAGAACCGGCCGAAACCCACAGACCACCACACATCATTGGTCCGCGTATCGCGGTCATTATCCAGGTTTACCGATCCGAACTGTCCGGACACGTGGTAAGGCTGGTCTGCGTCAGCAGCCAGATTACCTGCGCCAAGTGCCAGGCTGGCTGCGGCGAGACTAAGTACCAAATTTCTTGTTTTCACGTAACGCTCCTCCTGCAAAGCATCACCCATTCTTGAATTTCTGCCCGTGTTCGGGGGCAGATCGGGAACATCAGCCCCTATGATACGAGATCAGGGCCGGTTTGTTAAGAAAGTATTAAGGAAAAATTAATAAAATTGATCCTGCCGGTATACAGGCCAGGTCGCCGGGCGCCCGATTTGACGCTGATGCGGCCTAACGAGACTCGCCAAGTTGTCTTTGCCGCAGTTCCCAGCGCTCCTGCGCGTCGAGGCACAAAGTGGCTATGGGACGCGCTTCGAGGCGATCGAGTCCGATTTCCTCGCCGGTCTCCTCGCAATAGCCGTAATCGCCCTCGTCCAGCCGGATCAGCGCCTTATCTATTTTTCGAATCAGTTTGCGATAACGGTCGCGGGTCCGCAATTCGAGACTGTTCTCGGTTTCACGCGTGGCGCGCTCCGCCTCGTCGCCCACGTCACGCACTTCCTGCTGCAGGTGGCTGATCGTTTCGCGGGACTCCTCGACCAGTTCCTGCCGCCAGGCAAGCAGCTTTTGCCGGAAGTATTCCTGCTGCTTGGAATTCATGTACTTTTCATTTTTACGAGGCTTGTAGCCCTTCTTCAAAACAACGCGCTCAGATGCCATCGTGCTAAGCTACTCCTTGCTGGTGCAATTTTTGGCCGGATTTTAAGTGTCTGATTTTAAAAGACATTAATCAAAACAGAGATTTCCGCCCAAAACGAAATTGCAGTGTTATAGCTGAACTTGAGGCAGACAGCAAGTTTTCAGGGCAAAAAGACCACATGTCGAAGCTGTTACAAATACTGATTCGGGCCTACCAACTGCTGCTCAGCCCCTTTCTCGGCAACCATTGCCGGTTTACGCCCAGTTGCTCGCAATATGCCGCGGAGGCCATCGAGCGCCACGGCGCTGTGCGGGGAAGCTGGCTGGCCGTCAAGCGTATCGGACGCTGCCACCCCCTGTGTGAGGGCGGCCACGACCCGGTGCCGTAAACATTGAGAACAACCGATGACTGAAAAGACACTGATCAAGAATGCAAAAATGGTTAACGAAGGCGCCACGCGCGAGGGCGACCTGCTGATCGGGAACGGCCGTATCGCCAAAATCGCCGACTCGATTTCCGCGGACGACAGCATGCGGGTCATCGATGCCGACGGCGCCTTTTTGCTGCCGGGCATGATCGACGACCAGGTGCACTTTCGTGAACCCGGGCTGACCTGGAAAGCAGGCATCTGGTCCGAGTCCCGTGCGGCGGCTGCCGGCGGCATCACCAGCTTCATGGAAATGCCCAATACGAACCCCGCCACCGTAACGCTCGATGCACTGGAGGAGAAGTACGCGATCGGGGCGCAGAAATCGCTGGTCAATTACTCGTTCTACCTGGGCGCCACCAATGACAATCTCGACGTCATCCGCTCGCTGCAGCCCGGAATGGCGGCCGGAATCAAGATTTTCATGGGCGCATCCACCGGCAACATGCTGGTCGATAACCAGGAAACGCTGACCGGCGTCTTCAGGGACGCCCCCGCGTTGATCGCAACGCATTGCGAGTTCGATCCGCTGATCAAACAGAACCTCAACGCGGCACTCGAGCGTTACGGCCATGAGATTCCGCTGACGGAACACCCGAACATCCGCAGCGCGGAGGCCTGCTACCAGTCCACCCAGATGGCGATGTCGCTGTCGCGCGAGTTCCATGCGCCGCTGCATGTGCTGCACCTGACGACGGCTCGCGAAATGGAACTGTTCGAACCAGGACCAATCGGCGGCAAACTGATCACCGGGGAGGTCTGCGTTCACTTTCTGCATTTCAGCGCCGACGATTACCCGCGCCTGGGTAACCGCATCAAGTGCAATCCGGCGATCAAGACGGCAGCCGACCGGCAGGCGCTGCTTAAGGCGCTGCAGGACGGCCGGCTGGATATTATCGCCACCGATCATGCGCCGCACACGAAAGATGAAAAAGCCAGTACCGATTACCTGAAGGCGCCTGCGGGCCTGCCTCTGGTGCAGGACGCGCTGCTGTCGGTGCTCGAGCTGTATCACGACGGGCTGATCAGCCTGGAAGAGATCGTGAACCGGACCGCGCACAACGTGGCCCGGCGATTCCACGTGGCTGACCGCGGCTACCTGCGCGAGGGTTACTGGGCTGACCTGGTGATTGTCGATCCGGAAGCGCCGACCGAGGTGACCCCGCAACGGGTGCTGTCCAAGTGCGGCTGGAGCCCGTTCGAAGGCGAGACGTTCCGCTCCTCGATCGTCACCACGATCGTCAACGGCCAGCCGGTATGGGACGCGGGGCAAATCGTGGAAGCCGGTTCTGCCGCAAGACTGCAGTTCGGAAAACAGCGCGAACTGTAGGCGCTATTTCGGGCGCGGATAAATTTGCGCCGTCGGAATGAACTTTTGCCCGAATTGAAGTAACCTGCTCCGACCGGCAACCACAGGAATGGATCATGGGATTTCTCGAAGGAAAACGCGCCCTCATCGTCGGCGTCGCCAGCCCGCGCTCAATCGCGTGGGGCATCGCGGAGGCCATGCACGAGCAAGGCGCTGAACTGGCTTTTACCTATCAGAACGAAAAACTCAAAACACGGGTCGAGAAAATTGCCGAACAGACGGGGTCGAACATCACCCTGCCCTGTGACGTGGCTTCAGATACCGAAATCGACAACGTGTTCAGCGAACTGGCCGGGCATTGGGACGGTTTCGACATCCTGGTGCATTCGGTCGGCTTCGCCCCGCGTGAACAGCTCAACGGGGATTTCGTCGACGCCGTCACACGGGAAGGATTCCAGATTGCGCACGACATCAGCTCCTACAGCTTTGCCGCATTGGCCAGGGCCAGCCTGCCCCTGATGGAGGGCCGCAATGGAGCCATGCTGACGCTCACTTACGTGGGTTCGGAAAAAGTGCTGCAGGGCTATAACGTGATGGGGCTGGCCAAGGCCAGCCTGGAGGCCAATATGCGTTACCTCGCCGCCAATCTCGGTCCCAGGGGCATACGGGTCAACGCGATCTCGGCCGGCCCGATCAAGACCCTGGCCGCAGCCGGCATCTCGGACTTCAGGAAAATGCTGCACCACGTGGAGGAAACCGCACCGATGAGGCGCACGATCACGCCGAAGGAAGTAGGCAACGTGGCCGCGTTCCTTTGCTCCGACCTGGCGTCGGGAGTCACCGGAGAGACGACGTTCGTCGACTCCGGTTACAACATCCTGGGGATGACCGGGCTGAGCTCGTAGGAGCGAATTTATACGCGAATCAAGTTGCGGCTACAGGCGGTCCTCGAACACTTCGATGGTCGACTGCTCGCGCAGCATCCGGACAAAGCCCAGAGCTTCGGTATTGGCGCTCGCATTGGCAATACGCCGGCTGTAGCTCTGCTTGCGCAACGCGTCTTCCTCCGTCAACTCGCCGTCGGTCACGCTTTCCAGCTGCACCACGGCGTAGCCTTCGTCCAGCTCAAACACCGCGGAGACCGGCCCGTCTTCGCCCGGCGCTTGCATCAGAAAAACCTGCTCGAGCAGCCGCCGGCTGAACGCGGTCTCGTTGCGCGTGGCCGCCTCTGACTGCACCAGTTCAAGCCCGGACGTTTCGGCCAGTTCCGCCAGATCTGCGCCGTCTGAAAGGCTGGCCAGCAACTCCGAAGCACGCGTCGAAGCCGCGTCCATGGCCCGCTGACTGCGCACGCTTTCAACCACACGGTCACGCACTTCTTCCAGCGGCATCAGGGCCTCGGGCAAGTGTTCCCTGAGCCGGATGACCGCGATGTGGTTCTCGCCGAAATCGATCGGATCACTGACTGAACCCTGTGCCAGCACCAGTTCGGAAAATGCCGCATTCACCAGTTCCATGTTGGCGGCAACACCCAACTCCGCTCCCTGGCGGCCGAACGGGCCGGCCTCTTTCACTTCCAGGCCGAGCTCGTCAGCGGCCGCATCCAGCGTGGTGGGATCCTCGTATATGATGTCCACCATCCGGTCGGCTGCTTCCAGGAAACGGCGTTCATCCGCCTCCGCCTGGTACTCCGCAGCCAGGATATCGCGCGCCTCGGTAAAGGTCATGCCCTCGGAGGGCCTGATTTCGCGCAGGTAAATGATGTGCCAGCCAAACCCGGTCTGTACCGGATCGGAAACGGGATTTTCCAGCGAAAGCTCGTACAGGCCGTCTTCGAACGCCTGCACCATGAACCCGGGCTCGATCCAACCCAGGTCGCCGCCCTCTTCAGCCGATCCGGCGTCCTGAGAAAATTCCCTGGCCAGTTCAGCAAAGTCCTCACCCGCTGCGACCCGCGCAGCGAGATCTTCCGTTTGCTGGCGAGCCGACTCGATCTCGACCGCCGGCGCACCCGACGCGGCCTCGATCAGAATATGGGAAGCGAGCCGTGCCTCCGGCGTAATGAAGCGGACCTGCTGCTCCTCGAAACGGGCTTTCAGCAGTTCCTCATCGGGCTCGATCGCACCGCCCATGTTTGCGGCATCAAGTTCAATGTATTCAACGGTCACCATTTCCTGTGACATGTATTCGTCCTGGTGCTCCTCGTACCAGGCCAGGATGGCATCTTCCTCGATGGGCGCTTCCGGGACAGCCGCTGCGGCTTCGTCCGCCAACGGAGCTTCCTCCGCCGGTTCAGCGGTGGGTTCCGGATCGGGAAAAGCGGGGACGATAAGCGCACTGAATTCGCGCTTCTGATCCGCCAGGCGCGCGTAGTCGTTCACTTCCCAATTGGTCGCGATCGCACTGGTGGCGATGGAAACCGGAAACTGGTTGAGGGTCATCGACACGCGCATTTCATTTTCGAACTGGCGGGTGGTCAGGCCCTGTGCCGCCAGTCGTGCCTGGTAGACGTCGGCATTGAATTCACCGTCAACGTGAAAACCTTCCATCTCCGTGATCCGCTGGGCCAGTGTCTGGTCGTCGACCGCCAGACCCGCATCAATCGAAACCTGGGCCATCAGCTCTTCGTCGATCATCTGATCCAGGAACTGACGCCGGATGATTGGCTGATCGAACAGCTCGGCATCGAACGCCGTGCCCAGTTGCGCCTGCATTCGCCGCCGGTAGTTCTGAAAACTGTTGTTGAATTCGCTGATGGTGATTTCCTGGTCGTTCACCACCGCCACGGCGTTAACCGCGTCCGACGTGAAATAGGAGCTGACACCGACAAAGGCGAACGGAATGATCAGGATAGCGAAAATGAAGATGGCAATTATGCCGGTCAACCTGTCGCGGATAGACTGAAGAACCATGTTTACTCACTCTTTATAGAGTCTGATTAACAACTAAAAAAAAGGCGCCCCTGGGGCGCCATTTTCCGAAAAAGTGGCGGAGTGGACGGGACTCGAACCCGCGACCCCCGGCGTGACAGGCCGGTATTCTAACCAACTGAACTACCACTCCGCAATTTCTGGTGGGTGCTGACGGGCTCGAACCGCCGACCCTCGCCTTGTAAGGGCGATGCTCTCCCAGCTGAGCTAAGCACCCGTCAGAAGGCGCGCTAGTTTACAGCGTCTTTCAGGGCTTTGCCAGCCTTAAATGCGGGGTTCTTGGCAGCCTTGATCCTGATGGTTTCGCCGGTGCGCGGATTGCGGCCGGTGCGTGCTGCACGATGGCGTACAGAGAAGGTTCCGAAGCCAACCAAAGAAACCGTATCACCCTTTTTGAGCGCTTTGGTGACGGTTTTTACCACGGCATCCAGGGCGCGGCCAGCATCTGCTTTGGAAAGACCAGCGGAATCAGCAATAGCTTCTACAAGTTCAGATTTGTTCATTTATACACTCCAGTAAGATGATTAAGCGATGTGTTCGTTAAGCTGGACCAGGCCCCCGACAGTCAGACCCTGTCGGCTTTTTTTATGAGCTTCGAAAGTTGCTGGAACTTCCGGAAAGCCTTGTCTGTCAAGGCCTGCCAGCCGTCCGTGAATACTAATACCTCAATGCCCGCGGTGCAACACGTTTTCACACGTTTTCCGAGATAGTTCGTGAACTCCTGTGCCCAAGTAATTCATTGTAGGCGCGAACTTCGTTTGCGATTAAAATTCATCGCGAACGAAGTTGCCTGTATTTAATGCGTGGTTACCGCATCCGAACCCTTGGAAGCCGCTTTTTCCTTCGATTTCAGATTCCCCGGCAACGGTGTCGGGCGCTCGGTCAGAGCCAGTTCGATCACCTGGTCAATGGTCGAGACCGGATGGATGTCCAGCTTCTTCAGAATGACTTTCGGAATATCGACCAGGTCTTTCTCGTTTTCCTCCGGAATGATCACGGTCTCGATTCCGCCGCGATGCGCCGCCAGCAGCTTCTCTTTCAGCCCGCCGATCGGCAAAACATTTCCGCGCAGCGTGATCTCGCCGGTCATGGCGACGTTAGCCCGCACCGGTATCTGGCTCAGCGATGAAACCAGCGCCGTGCACATGGCAATACCGGCCGACGGCCCGTCTTTTGGCGTGGCGCCCTCCGGCACGTGCACGTGGGTGTCGAACTTCTGGTAGAAACCGGCTTCGATTCCCAGGTGTTCGGCGCGGCTGCGCACCACCGTCATCGCCGCCTGGATGGATTCCTTCATCACGTCGCCGAGATGGCCGGTGAGCGTCAGGTTGCCTTTGCCCGGAACCAGGGTGGCTTCGATCTTCAGCAGTTCGCCGCCCACTTCCGTCCAGGCCAGGCCGGTCACCTGCCCTATTTCGTCTTTCTCGTCGATCACGCCGTAGCGGAACCGGCGCACGCCCAGGAAGTCGTCCAGGTTTTTAGACGTAACCGAAATTTTGTCTTTTTCCTTGTCCATGGCCAGTTGCTTGACCACCTTGCGGCAGATCTTGGCGATCTCCCGCTCCAGGTTTCGCACCCCGGACTCACGCGTGTAGTAGCGGATGATGTTCACCAGGACTGTTTTGCTGACGGCGATCTCCGCTTCCTTCAGACCGTGCTGGTCGCGCTGCTTGGGCAGCAGGTAGCGTATCGCGATGTTGAGCTTTTCGTCCTCGGTGTACCCGGGTATGCGGATCACTTCGAGGCGGTCCAGCAGCGCTGGAGGAATGTTCAGCGAGTTGGCCGTGGCCACGAACATCACTTCTGACAGGTCAAAATCGACTTCCAGGTAATGGTCGTTGAAGGTGTGGTTCTGTTCCGGGTCGAGCACTTCCAGCAGGGCCGAGGAAGGATCGCCACGAAAATCCATCGACATTTTGTCCAGCTCATCGAGCATGAACAGCGGATTACGCGTGGACACCTTGGCCATGTTTTGCAGAACACGCCCGGGCATCGAACCGATATAGGTCCTGCGGTGGCCGCGAATCTCCGCCTCGTCGCGCACGCCGCCCAGCGACATGCGCACGAACTTGCGCCCGGTTGCGCGGGCGATGGACCGGCCCAGGCTGGTCTTGCCTACACCCGGCGGTCCGACCAGGCACAGGATCGGGCCTTTCATCTGGCGCACGCGCTGTTGCACCGCCAGGTATTCCAGGATCCGTTCCTTGACCTTTTCCAGCCCGTAGTGATCCGCCTCGAGAATTTCCTCGGCCTTGTCCAGCTGTTTGCGGATCCGGCTTCGTTTCTTCCACGGCACGTTCAGCATCCAGTCAATGTAATTGCGCACCACCGTGGCCTCGGCCGACATCGGCGACATCATTTTCAGCTTGTTGAGTTCGGATGTCGCCTTTTCACTGGCCTCCTTCGGCATGCCGCTCTCTTCGATGCGTTTGGCCAGGTCATCCATGTCGTTGGGCGCATCTTCCATGTCGCCCAGCTCTTTCTGGATGGCTTTCATCTGCTCATTCAGGTAGTACTCGCGCTGGCTTTTCTCCATCTGGGTCTTGACCCGACCGCGGATTCGTTTCTCCAGCTGCAGCACATCGATCTCACCCTCGACCAGGGCCATCAGGTGTTCCATACGCCGGCGCGGGCTGCCCATTTCCAGCAGTACCTGTTTTTCCTCCAGCCGGATGGCCAGGTGCGCCGCCACCGTGTCGGCGAGGCGGCTCGAATCTTCGATTCCGGCCAGCGTGGTCAGCAGTTCCGGCGGGATTTTACGGTTGAGCTTTACGTACTGCTCGAACAGCGAAACCAGCGAGCGCATCGTGACCTCGAGCTCCTTCTCGGTGCCGTCGTCCACCACCGGGATCAACTCCCAGCTGGCCTCAAAAAACCCGCTTTCCTCGGTGATCTTGCTGATTCGCACGCGTTCGCCGCCCTCCACCAGCACTTTGGTTGTGCCGTCCGGCAGCTTCAACAGCTGCAGCACCGTGGCCAGCGTGCCGACGTCGAACAGGTCGGCCTCGGCCGGCTCGTCGATTTCGGCGTTGCGCTGGGTCACCAGCACGATCCGCTTGTCGCGGTCCATGGCTTTATCCAGCGCCAGCACCGAGCGTTCCCGGCCGACGAACAGCGGAATCACCATGTGGGGGTATACCACCACGTCCCGTAGCGACAACACCGGGGTCGGCTGCAGGGTAACGGCGGGGATAACGGGAGTTGAACTGTCGGACATGATTTTTCCTCTGAAGCACCCCTTTTACGGACCGGGTACGGCCCATGGGACGCATATATTAATAATAGCAGTCTGTAGCTAACCGAGATATTGGCGCGCGGTAAAAAAATTCAAGAGCCCGGCGCCGGCAAGAGGGTTTCTCTACCGTGCAGTTGCCGGGGCACCGCGCCGTTACGCTGGTTCAGCATCTGGAAAACGGGGGCCACGGGGAGTAGTCTAGGTAGAGGGGGTTACTTAGTTTTCAGCTGGAGTAACTGCCATGAAAAAACTACTGCTTGCTGTTGTTTTTCTTTTCTTTATTCTCCTTGCTTCCAGTGCGTTTCCACTGGATATCAGCCGCCATGTCAGCGGTTCCTGGTTCAACCCGGACCAGTCCGGCCACGGCCTCTCGGTTGAGGTCCTGTCGGACACACGCACCCTGTTTTACTGGTACGTATACACGCCGGACGGCAAACCCACGTTCCTGGTCGCGGACGGCGCCAACAGCGGGGACACCGTCAGCGCGACGGTCTACCACCAGACCGGCATGGTCTGGGGTGAATTCGACCCCAGCGCGGTCGACCGCACCGTATGGGGTACGGCCAGTCTGAAGCTGAACAGCGCCAAAGAACTGATCCTCAGCTACGAGTCCACCCACGACGATTCGTCGATACCCAACGGCAGCGGCGAGATACAGATGGTCAAGCTGGCCAGCATCCAGTCGCTGCAGGGGCACGAAACACCGTCAGCGGGAATCTACCTGGGTATGGTCGAGAACGACATCGATGACGGTGAATACCCGATGACCGTGTTACTGACTCCGCAGATGAACTGGGTCGGATTCGCCGAGGACTCGAACGCCACGTTCGGAACCTATTCGCTGGTTGGGCAGGACATGTCGGTAAACGTTTCCGCCTTTTCGGCCGACCCGCAGGACCCGTTTTCGTTCTCGCTGCACGGCGGCGGCCAGTTGGATCCCGAGTACCGCATGTACCTGACCTTTTCCGGCCAGGGCATGGAAGGTGAGGTCGACGGGGACTTTATTTCTGCAGATGCGCTCTACCGGCGCGGCGTAGCACTGGATATCCATGCCGGCAGCCACATGGCCGAGGAAATGGTCAGCGGCGCAACCGGCTGGTCCGATGTCTGGCCCAGCGGCCCAACCACATTCCGGTTTAACGGTTTCATGGATCCGCCATTGGGGGGTTGCAGCTACGAGGGAACGATCACGATCCCCGATGCGGCCTTCAACCAGTTCGAGGTGAACCTGACAACCAGCGGTTGTGGCGACACGGACGGATCCGAAGAATACAGCGGTGCGGGATACCAGGCTGATGTCGAATCACTGAACGACACCCGGGGATTGTGGCTGATCACCACGAACTCCGAACGGCCGTTCGTGCTGTGGCTGACCTCGATGTTCTGATTACAGCGGTAAAGGAGAGTTATTCTGAACCGCCGACGGCCTGTTGCTGGTTTTCGTACAGGAAGTAAGGCTCGGCCTCGCCCTCGATAACGGTCTCGTCGACCACGACCTTGGACACGTTATCCAGCGACGGCAGTTCGTACATGCTGTTGAGCAGAACGCCTTCCAGGATGGTCCGCAGGCCGCGGGCGCCGGTCTTGCGGGCCATGGCCTTGCGGGCGATCGCCGCCAGCGCGTCTTCGCGAATTTCCAGCTCTACGCCTTCCATCTCGAACAGGGCCTTGTACTGCTTGGCCAGCGCGTTCTTGGGCAGGACCAGGATCTTGACCAGAGCCTCTTCGTCCAGTTCTTCCAGCGTCGCGACGACCGGCAGGCGGCCGACAAATTCGGGGATCAGACCGTACTTGACCAGGTCTTCCGGTTCCACGTCCAGCAGCCACTCGCCGATGTTGCCGCTGGTGTCCTTGCTCTGCACTTCGGCCGAAAAACCGATGCCGACCGAGGTCGAGCGATCCTGGATCATTTTCTCCAGTCCGGAGAACGCGCCGCCGCAGATAAACAGGATCTGACTGGTGTCGACCTGCAGGAATTCCTGCTGCGGATGCTTGCGACCGCCCTGGGGCGGCACGGAAGCCACGGTTCCTTCTATCAGCTTGAGCAAAGCCTGCTGCACACCCTCGCCGGACACGTCACGGGTAATCGACGGGTTTTCGGCCTTGCGCGAGACCTTATCAATCTCATCGATGTAAACGATGCCGGTCTGCGCCTTGTCGACGTCGTAGTCGCATTTCTGCAGCAGCTTCTGGATGATGTTTTCGACGTCCTCACCCACATAACCGGCTTCGGTAAGCGTGGTCGCGTCGGCGATGGTGAACGGAACATTCAGCATGCGCGCCAGGGTTTCGGCCAGCAATGTCTTGCCGGAGCCGGTCGGCCCGATCAGCAGGATGTTGCTCTTGGCCAGTTCGACCTGGTCGTCCCCGCCGCTGTTTTCCAGCCGCTTGTAGTGATTGTAGACCGCGACTGACAGCACCTTCTTGGCGTGCTCCTGGCCGATCACGAAATCATTCAGGAATGCATGTATTTCCTGTGGCTTGGGCAGGTTTTCATATTCCCGGCCGGCGTGTTCTTCCAGTTCCTCGCGAATGATGTCGTTACACAGCTCAACACATTCGTCGCAGATGTAAACACTGGGCCCGGCAATCAGTTTGCGTACTTCATGCTGGCTCTTACCGCAGAATGAGCAGTAAAGAATTTTTCCGTCTGCGCCTTTCAGGTCGTTATCAGTCATCGCATCAACTTAATTTAGATTACCGGTTTAATCACTATCACATTCAAAATACTAACTTTTTTTATCGCTCAAGTCGACTGTTCTGTTATCGAACACCTTGTCGATCAGGCCGTACTTCTTGGCCTGCTCCGGATCCATGAAGTTATCTCTTTCGGTATCCGTTGCTATTTTGTCAACAGGCTGGCCCGTATGTTCCGCCAGAATCTCATTTAATTGCTGCCGGATCTTGAGAATTTCGCGCGCGTGGATGTCGATGTCCGTCGCCTGGCCCTGGTAACCGCCCAGCGGCTGGTGAATCATCACCCGCGAGTGCGGCAGGCAGTAACGCTTGTCCTTGGCGCCGGCGGCGAGCAGAACGGCGCCCATGCTGGCGGCCTGCCCCACGCACATCGTGCTGACCTGGCAGCGGACGAACTGCATGGTGTCGTAGATGGCCAGGCCGGCGCTGACCGAACCGCCCGGGCTGTTGATGTAAAGATTGATGTCTTTGTCCGGATTTTCGGACTCAAGAAACAGAAGTTGCGCCACCACCAGGTTGGCCATGTGGTCTTCCACCGGGCCGACGATAAAAATCACGCGGTCTTTCAGCAACCGCGAATAGATATCGTAAGCACGCTCGCCGCGTGAGCTCTGCTCGACCACCATGGGGACCAGGTTCAGCGCCTGCGGATCAAATTCCCTGTCGTTTCTGTCCATGTTTCCTCTCGCGCTTGCCGGCCGTTTCGTTATGACTGCGATGTTGCGGCGGCAATGACTTCCTGTAATTTCATCGCCTTGGTGGTCACTTTAGCGTTTTCTAAGACCCAGTCAACCACTTGTTCTTCCAGCACCGAGCTTTCCACCTGCTGCAGCAGGTTCTGGTTACCGTAATACAGCTGCATGACCTCGGCCGGCTGCTCGTACGTGCTGGCCACGCTTTCGATCGCCGCGCGCACCTTGGAGGCGTCGACTCGAATCTCGTTCTGCGCCGCCAGTTCACCCAGCAGGAGACCGGCGCGCACGCGTTCCTCGGCCTGTTCCATGAACGGATCGGCCAGCGCGCGAACCTGCTCGTCCGGCAGTTCGTGGCCCTGTTGCCGCAGCATCTGCGCCGCCATCCCGGTGGCCTCTTCCCGCACCACGCCGGCCGGAACTTCCATGTCGGGACAGGCCTTGACCAATCCCCGGATCAACTGCGCCTTCAGCATATTGTTGGTCGCCTGCTTCAGTTCGCGTTCCAGGTTTTTCCGGACCTCTTCCTTGAAGGGGTCCATGGTGCCGTCTTCCACACCAAAACTCTGGATGAATTCTTCGTCCACTTCCGGCAGGGCCCCCTCGGAGACGGAAATCACTTTCAGCTCTGTCTTGAGCTTTTTGCCCGCCAGGTCCGGTTCACGGAAATTCTCCGGAAACTCAAGCTTTAGCTTTTTGCTTTTGCCTGCGGCAATCGAGGCGACCGCTTTTTCCAGGTCCTTAAATTCCGACTCGCCCATGATGATGGCAAGACGCTGCGTGCCCTCTTCCGGCACCCGGCCGTCATCGGTCTCGGCTGAGTATTCCACCAGCACGCGGTCACCTTCCTTCACTTCGCGCTCAACCTCTGTCCAGGACTTGCGCTGGTCGCGCAGCGTGTCGATCATCTCGTCCACGTCTTCATCGCTGATTATCGTTTTCGGGCGCTCGATCTCCAGCGCAGCTGCGTCCAGCGGACCGATTTCCGGAAACACTTCCAACAGGGCGCTGAACTCGAAGTCCTCACCGGCCTTGTTCTCCGGCGGAGACTCCAGCACCGGCATGCCCGCGGGCCGTAAGTCTTCGTCGTTGATCGCCTGCTGCAGGCTTTGCTGCATGGTCTCGTTGAGGATGTCCTGGCGCACCTGTTTGCCGTAGCGCTGCTTGACCACGCTCATGGGCACACGGCCGGGGCGGAAGCCCTTGATCCGCACCTGTTTGCACAGTTCGCGCAACTTGGTTTCGATTTTCCCCTGGATTTCGTCGCCGGGGACCTGCACCGTGAGGCGGCGCTCAAGGCCGCTGGTGTTTTCTACAGAGACTTGCATAGTATTGATCAAACCTGTTGATGATGGGTTATCAGAACGCACCGATACGCTCAATGAACCAGTGGTGCGAAAGGGGAGACTCGAACTCCCACGGGTTGCCCCACTGGATCCTAAATCCAGCGCGTCTACCAATTCCGCCACTTTCGCACGTGTCGGAAAAAATGGTGGGCCATCTAGGACTCGAACCTAGAACCAATAGATTAAGAGTCTACTGCTCTGCCAATTGAGCTAATGGCCCATAGTAAATTGGGGTGGACGATGGGGCTCGAACCCACGACCGCCGGAATCACAATCCGGTGCTCTACCAACTGAGCTACGCCCACCATTGCTATGCGCGGCTATTTTACCTCCTTTTCCTGCCCGGTTGGAGCGAATTTCCATTCGCCCCAATGGCGCGCCCGGCAGGACTCGAATCACATGCTGCTGCGCGTCGCTTATTTCAAGCTGCGCTTGAAAACCGCACCGCTTCGCATGCGTTTATGAGATCTTCGCACTCCCTGCGGTCGCGTCTCAGATCTGCGGCGGTTCTCGCTCTACCGGTACAGCCATTTAAAAGCAGGCCCGTGGCCCGCTTTCAAATGGCGCGCCCGGCAGGACTCGAACCTGCAACCCTCGGCTTAGAAGGCCGATGCTCTATCCGGTTGAGCTACGGGCGCAATCGGACTGGTCGGGGTGGAGGGATTCGAACCCCCGACCCACTGCTCCCAAAGCAGTTGCGCTACCAGGCTGCGCTACACCCCGACAAGGATTACAGCCGGGCAATGGTACGGAGTTCAGGGGGATACGTCAACGCCAAAATGAGCAAAAAAGGGCCAATCGGCAGCGCGGCAGCGGTTGACATCCGGGCACTCCAACAGGATAATGCGCTGCTTCTTTAGCGCCCGTAGCTCAGCTGGATAGAGTACTCGGCTACGAACCGAGCGGTCGGGAGTTCGAATCTCTCCGGGCGCGCCAAACAAGAAAACCACCCATGCGGTGGTTTTTTTGTTTCTGTGCGGGCGGTGGGATGAGAACTCATGTTCGACAAATTCGCCAGGAGCGAATTTGGACGCACAACCGAAGGGCGTGCGCCCGAAGGGGGAGCCACAGGATGTGGCGAATCAATCTCTCCGGGCGCGCCAAACAAGAAAACCACCCATGCGGTGGTTTTTTTGTTTCTGTGCGGGCGGTGGGATGAGAACTCATGGTTCGACAAATAGAGAAAGGCCATTCCATTAAGGGATGGCCTTTTTTAGAAAAAGGCCGCCGTCTCCGGCGACCCAGGGGCACAGCCCCCCCTAAAAAATGGTGGTGGTCACGTTCGAGCAGTTCGTTTGGCTTCCTGCCGCGCAAACCTGGTGCTCATACGTTGCGCCTCCCTTCTCACCGATGAAGTCGTCATAACTTCCCCCGCCCTCTCCGGACGCGACCAAATTGCCATCCCTGTAAACATCCACTGTCGGTGTACCCGTCCATTCGATAATGACGCCGTGCCTGCCTTTGCTCTTGTAAGAGTTGGCCGTCATTACAATCGCGCCCGGCTGATCCGCCTCGTCCGTGGTTGCATTCGCCGTGGTGAAACCTTCACTGCCGTTGCTGTTCCAGGCGCTTACGCGATAAAAGTACTGGGTTGCGGCATCCAGTCCGACATCGCCGTGGCTTTCCGTGCCAGCCCCTAAAGTGGCGATTTCAACCCAGTTTGTTGAACCATCCGGCGAGCGCTCCACCGTGAAGCCGATCTCGTCGGACGACTCGTCAACCCATGTGAGGTCAATGGCGGAAGACGAAACAGCCGTTGCCGTCAGGCCTGAGGGCGTTACCGGCGGATTGGCCGGCGGCGGATCGCCCGAGTTGTCCACCCGGATAAACAGGTGGTCGACGTGCAGGCTGCTCTTCGCGCGGTCACCCGACTGCTGGTGCGTATCGGTGGCCCGGATTATGATCGAACCGCCGGGCGATCCGTTCAGCACGGCCGACTGCAGGTTGCCGACGGTACCGGATGAAATGTTCATCAGCGGTGCATAACTGCTGCCGCCGTTGGTTGAATATTCGAGGTCGAACGATTCGCTGGCGTTGGTTCCGGATTTCCAGGCCTGGGCAAATACGGTCACGACCGCGCCGTTGCCGATGCTGAAATTCCAACGGTGTTCCAGGTAGGTGTAGCGGTTCGCAGGCTTGCCGCCGGATTCACGCTCGGTGATGACCTGCGCGGAACCGTTGTCCGTGTGCGTGGCGGTGTGCGTGCCGCTGACTGAACCGGAAACCTGCGTTTCGCTGACCGAGGTGTAATCAACGAAAGCCGGAGGCTGGTCGGTCGTGGCGCTGGCCACGCCGGAAGGTGCGGTGGCGTTCCCGGCCTGGTCGCGCGCTTCCACGTTGAAGGTGTACTGGGAGCCGGCTGCCAGACCGCTGGCGGTATAGGAAGTCCCGGCCTGCCAGCCGCTGCCGGCGCAGCCCTGTCCGCCCGCCAGGCAGTTGAAGCGGTACTGCACCGTGCTGATGTCATCGGTGGCGGTCAGCGCGGTCATGCTGATTTCGCTGTCGGAAATCGCCGTTGGCGCGCTGGCGAAACCCATCGGGTCGGGCGTGGGCGCGGTCTCGTCAGCTGCCGCTGCAGCCAGCGCTCCGTTGATGAAGTACTGCCCGAGGCTGTCGTAATCAGAGTACGGCGTCTGGTCGTTACCCGTTCCGGTCACCAGCAGGTAATAGGTGCCCGGGCTGACCGGCGCGCTGATGGCCGCCGACGTCGTGTTGATCGGCTCGCTGGCCGCGATCACTGTATTGCTGTTATCGCGCAATTCCACGTCGATATCCAGGTTGGCGCCGCGGCGTGAGGTGTCGCGATAAAATGCGTCCCAGGCCGGTGTCACCACCAGGTCAACCGTGCCGGCGCCGGCAACGAATGAAAACACGTCTACGTCGATGGATGAGCCGATAACGCCCTTGTTCTCGGGCAACACATTGTGCGGGTCCTGCTCGGGGTTGGAAGACACTACCGAACCGTCCGGCGCGACATCCAGCCAGGTGGCTGTGGCCAATGTGTCGCCGTGGTCGTCACCCAGGTAACCCAGGCGCCCGTCGATAATGGCCAGGTCGTCCTGACCGGTACGGTTGGCGTCGGGGTATTCACCCTTGCTCCACTGCGTGACGTTGTTGTAATAACTATTACCCATGATCGGCGCCCACGAGACCAGGCCGCTGCCCTGGCCACCGTAATACTCGGTGCCTGAATTGGTGCCGTCGTGCGACAGCCCCAGGTTATGGCCAAATTCATGCGAAGAAGCCTCGGCGACGTAAGTCTCGTTGCCGCCGCCCAGCTGGTTGAAATAGACCAGGGCCGGCGAATAAGTCGTATGGTAATTGCTGTTGCCAAACACGCCCACGTAGGCCACGCCCCCGCCCGTGTTGTACGGCATCGCCCGTCCAGCCTTGTCCACGGTGTGCGTCACCAGGATATGTCCGGTGTAGCGGTCGAAACTGGCCGGCGCCTCGGTGGTGACGTCGATATTGAACGGCGCCAGATCTTCCGCGACGCGGTGCCAGATATCGACGATCCTGCGGCGCTCGGTGGCGTTGAAGGTGTCGGGAAACCCGTCGAGGTCGTAGGCCTTGCCATCGAATGTTCCGCTGCCCCAGGCCGTGTCGGTAAACGCGTGGCCGTCAAAATCGATAAACACGCGGTTGGGCGCACCGGGCCGGCTGTGCAGGTTGAAAGCGTCATCCAGCGTTTCCTGCGGCACCACGCCCGGCTCGGTGCCGGATACCGGGTCTGCCGCCTCGGTGGAATTAACCACCAGGGAATCGGCGTACAGAATGCCGCCCTGGCTGTCTACGTTCAGTGAATTCAGGTCAGCCGCAGCAAAAGCAAAACTCTGCAGCCATTTCATTGCCTTGCTGCGAGCCTGTGGCGGCAGCGCCTCGAGATTACGTTTCATCTGGCCGGGCGGCAGGTCGTCTACCCGGGCCGGCTGGTTCAGCCCATAAACCCTGGATTTAAGTCCCTGGTCTGATTGAGCCAGTAATGCGGTTGGAAGTGAGGCGAAGAAAATCGCGGACAATAAAAATCGTGCAAAACGGTTATTCATTTTGATCCCCTGTTCTGAAATGCAAAAAGCACTCTTTGAACCGCCCTGTTCAAAAACGTCCTTTTCCCTTAATCCATGCTTTTCTGTTCGCTTAGAATAATGCAATTACGATGCCATTAATTAAACTTGTCGAACGATTTTATTACTTATCTCTTATATTCTGCAGGTTATGTGTAGTTTCAAGAATTTACTTCATTACCAGGCAAAACGCAGACGCAAGCAAAAACTGACCAACTGCGTCAGCCTTTACCGATTTTTGTAAAAAAAACCGGGGCAAAAGCCCCGGCAGTCTCGTTGGATTTAGCGGGTAGCAGCTCCCGCGCATCCTGTTGGAACTTGTTCGGATTGGGTGGTCGAGGCGCCAGCCCTCCCTGGCTGCCTCGATTGCCATACCTGGCTCTCGCCACCCGTTCCCTTGAATACAGACCATCCCTGGCCTCTTCCAGTAGCCATCCTGGCTACATCACTCCACCAATAGAACCATCCCTGGTGGTCTTGCGGCCTCCCTGGCCGCCATTTTCGTAATTCAAATGACCATCCTTGGTCGCCACCTGCACATCCGTTGCATTACGAAACTGGTTTCCTCTCCCAACTCCAGCTCTTGCCTTTTATTCTTCCAACGGTAATGCGGTGGTGTATTTATTGCTCCTCAACACAAAACTCGTGTTTACGTGGTGTACGGCTCTGCAAGGCATAATGTGCTCACGCAGCAGCTTCTCGTATGCCCGGATGCTTTTGCACGCCATCTTCAAGTGATAGTCATGCGAGCCACTCATGGCATAGCACTCCAGGATCTCGGGCCGTCCGGCTACCATCTCGTCAAATTCCCTAATGCTCAAGGGATGGTGGTCCTCTAATGAAACCGCAGCTATCGCGATGACATCCAGCCCAATTTTCTCCGGGTCCAGTAACGTAACTGTGGTAGTAATTACCCGGTCTTCCTCCAGTTTTTTAACGCGCCGCCAACAGGGCGACGTAGATAATCCGACCTTTTCCGCGAGAGCCTGGCTGGAGAGCGTGCCGTCGGCTTGCAACTCCGCTAGGATTCTCAGGTCTGTCTTGTCCATTAAGACATATTTTTCTCGTCAAAGTCCGTTTGACGAAATATTTATATCATAATTCCTTTGTCAAACGCAAACTTTAGAACCTTCTTGCGTACATCTTGATATAAACTTACTGGTAATTGCAAGCAGGAAAAACGTTTATGCCAAAAAAAAGCTCTAAAGGAAAAACCAAATATGTCTCGCGATTACCCGATAAAAACGGCCGTATACCCTACTCTGACGCGGAAAACAGCACCTGGCATGATCTGATCACGCGGCAAATTCCGATGCTTCCGGGCCGCGCCTGCAAACCATGGATTGCGGCCATGAACGAAATGAATTTTCCAAAAGACCGCATTCCGCAGTTAAAAGATGTCTCGGAAGTTCTGATGCGGCACACCGGCTGGTCGGTTGCAGGGGTCAATGCCCTGATCCCGTTCACCGAGTTTTTCGAGTTGCTGGCCAGCCGGCGTTTCCCGGTGGCCACTTTCATCCGAACCCGCGAGGATTTCGACTACATCCAGGAACCGGACGTGTTCCACGAGGTATTCGGGCACACCCCGCCACTGACCGATCACCGCTTTGCTGCGTTTGTCGAGGCCTACGGCAAGGCCGGGCTGGCCGCCGACCCGAAAGACCACGCGATGCTGGCGCGGCTGTTCTGGTTTACCGTGGAGTTCGGGCTGGTCAATACCGACGAGGGCATCCGCGCCTACGGTTCCGGCATCATGTCCTCCCCGGGTGAATTGGTTTACGCGGTGGAGAGCGAAAAGCCGGAGCGCAAGCCGTTCGATCCGGTCGATGTATTGCGCACGCCGTATCGCATCGACATCCTGCAGCCCATTTATTTCGTGATCGACAGTTTCGACCAGTTGTTCGAACTGGCACAATCCGATTTGCTGGGTTATGTACAACAAGCGCGCGAACTGGGCATGCATGAACCCAAATTTCCGCCCAAAGAGGCGGCCTGAAGCAAAAGCGAAACAGGCCTGCGCGCTGCCAGGTACGTATTTGCAGGACACGCTCGAGACGTCCCTGTTCGCTCGTAACACGCTCCCGGCGTGTTATGGTCCTGCAAATACATACCTGGCATCACCCGGGCGCGTAGCTCGGAGCAAGCCTGTTTCTGATGGACGTTATGGAGAGTGAACAATGAATACCGTTTGTGATTTAACCGACCGGCATTGCGTACCCTGTGAGGGCGGTGTCCCTACCCTCTCAAGGGAGGAAGCCGAAACTTTGCTGAAGGATGTGCCGGGCTGGGAACTGAGCGAGGATGCAACATCCATTATGCGCCGCTTCGAGTTTAAGGGGTTTTACAAGTGCATGGCGTTTATTAACGCGATGGCCTGGGTGGCCAACAGCGAAAACCATCACCCGGATTTTTCAGCGGGCTACAACTATTGCGAAGTGACTTTCATGACCCACGCGATCGACGGGCTGAGCGATAACGATTTCATTTGCGCAGCGAAGGTTAACGCGCTGCTGGGCTAGTTCCACCCCTGCCAGGAATAGACTTTCTGCCCGATCCACTCGCGGATAGCGTCAGAGGTGGTAGCCAGCGCACCGGCGGAAGGAACGAAATCCATGATCCCCGGCAAAGCCTGCCCCACCGCCCGGACGTCGGTGCTGACCGGCGTGACGGCAACCCCCACTCTGTTGAACGCCGCCACGGCGCGCGGCATGTGGGCGGCGGAGGTCACCAGCAACGCGTCGGTGCAGCTCATCGCATCGATGATGTTCTTGGAGTAGAGCGCGTTTTCCCGCGTGTTGCGGCTGCTGCCTTCCAGGAAAATCACGTCTTTGGGCACGCCCCATTCGATCAGCAGGTCGCGGATCAGGTCGGCCTCGGCCGTGTAGATTTTCGACCAGGGCTGGTTACCGCCGGTCACGATCACCGACGGCGCCTTGCCGGCGCGGTACAGCGCGGCCGCCTTGTAGATGCGGTCGATCGAGTCGTTCATGTCAACCTCCACCCGCGGCGGAAGCACCCCACCCAGAACGCCGCCCAGCACCACCATGCAGCCGCGGATGGGCACGTCCTCCAGCGGCACCGGCGGATAGCGGCTTTCGAGCTGGCGGTACAACTGCGCCGCAACGAACGGCGTGGAGGCGAGCCACAGGACGGCCAGGCCCAGACCCAGCAAACCGGCGGCGGTGCGGCGTTTATCGCGGCGGATAAAAAACAGCGCCAGCAACAGCAGCACCGATACCACGCCCAGCGGCATCACGAACACCGGCAGTATTTTTGAAAGGTAGACGTACATCCGTGTAAATAGCTCGCGAATGAATTCGCACCTACATTATCATAGTCAAAACACATGGCCCAATGTCCTTGAAATACAGCAAGCTCCTGTACATCGTTACGCCGCACCGCAACACGCTGCTGGTCATCCTGGCGCTGCTGCTGGCCAACAGCGCCGCGGCGCTGGCCAACCCGTGGATTGCCGGCCTGCTGACGAAGTCGATCCTGGCGGATGAAGCCGGCGCCCTGCCCGCTTTCCAGTGGATTTTGCTGGGCTGGTTCGCGCTGCTGGCAATCAAGAGCCTGCTGGGTTTCGCCAGTTCGTTCCTGGTCGGCAGCACCGGCGCGGAGATGGCCGCGCAGATGCGCTCGCGGGTGTATGAACACCTGCAGATCCTGCCGATGCGTTATTACCAGGACCGCAAGCCGGGCGACCTGCTGACGCTGCTCAGCAACGATTCCGAGGCGATCAGCGGATTCGTCACCAATACGCTGGTGCGGTTGCTGCCGCTGATCCTGACCTTTCTCGGCGCGTTCGTGATCATGGCCTGGCTGGACCCGCTGATCGCCGGGCTGGCCGCGTTGCTGATGCCGGTGTATTACCTGGCGATGAAAATTCTCGGGCGCAGGATACGCCCAATCACCTCGCAGTGGATCAAGTCCTGGTCGGGCATGGTGGCGCTGGTGCAGGAGAATCTCGGCCTGATCCCGGCCATCAAGGCGTTCACGCGCGAACCGCTGGAAGCCGAGCGCTTCGAGGAGAAGAACGTCGATTTCCTCGGGCTGTCGCGCCAGCAGATCCTGATCCAGTCGGTGATGTCGCCCGCTATCAGCTTTCTTGCAGGCGCCGGCCTGCTGTTGCTGCTGTGGGTGGGCATCAGCCACGTGGAAAGCGGCCAGCTGGACACCGCGCAGCTGGTCAGCCTGCTGCTTTACGCGATGCTGCTCACGCAGCCCGTCTCCGGTCTGGCCAACGTTTACGGCCAGGTGATGCATACGCGCGGCGCGGCCGACCGCCTGCTGGAGTTCTTCGGGGTCGAACCGGAACCCGTCAGCGAGGGCAAACCGCCGATCGGCGAACTGCAGGGCGCTATCGAGTTCGAGGGCATCGA
>JABDLD010000003.1 GCA_013001885.1 Lysobacterales bacterium
TGGCACTGGCCTTGCGGGAATTAGGCCTGGCGCAGTTTGCGGATGATCTTATCGTGCGCCGACACAAATTTCGGAGTGATGCTCGAATCAAGGTGGGGTGCCTAACCCGCCGCTCAGAACAAAAAAGGAGGCCGAGGAGGCCTCCTTCCATCAAAATGTTCTGTGGGCTCGATTTTTGTGTCCTTCCTGTTCTGATGGTAGACCTGTGCCTGGGTTTCAGGATCCGTCGTCAGGAATTTCTACGGCGCCTTCCACGTTGCGCGCATCGATTTCGCCGCTGCCGTCACGCATGACCTTGAAGTCGCCGCCCACGCGGTTGGCCGAGATATCCCCTGAAGAATCCCGCTCGACAATGAAGCTTGCGCCCACGTCCCTGAAGTCGATATCGCCGGAGCTGTCTCTGAGTACCCGCACGGTTCCACCGATATCGCGTCCGCGAATGTCACCGGAACTGTCAGATTCAATGGTAACGTCCTGCCTGATCCCGACCAATTCGATGTCACCGGAAGAGTCGTTGACATTCACGGGGCCTGCGGAGTCTTCGATGTCGATGTCGCCGGAGCTGTCTTTAATGGTCAGCGCGCCAACGCCCGAGATCTCGACGTCGCCGGAGCTGTCCCTGATATCCAGCGCCAGGTGATCCGGGACTTCAAGTTCGAGGTCGAGATAGGCGTACTTCTGACCCATCAATGACCAGTTGCTGCCGAGATCGGGCAGCACGACCGTGATCTCCGCCCGGGTTCCTTCGCGGGTTTCAACGACGGAGTCAGCCAGCCACTTTTCTTCAGAGGTGCAGACCTTGCCTTTGATAACAGCCCGGTCACTGTCGGCAACGCCGCGCACGTTCAGGTCACCCGCGGCGGCCTGGATGAGCAGTTCTTCACTGCCGCTGAGGTCAAGCGTCAGGTCGATGCTTTTGGAATGCTCGCATTCCCAGGCTTGCACGCTGACAGGCAATAGCAAAAGGGAAAGAAACACGTAGTTCTTCATGATGGATACTCCATGACTTTGCAACGGGTTATTGATGTTTGATGCCAAGAGTGAGCGAACGGTTTAAAGAATTAACAATGATCAGGATCTGGTGCTACGGATCGAAATCCTTGCTGCGCAGTTTCTTGACGGCCGAGCGCTGTTTCTTGGCGTCAAGACGTCTTTGTTTTGCGGCCCGCCCCGGGCGGGTCGGGATTCTTTTGCGCGCCACCCGCGTCGCCTGCAAAATCAAATCACGCAACCTGCCGATCGCTTCGGAGCGGTTTTTTTCCTGGGTCCGGTGGCTTTGCGCCTTGATGATGACCACGCCGTCCGAGTTTATTCTGCGGTCACGGCTTTTCAGGATTCGCGTTTTAACGGCCTCCGGCAACGATGAAGCCTTAATGTCGAAGCGCAAATGGATGGCCGAAGCCACCTTGTTTACGTTCTGCCCGCCTGCCCCTTGCGCCCGGATGGCGCTGAGCTTCACCTCATCCTCAGCGATCGAAATCCTGTCGTTTATCCGGATCATGCTATTTCTTAACCCGGCTTTTTTCGAGATAGATGCGCCCCAGCCCCACCAGGCTGATCAATAGCCAAAAGAGTTCAACCAGGAAGGCGGACATGTTGAACTCGAAATATAGCGAGTACAGGATGCAGGCTGCGCCCAACAGGTTGATTACCGTGTAGGGCAAATCCCTGGCAGACATTTTTCCAATCTGAATCAGAAAATAACTGCCGATGATCAGGACCACCCCAACGTTGCCCACCGCATCGTAGAACGCGTAATTCATGCTTTTCCCTGTTTTCATCATCCGGGTTCAGTCAGGAACCAATCATACCGGAATGTTATGCACCTTCCCGGTGCACCATCGGGGTGCACGCACATTCCGCGAACGTCCGTTGGGCTCAAATGAAATTTAAATAATCAGCAAAACAATAAGTTAGGGCGGTTTATTTCATGGCACGAAAACTGCATCTACAACCGTGTGACATCAATCCCAAGATAACAGGAGCATTCATGAAACTGGTAACAGCGATCATCAAGCCATTCAAGCTCGACGATGTAAGGCAAGCGCTGCACGAGGTCGGTATAGCCGGTATTACGGTAACCGAGGTGAAAGGGTTCGGGCGGCAAAAAGGCCATACCGAGCTTTATCGCGGTGCGGAATACAACGTTGATTTTCTGCCCAAACTGAAACTGGAAACCGCCTGCACCGACGAGATAGCCGAATTGGTCGTCGAGGCTATTCAGCGAACGGCTACGACCGGAAAGATAGGGGATGGCAAAATCTTTGTCAGCTCCCTGGAAGAAGTGATCCGGATTCGTACCGGCGAAACCGGATCTCAGGCCATTTAGTTCGGCTGAAATCAAAAAATCAAATCGGGAGTTAATCAATGGAAAGCCATATTTTTGAATTGCAGTATGCAATCGACACGTTTTATTTTCTTATCTGCGGTGCGCTGGTCATGTGGATGGCCGCCGGGTTTTCGATGCTCGAAGCCGGGCTGGTCCGGGCCAAGAACACCACGGAGATCCTCACAAAGAACGTTGCCCTGTATGCCATCGCCTGTTTCATGTACATGGCCTGCGGCTACGCAATCATGTACGACGGCGGCTGGTTTCTCAGCGGCATCGAAGCATTCAACCTTGATGAAGTGCTGGCGGCCTCCGCTGAAAATGGTTTCGATGGCGACTCGGTCTACTCCGGCGCGTCGGACTTTTTCTTCCAGGTGGTTTTCGTGGCTACGGCCATGTCGATCGTCTCGGGCGCCGTTGCGGAGCGCATGAAGCTCTGGGCCTTCTTTGCATTCGCCGCGGTTATGACCGGCTTCATCTATCCAATGGAAGGAGCCTGGACCTGGGGCGGCGCGGAGGTGTTTGGCCTGTACAGCCTGGGTGATGATTTTGGTTTCAGCGACTTTGCCGGTTCAGGAATCGTTCACATGGCGGGCGCTGCAGCGGCCCTTTCCGGAGTGATCCTCCTAGGCGCGCGTAAAGGAAAGTATGGTCCCGACGGCCGGGCGCTTGCGTTGCCGGGCGCCAACCTGCCGCTGGCTACCCTCGGTACGTTCATCCTGTGGATGGGGTGGTTTGGCTTCAATGGCGGTTCGGTCCTCAAGCTGGGTGATGCGTCCAATGCACACAGCGTGGCCATGGTCTTTCTGAACACCAACGCAGCGGCGGCGACCGGCCTGATCGGCGCGTTGGTCGTCGCGCATTTCAAGCTCGGCAAGGCGGATCTGACGATGGCGCTGAACGGCGCTCTGGCCGGCCTGGTCGCGATCACGGCCGAGCCGTCCACCCCCACGGCGCTGCAGGCGTCCCTGTTCGGGTTGATCGCCGGCGCTTTGGTCGTATTCAGCATTCTCGCGCTGGACAAGTTGAAGATCGATGATCCTGTGGGTGCAATTTCCGTGCACGGGGTGGTCGGTCTGCTGGGCCTTATGCTGGTGCCGGTGACCAACTCAGGCGCCTCCTACCTGGGTCAGCTGGTCGGTGCAGCGACTATTTTCATCTGGGTCTTTGGCGCCAGTTTCGTGACCTGGCTGGTGATTAAGCTGGTGGTTGGAATTCGTGTCAGCGAAGAAGAGGAATACACCGGCCTGGACCTTGGCGAGTGTGGTCTGGAGGCTTATCCGGAGTTTACCGCTTCATAGTGTGATGTCTCCGTAATTCCGCGAATTACGGTGCGATTTTGGCCCGGGCACAGTCCCGGGCCATTTTTTTGCCGACTCAACGCCCGGATTGCCCGACCCGCCACGGGGAATCAGGCATGGAGGCTTCCTCTGCTACCTCCATGAAAGCCCGCGCCTGGGGGGAAAGGTATTTGCCCCTGCGCATAACCGTTCCATAACTTCTTTTGGGGAAATAATCACTCATGTTCCTCGCGACCAGCTTGTCGTCTTCGCGCAAACAAATTCCGGTCACGATCGAAATGCCGAAGTCCAGCTCCACGTAGCGCTTGATGACTTCCCAGCCCCCGACTTCCAGCGTCACGTTAAAAGGCACCTGGTGCTGCTGGAATACACGGTCGACCATTCGCCAGGTGGTCAAACGGCGCGGCGGCAGAATCAGTCCGTACGGCGCGATGTCTTCGATCCGGACGCGTTTGCGTTTGGCCAGCTCATGGCCGATTGGCATGATCAACGCGGGATCGAACGAATGCACCGGCTGGTAACTGATGTCTGATGGCACGTCCAGCATCGAACCGATCGCGAGGTCCACCTCGTCATCGCGGAGCATGGCCAGCCCATCGCGGCCGGTCACGTTCCTGAGCTGCACGTGTATGTTCGGATAGCGTTCCCGGAACTGTTTCACCAGTCGCGGCAGCAGGTAAATAATGGTCGACTCGCCGGCCGCGATGATGACTTCGCCGCTGTCCAGGTCACCTTTCATCTGCTGGTTGAAACGGGCATTCAGCGTGTCCAGGCCCTTGACCAACGGACGCGCGATTTCGTAAAGCTCCTGGCCTTCCCGGGTCATGTTGATCTTCGGCCCATGTCGCTCGAACAGCACGGTATCCAGTTCACGTTCCAGCGCCCGAATCTGCAGGCTGATGGCCGGCTGGCTCAGAAACAGCTGCTCGGCTGCGTGCGTCATTTTTCCGCTTTTGGCTACCGCACAGAATGCTCGCAGCTGTTTGAGCTGGTTGCCTTTGTAATAAAACCGTGGGGATTTACTTTTCAACACCGGACCCGTCATCAATTAACGAATCAAATATTTAATCCGCAAACATTTGACTTGTCAAAGATACAGGTCAATTCCTGTTCAACGGCACGATCAGGCTGGAAGTGTCCCACCGGCCGCCGCCCATGGCCTGAACCCGGGAGTAGAACTGATCGACCAGCGCAGTCACGGGAAGGTGTGCGCCGTTGTTACGCGCTTCCCCGAGCACATAACCCAGGTCCTTGCGCATCCAGTCGACCGCAAAACCGTAATCAAATTTACCCTCGATCATGGTCGTCGCCCGGTTGTCCATTTGCCAGGACTGGGCGGCCCCTTTCGAAATCACGTCCACGACGGCTTTTGCGTCTAATCCTGCGCGGTCGGCAAAGTGCAGTGCTTCCGAAAGACCCTGGACCAGACCGGCGATGCAAATCTGATTCACCATCTTGGCCAGTTGGCCCGATCCGGATTCTCCCAGTCGCGCCTGCATGCGGGCATAGCAATCGATCAGCGGCGCGGCGCGGTTAACGGCGTCTTCATCGCCGCCGATCATCACCGTCAACTGTCCGTTCTCGGCGCCTGCCTGGCCGCCGGATACCGGCGCATCGACGAATGAAAAGCCCAGCCTTGCGGCCTCCGAGTGCAACTCGCGCGCCACTTCCGCTGAAGTCGTCGTGTGGTCGACAAACACGGCTCCGGGCCGCATGGAGCTGAACGCGCCGCCGGTCCCCGTGGTTACGGCGCGCAGGTCATCGTCGTTGCCCACGCAGCAGAATACGAAATCGGATCCGTGCGCCGCTGCCTCGGGCGTGGGGGCTGAATCACCCGGGAATTCAGACATCCAATGCGTCGATTTTTCTGTGGTTCGGTTGTAAACCGTAACCTGGTGGCCGGCGTTGGCGAGATAACCCGCCATCGGGTAGCCCATTACGCCCAGGCCGATGAAGGAAACGTCAAATCTCATCTATAAAACCTCTGTTCAGGTCAGTCTCATTGCCGGCGTCTCGTTTGCAGGCCCCGCCGGGCGGTTACCGCACACGCACCGCCCACCCGTATAACGTTGCTTATTTCAAGCTCCCCAAAGAAACCCATTCACCAGTTTTTCAACGGAAATTCCATCGGCGTGACCGGCGGCCAGGGCAAACCGGAGCCTGGCAGCATGGAGCTGAAAACCGGTGCCGCATCCAGGTCGAACGGGGCGCCGCAGGTACACCAGTATATAGCCTGCAACAGGCTCATGTACCCAAACGGCCGGCTGTCGATCAGGCGCGCTAGCCGGTTGGCTTCGTTGCGGTTTCCGCGGGCAGCTTCCATGACCAGGGAAACAGCGTCGTTTGGGCCGTGCCTGCTGAGAAACTGCTCCTGGAAGTCGCGGGCGGCGTTTGCGTCACCGCTCTCAGCGGCCGCCATGAACCTGGCGATCAGCCGTTCACTGTCCGAATGCACATCGCTGCCGGCCGCGATGTGCACCCCGAGCCGCGCCCGCATCGGGTCGCATGCTGCCATGCGCTCGTAAGCACCGAGCAATGCACGTGACTTTCCAAAAGCTGCACCGGTCAGGTGGATCCAGTCTGCCGTCCCGCAGCCGCTCTCCGACAGTACGTGATCGGCCAGCGCCGAGATGCCGTCCCAGCGACCCAGGACCAGGGCGCGGTCGTGCTCTGCGTGAAGCCGCCGTGTAGTCTCCGCATAGCGCACCAGCAGATCGTAAATGCGTCGCAAGTGGTCCGGTGCGTCCCGAACGTCGTCAGCCGTTATATTTCCGTCCAGTTCACCGTTCGCCTGGCTGACGAGGAAATGGATGTACAGGTCTGAAAGACGCACATATGCATCAGGGAAGGCGGGAGCAAGCCGCACGGCTTCCTCGAAATGGGCGTTCGCGCGCCGCAACAGGCTGATGAAGTTGACTTCGCTGTGGGCACGCTCGTATAACTCGTGCCCTTTCTGGTACTCAGTGATGGCCTCACTATGGTTGATGGGGTCACGCCGCATTGCGTTACGAAGGTTTTCGTCGGGCGCCGCATTCAGGGCAAGGGCGACTTTCCGCGCGATGTTTACCTGCATTGCCAAGGCATCTGCCGTGCGCCCGTCATAGGATTCAGACCAGAGTTGCATACCGTCAGCGGCGCGGATCAACCCGGCCGTGATGCGCAACTGCCCGCCTGCGCGATGAACAGTCCCCTCGACCACGTGGGTAACTCCCAGCCGGCTGGCAACTTCCCTGGCCGTAATACCCTGCTTTCTGAAATGAAAGGCGGAAGTGCGGGCAATGACCCGCAGTTCAGGCAGCACGGAGAGTTCATTTATGATTTCCTCGGTCAGTCCGTCGGAGAAATAGTTATCATCAGGACCATTGCTCATCACGGCAAAAGGCAGGACCGCAACGGAATTTTGACCGGTAGAAGCAGGTGAAGCCGGCTTTCTATCGGGCAGGGAGGTGTCGTTGAGGCTGCCGGAAACCGGGGCTGGTTCGTTCCCGTCCAGCGCAAGCCTGGAGATCAACAGGAGGCTGGCCGCGATCACCAGCAGAATCAGCCCCGCCCTGAAAATTCCGGGCTGTGTCAGTTCCTTACGCAGGCGCGCCATCTTCCCTCCTGTCAGTGCTGCGCACGGTCATCATGATTCCACCGAAGGCGGCGGTGCGATTTCACCTGTCTCGGCCATGCCCTGAACGTGAGAGCGTTGCAACATCGTGTCGGCTTCCAGTTCCAGCAGCAGCAGCCTGAATTCGTCCCGGTTGCGGATTGTGTCGAAATTGGGGTTGAGGTCAGTTCTCCAGCGCCAGGAGGCGCGCCAGCCCTGGTTGACGACCCGCCTGAGTTCCGCCAGTGCCCCCGCCTGATCGCCCAGCAAGGCAAGGGCTTCAGCCCTGGCCGTTTTCAGCTGCGCGCCGGCAAACCCGCCGGTGAAGTACGGCTTTTCGTGAGCTGTGATGACGGCCCTCAGAATAACCATTGCTTCGTCCCTGCGGCCAGCGAGGTTAAGCAGTAACGCCAGATCGGTTGCCTGGTTCATGTTGTCCGCCCCAATATCCGGCTGGTCTCGGAAAAGATCCGGATGATGGTCGGCAAAAACCCGGATTCCGGATTCAGGGTCGCCGTTGGCCAACGCCTCGTCGCGTTTGATCCGCATGAACACGGCGTCGGAACTCAGCCGGTCAGGCAAGCCGAGTCTCAGCGCCAGGTTGCTGTGCTGAAGGGCCAGCTCAAAGTCGCCAGTCAGGTAGAAATGCCTGGCCTGCATGGCCAGCGGCTGAGGCTGATTGGTTACCTTTCCGGCCAGCCAGGCTGACCATTTATCAGCCGCGGCGTAGTCTTCCAGGCAGTCGTTCAGAAACAGAATCCAGCCGGCGATTTCGACGCTTTTGGGGTCCAGCACCCGTGCCTGGTTCATCCAGAACAGAGCCTCATCCAGCCGTCCCTGCGCAAGAAAAGAAAGTCCTGCCTCACGGTAGCCTGCAGGATGGGAAGGCTGCATTTCACGAATCCGGCCAAATGTCTCCCGCGCTTTCTCGTGCTGGTCCAGCGCGTCATACGTCGTACCCAGTGCGAGCTGAGGTTTGAGTGAGAGCGGGTCCAACTCCACAGCCCGAAACAGATGGGGCAGAGCCTCGCCGGGCCTGCCGGCCGACTGCAGCGCAATGGCGTAATCCGTTAGTGTCTCGGCGTCCCCCGGATTGATTTCCAGAGACCTTCGATAGGAACCCAGGGCCCGGGCATCGCCGGTGATGGACTGGTAATGGGCTCTGGCAGACCAGGCACGAGCATTTTCAGGGTCCTGCGACAGCGCGGAGTCGAGGATTTCCAGGATCCCGGTTGCCTCGTCCTCGATACGAAAAAGCCCCGAATCGATGCCGGAGGTCAGAGCGCTGGCCAGCGCAATGCCCGCATCGGTGTACTCCGGATCGAGAAAAGTGGCCTGTCTGGCTTTTTCAACTGCTGACGTCAAAGCAGTGAGGCCGCCCCTGCGCTGGAGCTGCCGTGAAGCCAGGACTGCCCGGTAGGCCGAAAGGTTCGTGGTAGGCCCAACTCCGTTTCGCGTATGGCGGGAAGTCTGTTCTGTCCTGAAGATATCTGCGATGGTGCCCGCTATTTCAGCCTGAATTTCAAATAGACTGTCCACCGAAAGGACCCGGTCGTACGTTTCAGCCCATAGAGCTTCGGTGGTTTGTGCGTCGATCAGTTGCAGCCTGATCCTGATGCGGTCTTTCGATTGCCGGACCGTTCCTTCGATCAGGTGGGCCACGCCGAGTCTTTCGCCCGTGATCCGCACGTCCCAGTCCGTTCCCGCCAGTGTCTCGACCGAGGGGACCGCGGTGATCTTAAGCGCCGGATTTTGGGCCAGCCTGGCCGCCACTTCAGCATGAATGCCGGAAATAAAAAATGGAGTCCTGACCGGACCGGCGTTGAGCTCGATAAAAGGCATCACCGCAATGGATTTCCCTGGCGGTTCAAACCCGCCGGCGCCTTCAGATGCCGGGGATTCCGTTGCCGTTTTAAGCGCCGGCGGGGAAAGCGGTTCGGACACTTTGCTGTCAGGAGGGTGCAGCCAGCCGGCGCCAATCATCAGCATCACCAGGAAAATGAGGGCGATTACGATCCCTTTCAGCACACCAGGCACGAGCTTGTCATTGTTGGCGTGGAGTCTCAGGCTCCGGGGGCGGTGCAAAAGCAGGCAGCTGCGTTGCCTCGATGGCCTGGCCGAAATAAAGTGCGTTGATGAACAGCTTTTCAGTTCCGCGCCAGAATCCACGGAAAAGCGGCGTGTTGGCGAAACGGATGACCAAGCCTTCGCCCTGTTTTTCCGCAATGACCGCCGGCTGGCCTTTCATTACTGCGAGGCGGTCTTCTCCGATAAATCCCGCCAGCAACGGGTCGCTGGCGTAGCGCACCGGTGTTGAGTAAGAATTTTCGCTGGGTTTGAGTTCAACGGTTCCCCTGCGCATTAAGGGCAGTTCGGCGTTGTTGTAGCCGAACGCGAGTGGGTGGCTCAGGTCGAGTATGGAAGAGACGATGGCGCCGCCGATGACCTGCTTCGCCCTGTCGTCGGGAAAGTCTGAGTAGGCCCGGGACTCGACCGGCTTTTCGCTCGGTGTCTCCGGTACGGTTTCAAGGCAGGCTTCTGGCACCGTTTCGAAACACAGCGATTCGGCCCAGCCGGCAGCCCGGCTCGCGGCCACGAGAATGCCACCATCCGTTACCCAGCGGACGACAACGGACTTTTGTGATTCCGGCAAAGATTCGTACTTGCCGTCCGCCATCAGGAGGTGGCTGTAGTCCCACAGGTTCATGCTTGCCAATCGGTCAGGGCTCACAATGGTGACCGGAACGCTGATGCGCTGGTCCAACAGGAACCACTGTTCGCCGGCGTCGTAGGGAGAGACACCCTCTCCTCCCAGCAGCAGCGGATTGATGGGCCGGATGAGTTTGAAATGTGTGGATCCAAGATCCGGCCCTGCCAGGGTCATGCTGCTGTCGATACTGTGAATTTCAATACCTGCGAGGGCCGCCTCGGTCATGATTTCAACGCTTGTTTTCAGAACTTCAGCCGATTGGACACCGGCCTGGACAATGAGCGTTCCGGGCTGGAAAGACTGCAGGCTGTTCGTGGTCTGGGACGAAAAAGGTTTCGACGCGGCGCGAACCCGGGCTCCGGCCGTCAACAGTTTTTGCAACAGCCCCGGCGCCTCCAACTGGTTCCAGGGAATCGCCCAGGCCCTGGCATCAGCACGGGGCGGCAGACCCTGGCTTGATTCAGTGGCGGTCTCGGTTTCAGGAACCCTGCCGACCGTTGCAAACGGTAGATTGTAGGCCAGCGGCAGGGTCCAGGCGGATACATCGTAAAATGTATTGTCCTTGAATTGCGTTCGCTGCTCCATCATGGCTTCGATCAGCCCAAACTGCTTCTGCCTGGCGGGAATGACCCAGGCTTTTCCAGGCGAGAATTCAAGCGATCCTGCGCGCACGCCTTCACCCAGGGAACGGTACTCGATGCGATGCAGGTCGAGTAGATCGAGAAACGACCGCGCTCTGGCCGGGTCGCCGCCGTCCCCGACGATCCAGGCGTCGAAATTGCGTTTTGCGGCCCGTTTCAGCATCTGGTCATGAAATTCGGACTGGTAGGTCTTGAGCCGGTCGCGCAGAGCCCAGGCCCCTTCAAGCGATGACAGCGACATCCTGAGTTGATTGGCCACCGCCATCTGAAACGTCTCTACACCGTTGCTGGTGTCTATGGTCTGCCCGAGGATGGATTTTTGTTCAAACAGGATACCGATGCTGCCGTTGATATCCGGGTATGTGGAGCCTTTGCCGAAATAAAAATCATCGTAGGCGTCTTCGGTGAAGTGGGGCTGACCGGCCGCATCCATCGCCTTCGAGTGGAACTGCGCCATGGCTCGTGTCAGTTCGAGGTTTTCATCGGGGGTCAGAGGATTCTGCCGCGACGGGACGCCGGGCTGAAAGAAAAAGCCGGGAAACCGCCCCTGCTCATGATGGTCTGTCAGCACATGCGGCAGCCAGCGATGGTATTCGACGATTCGTGCGCGTGACTCAGGGTGCACCAGCGGCAGCCAATCGCGATTCAGGTCGAACCAGTAATGGTTGGTGCGGCCCTCCGGCCAGTCCTGCACATGTTGCCTGGTTTTCGGATCTGATACCGGCACTTTGCCGGCGTTGCTGTTAACCCAACTGGCGAACCGGTTTACCCCGTCCGGGTTGATGCTCGGATCAATCAGCACCACGCTGCCTGCAAGCAATTCGTTCACGTAGGCCGAACGTGAAGCAGCCAGGTAATAAGCCGCCAGCATGGAAGCGTTGCTGCCGCTGGCCTCGTCGCCGTGAACGCTGTAACCCAGCCAGACAACCAGCGGACCCTCTCCCTGCAGATGATCGTTCCTCAGCGACTCGAGCTTTTGCTGGTTTTCTATGCTGGTTATGGTGACCTGCAGCAGTGGTCTGCGCTCGTAGGTGTAGCCGATGGTCTTTACCGAGACACGCGGTGATGCCGCGGCGAGGGCGTGCAGGTAGCGCACCAACTGGTCATGGCTGACATGCCAGTCGCCAACATCCCAGCCCAGAACGGATTCGGGGGTAGGGACAGCAGGGTCCGGGTCGGTGTTCTGCGGCAGGTATTCCTGTGCGCTCCGCGCGTTGATATTCGCGGTCAGTAACAGCAGGGCCGCGCCGAGAAAGTATCTCATGTCTTTTCCTGTATCTGTGTGCTGGCTATTCTATGAGATACTGCGCCGAAATTCTCTGCTGCGTTTGTTCAGGTCTGAAATGAGTCTGATCCAGATAATTGTCCTCGCCCTGATCCAGGGCTTGACCGAATTTCTGCCGGTATCCAGTTCGGCGCACCTTATTCTGGGCGGCGTGGCTTTTGGCTGGCCGGACCAGGGCCTGGTCTTTGATGTGGCAACCCACCTGGGAACGCTGGCCGCGGTGCTGTTTTACTTCCGGCGGGATTTGATCGAAATGATTCGCGCCTTGCTGGGCCCGGCTCGTGACAACAGTGATCCCGTTCACCGTAACATGGCCCTTTACCTCGCTGTTTCGAGCATCCCGGCGCTGGTCATTGGGTTTCTGGCCCATGACCTGATTGAATTTTATCTGCGCGATGTTCGGATCATCGCCGCGACCACCATCGGTTTTGGCCTGTTGCTGTGGCTGGCCGATGCGCTTGGAGCCAGGCGCCGTGAACTGGAGAATATTACGCTGAGAAGCGCCGTTTTGATCGGCCTGGCCCAGGCTCTGGCCCTGGTTCCGGGTGTGTCGCGTTCAGGAGTCACCATTACGGCCGGTCGGTTCCTGGGTTTTTCCCCCGATGCGGCAGCGCGGTTTTCCTTCCTTCTGTCCATTCCGATCATCGCAGCTGCCGGGGGGTACGGCATGCTGAAAGTCGCAACGGGCGATGCACCCATCGACTGGGCTGAGTTTGGGCTCGCGATGCTGTTCGCCGCCATGGCGGGGTGGCTGTGCATCGCGGCATTTCTTGCGCTGCTGAAACGTGTGGGTCTGCTGCCCTTCGTGATTTACCGCCTGCTGCTCGGAGCGGTCTTGCTTTGGATTCTGTTTTAACCGCACCATAATAGTGCGATATACTTTGAAGATTGCACCATAATAGTGCGAAACGGTTCAGGATGCTGATCCGCGAAGACACGTAAGCCGGCTTTTAACCCTTATAATCATCGAAAACACGCCTTAATGCGTGTAAAATGACGTGATAATTCTTTTTTTCGACAATCGACCCGCGAGCCGATGTTGGCATGAGATCTGCATATATATCCTGACCCAATTTGGAACACCACTACAGGAAACACAGTAATGAGCACCGAAAAAGTTATGAAATTGATCGAGGAAAAGAAATACAAGTTTGTAGACCTGAGATTCTGCGACACGCTGGGTAAAGAGCAGCACGTTACGCTTCCCATCAGTGCTGTGGACGAGGACCTGTTCGATGAAGGAAAGATGTTCGACGGATCCTCGATCTCCGGCTGGAAGGGGATTAACGAGTCCGACATGGTCCTGATGCCCGACACGTCGACCGCCATGAAAGATCCTTTCGCGGAACACAAGACCCTGATCGTTCGCTGTGACGTGCTCGAGCCCAACACGATGGAGGGTTATAACCGTTGCCCCCGCTCCCTGGCCAAACGGGCGGAAGCCTACCTGAAATCCAGCGGCATTGCCGACAAGGCTTTCTTTGGGCCGGAGCCCGAGTTTTTCGTTTTCGACGACGTTCGTTTTGACAACGACATGCACGGTTGTTCCTACCGGGTTGATTCCGAGGAAGGCGCGTGGAATACCGGTGCGGAATATGAGGGCGGCAACATCGGCCATCGACCCGGAATCAAGGGCGGTTATTTTCCGGTGCCGCCGGTCGATTCGCTGCATGATATCCGCGCCGAAATGTGCCTGATCATGGAAAAAATGGGTATTGACGTGGAGGTGCACCATCATGAAGTGGGCACGGCGGGCCAGTGCGAGATCGGCACCCGTTTCAGCACGCTGGTCCAAAAGGCGGACGAGTTGCTGAACCTGAAGTACGTGGTCCACAACGTTGCCCACGCGTGCGGCAAGACAGCGACCTTTATGCCCAAACCGCTGGTTGGAGACAACGGTTCCGGCATGCACGTTCACCAGTCCATCGCAAAAGACGGAGTCAACCTGATGATGGGCGACGGCTATGGGGGTTTGTCCGAGACTGCGTTTCACTATATCGGCGGTATCTTCAAGCACGCCAGGGCGATCAATGCGTTTGCGAACGCAACCACCAACAGCTATAAGCGGCTGGTGCCGGGTTTCGAGGCGCCGGTGATGCTGGCCTACTCAGCGCGCAACCGCTCTGCTTCCTGCCGTATTCCGTTTGTCAGCAATCCGAAAGCCCGTCGTATCGAAGTCCGGTTCGGTGATCCCTCGGGTAACGGTTACCTGATTTTCGCCGCGATGATGATGGCCGGTATCGACGGCATCAAGAACAAGATTGATCCGGGCCCGCCGATGGATAAAGACCTTTATGACCTGCCGCCAGAAGAGGAAAAACTGATTCCCACGGTATGTTCCTCGCTTGACCAGGCCCTGGCGGCGCTGGACGTCGACAGAGACTTTCTCAAGGCCGGCGGTGTCTTTGATGATGACCTGATCGACGGTTACATCGCCCTGAAGATGGAGGAAGTCACGAAATTCAGGATGAGCACCCATCCAATTGAATTCGATATGTATTATTCTCTGTAACAGACGGGGTGCAACGGATCTTTTTCGTTAATCATGCCCCGGCAAACCGTAAAACCCCGCAGGGATGCGGGGTTCGCGGGTTAACTGCGATAAAAGGAGCATGGAAATGAAAAATGGATTGATCAATTCGCTCGCACTTCTGACATTAATCCTGTTGCCGCTTGCGTTGTTTGCCCAGGGTGAAATTTATAAAGTCGTTGACGAAAATGGAAACGTCACGTTTACTGACCAGCGTCCCGCATCTGGCGCGCAGCCAATGGATTTGCCGCCCCTGTCGGTGATCGAAACCGATATGCAAACACCTGATGAGACAGCACAGTCAATGCAGTCTGCTGCCGCAGAGGCAAAACCGCCAACCCCGAGGGAGTTACGCAGACAGTTTCGGGATTTCAGGATCACCCGGCCGCTGCAGGAAGAAACCTTTTGGGGCACCGCGAATGCCGTGGTGGTTACCTGGGGCAGTTCAGAGCCCATTCCGCCCTCCATGAGCGTCTTGCTGTACGTCGATGGCACGCCGCAGGAGGCGCCGGCCGCCGGAGGTGTCACCCTGACCCTTGACCGGGGAGAACACCGCGTCTATGCGGAGTTGCGTGACGAACGAAAGCGCCGGATTGTCACAACGGACCCGGTTACTTTTTTCGTCAAACAGAATTCTGCTCAATTCCGCCGGCCCGGGGCTAATCCGGGAATCTGAAATGGCGGCGACATATCCCGGGGCACAGGTTGAACACTGAATCACAAGCCTCCAGCAGATTACTCGACCGTCTGGACACGGGTGTGGTGAGTATTGAGCGGTCCGGTCGCATCGGCCTGATGAACAGTGCCGCCGAGAATTGCATGCTGATCAGCAGGGATAGGGCTTGCGGCAGGTCTATCTTTGACGTGCCCGAGATGCCGCTGGAGTTGCAGGAAGCGCTGCGGGCGTTACCGGAAGGCAGGCACGGCGTTCGCCTGCACGAGCTGAGGCTGGCAGGGGGCCTGTTTGACTGCACGATTCAAACCATAAGTCATGACCGGGTGTTATTGGAATTCCATAACCTGGAGCGCGAAAAGATGAGACTGCGCCTGCAGCAACGTGAACTTCAGACCGGGATGCTGGAGCTTCTGAGCCGAAACATGGGTCACGAAGTCAGAAACCCGCTCGGTGGCATACGCGGCGCCGCCCAGATGCTTGCGGATGAACTGGAGACCGGTGAATTGTCTACCCTGGCCCGTTTGATCATGCGGGAGTCTGACCGCATCGACGAGTTGATCCAGCGGTTCGGCCAACCGGAGCTGGAGCGCGAGGAACTGGATCTGTATCCGTTGCTCGATGAGGCATTGACGCTGCTGACAGCTGAATCCCGGGAGGCGGTGCAGGTGGAACGTGACTACGACCCCAGTCTTCCGGCGCTCAGCGGCGACCGGGTGGCGATCCGGCGGGTTATCCTCAACCTGCTGCGAAACGCCAGCCAGGCGGGTGCGTCCCGGGTGTGGATCAAAACACGCGTCGAACACGGCACGGCAATGTTGCAATCCGGAAAGAGCGGCGTGATTCGCCTGGATGTGACGGACGACGGCCCAGGTGTTCCGGAATCCCTGAGGTCCCTGTTGTTCCTGCCGTTCGTGACCGGGCGAAGAGACGGCACCGGGCTGGGTTTGGCGCTGTCACAGCAGATTGCGTCGGCGCACGGCGGCCTGTTGACGTTCGAACCCCTGCAACAGGGCAGCCGGTTCAGTCTTTACCTGCCGTTTGGAAACGATTACGCCCCACTCGAAAAAGGCGAATTACATTGAACAATCAGGCCGATATCTGGGTGGTCGACGACGACGAAGCTATCCGCTTCGTGCTCAACCGCGCCCTGCAGCGAAAGGGATATGGGGTCAGGTGTTTCGAGAGTGTCGGCGCCATCAGAAAAGCGCTCGAAAGCGGCCGCCCGGGGGCTATCTTGACAGATATCCGGCTGCCCGATGCCGATGGGCTAAGCGTGGTGGATACGCTTGAGAAGCTCTCAATTGATTGTCCGGTGATTGCAATGACCGCTTATTCCGACCTGACCCAGGCAGTCAATGCATACCAGAAAGGAGTATTCGAGTACCTTCCCAAACCGTTTGATCTGGAGCAGGTCATCTCCGTCCTGGAACGGGCTCTTGCAACAGGCAAGGCTGCACCGAAAGAGAGCGCCCAATCATCGCAAGGGCAGTTGCTGGGTGAGTCCCAGGCAATGCAGGAAGTTTTTCGAACCATCGGCCGCCTGTCGCGCTCGGATATCAACGTGCTTATTACCGGCGAAACGGGAAGCGGCAAGGAGGTGGTTGCGCGCGTGCTGCATCAGCACAGCCCAAGGGCAGACAGCCCGTTCGTGGCGATCAATACGGCGGCGATCCCCGCTGAATTGCTGGAGTCGGAGCTGTTCGGGCACGAGAAAGGAGCGTTTACCGGCGCACACACGCGCCGTGTCGGGCGGTTTGAGGAAGCCGCCGGGGGCACTCTGTTTCTGGATGAAATAGGCGATATGCCGCTGGCCTTGCAAACCCGCCTCCTGCGGGTGCTCGCCGAGGGTGATTATTACCGCGTCGGGGGCAGGGACCTGCTGCGGGCGGATGCACGAGTCATCACGGCAACGCACCAGGACCTGGAAGAAAAAGTCAGGTCCGGCAGTTTTCGGGAAGACCTTTATCATCGTCTCAATGTCATCAACATCGCGTTGCCGCCTCTGCGGGAAAGGGTCGAGGATATTTCAATCCTGACCAAGCGTTTCCTGGAGCAGGTAGCGGGCGAACTGGGCCTGGAAGAAAAACAACTGCGGCCCGAAACCATGCGGATTCTGGAAAGTTACAGGTGGCCGGGCAATGTGCGGCAACTGCTCAACCTGTGCCGTCAACTTTGCGTGATGGCGCCCGGCGCACAGGTCTTTCCTGATGACCTGCCGGCCGATCTGCTGGATTCGGGCGCGAGCGAGGCCGGTGACGTCGCTTGGTCCGAATCTCTGCGCCGCTGGGCCAGCAGGGAGCTTCTTTCCGGCGGAACCGACCTGTTCAGCCGTGCTCAGGCAGAATTCGAGCGTGTGATGATTGATTGTGCGCTTGACCAGACCGGCGGGCAGAGGCAAAAGGCCGCTGAACTGCTGGGGCTTGGCAGAAATACACTGACCCGGAAAAAGCAGAAGTTTGACAGCGAGCGGGAAAAAGACAACCCGGTTCGAAATCAGGCGGCGGGCGGTACCTGAAGCCAGAAAGTCACGGGTCCATCGTTCACCAGCTGCACTTTCATATCCGCGCCAAACACGCCGGTCTTAACTTCCCCCCACTCCATTTCGGCCAGCGCGACCAGCTGGTTGAACAGGCGTTCACCTTCCCCGGGAGGGGCGGCCGGAGTGAAGCTTGGGCGGTTGCCGCTGTTGGTGTCCGCGGCGAGCGTAAATTGAGGAACCAGCAGCAAGCCGCCGCCGGACTGTCTCAGGTCCAGATTCATTCTGCCCGATGCATCGGGAAAAATCCGGTAGGCCAGCAGCCGTTGCAGCAATCGCGCTGCCTGTTTTTCGCTGTCGCCTCGCTGAACGCCGATCAGCGCAAGGATCCCGCTTTCGATCTGGCCCGTGACTTGACCCTGAACGACTACACTCGCCCGGGAAACTCTCTGCAGTAAGGCGATCATCTCTGAGGTCTCCGCCGGTTCAGTCGCGCCAGAAAGCTGGGGTGAGTAGAACCAGCAAAGTGTAAATTTCTAGCCTCCCAAGCAACATGGCAAAGCTCAATATAACCTTCGCAACATCATTGAGTCCGGCGTAGTTTACGCCGGCATCGCCGAGCGCAGGACCCAGATTGGTTATGCAGGCGCCGACGGTTGAATAAGCTGTCTCGGCATCCAGACCTGTGGCGGTGAGCAGAATGGTCATCACGGCAAAGTTGGCGATATACAGGAAGAAAAACCCCCACACGGCGCTGATGACGGTATCGGACGTCTTCTGCCCGCCTATTTTTACTGGAATGACCGCATGCGGGTGAATCAACCGCTGTACTTCCCTGATCGACTGGCGATAGAGCAGAATAATCCGTATGACTTTCATCCCCCCCGCGGTGCTTCCTGCGCAGCCGCCGATGAACGCGAGAAGCATCAACAGGACGGGAATGAACCCGCCCCAGGAGTAGAACGGCGCAGTCGTGAACCCGGTTGTTGTCATTGAAGAAATGACCTGGAAAATGCCGTATCGAAAGGACGCCGCAAGCGTGTCGTAAGTCCCGGTCACGTAAAGGGCGAAGCTGACAATAATCGCAAACGCAATCAGCAGTGAAGCATAGACCTTCAGTTCCGGATCCATGAAATACGGTTGCGTCGTGGCTCTGCGCCAGGCAGTGAAGTGCAGCGCGAAGTTGATTCCAGCAATGGCCATGAACACGATCGCCACGATCTCGACGGTCGGATTGTTCCAGAATGCCAGGCTGTCGTTGTGCGTCGAAAATCCGCCGATGGCGACGGTGCTGAACGCATGCCCGACGGCGTCGAACAATTTCATGCCGGCCAGCCAGTAAGCAAAAACGCAGGTCACCGTGATGCCGACATAAATCAGCCACAGCGCTTTGGCGGTTTCGGTAATTCGCGGTGTGAGCTTGGCGTCCTTCATGGGGCCCGGGGTTTCGGCCCGGTACAGCTGCATACCGCCGATTCTCAGCATGGGCAGGATGGCGACCGCGAGCACGATGATGCCCATTCCGCCAAGCCATTGCAGCTGCTGTCGGTAGTAAAGCACGGCCCTGGGCAGCGCATCGATATCGGTCACGATGGTCGCGCCGGTTGTAGTCAGTCCCGACATGGATTCAAACACAGCGTCGACGTAGCTCAAATCCGGAGAAGTCAGCAATACGAAGGGCAGGGCACCCACCAGCACCAACGCCAGCCAGGCGCAGACCACGATTAGAAAGCCGTCTCGAAGCCGTAACTCCTGCCGCGCCTTGCGCACTGGAAAATAGATCATCAGGCCCAGTGAGAGCAGCATGCCGGCGCTGAGGAGGAATAGCCCTACCGTTCCGTCCGAATAGAACATCGAAACCAGTACGGGGGGCAGCATCATCAGGCTGGAACCTGCGATGAGGAAACCAATGACCCTTTGAACGGCGGAAAAGCCCATGGTCTTCCTAGATGAACACGGCGCCGACCTGGAAAAGTTTTTCCACGGCGGCAATGTGGCGTTTGTCCGGCACGAACAGGATCACGTGGTCATTCTCCTGGATCACGGTGTCGTGGTGGGCAATCAGCACATCCTCACCGCGCACGACCGCCGGTATGGTCGTGCTCGGCGGAAGATCGATATCTTCAATCGCTCGCCCAACGACCTTCGAACTTCGTTTGTCGCCCATCGCAACGGCTTCGATGGCCTCTGCGGCGCCGCGGCGCAGGGAGTGAATTCGAACCATGTTTCCGCGCCGGATGTGTGTGAGAAGGGCGCCAATCGTGATTTGTTGCGGTGAAACAGCTATATCGATGGAACTGGACTCGACCAGGTCCACGTAGGATGGGCGGTTGATAATGGCAATGACTTTTTCAGCCCCCATTCGCTTGGCCAGCATCGAGGAAAGGATGTTGGCCTCGTCGTCGTTCGTCAGAACGCAATAGACATCGATGTTATCAATCGACTCTTCCCGTAAGAGTTCTTCATCAGCACAATCGCCAACGAGCACGATCGCCTTTTCCAGGTATTCGGCAATAGTCTCGGCGCGTTCCGGGTCGCGTTCAATGATTTTGACGTGATGATTGCGCTCCAGTTGCCGCGCCAGGTTACTTCCGATGTTTCCGCCTCCGGCCAGGATGATGCGCCGTACCGGGTTGTCCAGTGGCCGCAGTTCTTTCATCATGACCCGGATGTTCTTCTGTGCCGCCAGGAAAAATACCGTATCGTTCTCTTCGATCACGGTCAGGCCGTCGGGGATGATGGTTTTGTCCTGCCGGTAAATCGCAGCAATGCGCGCTTCCGCCCCCGCCGGCATGTGGTGGCGTAAGGTATGGAGCCTGTGGCCCACCAGCGGACCGCCGGCGTACGCCTGTGTAGCCACCAGCTGGGCACGTCCGTCCGCGAAATCCAGAACCTGGAGCGCACCCGGATATTCAATCAAACGCGCAATGTACTGAGTAACCAGGGTTTCCGGGCTGATCAGTACATCGACAGGGCAATGTTCGCGTTCGAATAATTGAGGGTTGTCGATGTATTCGTGTGACCTGATCCGTGCGATTCGGGTTGGCGTGTTGTACAGCGTGTAGGCAACCTGGCATGCGGTCATGTTGACCTCGTCGCTGCTGGTCAGCGCAATGATCAGGTCGGCATCCTCGATGCCTGCTCTGACCAGCACCGTGGGATGGGATGCGTGCCCTAATACGCCCCTTATATCGAGCCTGTCCTGTAACTCCTTCAGGTGATGGGCGTTGACGTCCACGACGGTAATATCGTTTTCCTCACCCGACAGGCTGTAAGCGACGGTTGAGCCTACCTGGCCGGCTCCGAGAATCACGATTTTCATTTTCTGGCCTCACCAGAACCCGAGGCGCTTTTCGGATCTACCCCAAGGGCTCTGAGTTTTCGATACAGGTGGGTGCGTTCCATACCAACCGACTCTGCGAGTTTGCCAACGCTCCCGCCCGCCTCTTTCAGCTTGTAAATCAGGTATTCCCGTTCAAACTGTTCGCGAGCTTCGCGCAGCGGTAAATCAAAAAATGGGGGGCGCTGCGGCGTCATCATGGACGGCTCAACCGGGTTTTGCTTCAGCGCATCTTCCACCTCGATAACTGAAACTTCTCCCTCGCCACCTAAAGCCAGCAACTGCTGGACCAGGTTGCGCAGCTCGCGGGTATTGCCCGGCCAGCTGTGGTTGCGGAGGCGATTCTGGGCGGCAACGGAAAAAGGACGGTAAGGCAGGTTTTCCCGATTGGGAAACGATTCGGCGTAGTGACGAACCAGTTCCGGAACATCTTCGGGGCGCTCTCTCAAGGCTGGAATCTGCAGCGGTAGCACGTTCAGCCGGTAGTACAACTGCTGTAACCGTTCATCATTGCTGGCAAGTTCGAGAATATTCGGGCCGGCGCTCGAAATAAGACGGCAGTTTGCTGCCGCCTCACCGCTTTTGGTGTCGTTGGCAGTTCGGGTGGATTCCAGGATCTGGTCAATAATCTTGAGTGCATCGCCCTGGATCTCCTGCAGTTCGGGGATAAAAACCGTGCCGCCCGCCGCCCGCTCGAACAGGCCGGTGACTTTTTTACCACGGGCGCCCTCTTTGCCTCCGAGCAGATAGGTGTGGACAGTGTCAGGAATCAGTTCGCAGTGTTCCAGCACGACGAACTCACCGGCCCGTTTGCTTTGCCCGTGAATAAACCGGGCCAGGTTCTCGCGACCGCTGCCTTTTTCGCCGGTGATCAACACGGGAAGTTCGTGCTCGGCGGCCTGTCGCGATTTTTTCCTGAGCAACTGCATCAGCGCGCCGCTCCCAATGGGTTCGTTGTTCGCCGGTAGCCGCGAAACTTGCTGCTTCGCAGTTTTTTGCCCCGCGTCCAGCGCCTGCCCCACAATGGACAACAGCTTGGCCAGCGATATCGGTTTCTGTACGAAGTCGAAGGCGCCCAGGCGGGTCGCCTCGATAGCCGTTTCAACCGAGCCATGCCCCGACATGACCACGATCGGACAGTCCAGCCCGTCGCCGGAAGACCACTCCCGTAGCAGGGTGATGCCGTCAACATCGGGCATCCAGATATCCAGCAGCACGAGGTCGGGCGCTCGGTTGGCGAAGCTGACGCGCGCGGCTTCCCCGTTTTTCGCGGTGGCTACGTCGAAGCCCTCGTCTTCCAGAATGTCGCGAACGAGCTCTCGGATATCCGGTTCATCATCAACGACAAGTATGTAAGCCTGGTCCATGTGCGTGCTCTGTTGCTTTGGCGCAACAGCTTACTCCAATCAGGTGATTTTTGCTTCGGGAAATTGCCCTGGCGCGAGCGGAAAATCAATCGTAACCCGGGCGCCGCCTCCCGCGAGGTTTGAAATTGCAATGCCGCCATTGTGTTCTGAGACTATTTTTCTGCAAATGGCCAGGCCCAGGCCACTCCCGCGCCCCTTGTTGCTGATATAAGGCTGAAAGGGTTGCTCCAGAATCAAGGCCGGAAAACCGGGGCCATCATCCCTGATTTCCATTTTCAGCCTGTTCCTTTCGCCGGCATTCATCTGCTCAGTGCTGATGGAGATGCGGATGTCTCCTTCCCCGCCGGCTTCTTTTGCGTTGCGGATCAGGTTGTGGAGCAGCTGGCGCAGGCGCCCGTTGTCCGCCGCGAGACCATCCGGCCCCGCACATAGATCGAGATCGAAAACGAGGCAGGAATCACCTTGTTGATACAGTGCGACAACCTCCCTGATCAACGCATCAAGACGAACGGGCTCCAGGCTCAAGCGGGGTTCCTGCGCATAGTCTCCGAAGGCATCGACCAGTTTTCGAAGCGCCTCCACCTGGGACACAATCGTACCGGATGCCTTGTCCAGGATGGCGCTGTCACCAGCTTCGAGCTTGCCTTCCAGTTTCATCCGCAGGCGCTCCGCGGCCAGCCGTATGGGCGTCAACGGGTTCCTGACTTCGTGTGCAAGCCTGCGCGCCACCTCTGACCACGCTGCGTCTCTTTGTGCCTGGTTCAGGATGGTCACGTCATCAAAAACCACCACGTGTCCTTCGCCGGTTTCCTCGCCTGCCAATGCGGTCATCGGGAGGCGCGAGCCCCGCATCAGCAGAACCAGGGGCGCGCCTTGACGGTCCAGCTTGATTTCCTGTTGCCATTCATAACGGCCGCGGTTGACCTGTTGCCGTATCGCCGCGACGAATGACTCGAGGTAGGGAGCGTAGGTGGTCAGGTCGTCCAGCGCCCTTGCGCCGTGTCTTTGTTGTGGAAAATCTTCGCCCTGGCCCGCCGGCAGACCGAGTATTTGTTTACAGGCGGCGTTGGCCGTCATCACCCTCCCGTGCTCGTCAAGCGTCAGCACACCTGAAGAAAGATTGCCAAGCACGGTTTCCAGGTATTTTCCCTGGGCGGCCAGTTCAGCCCGGCTTTCTTCCGCTTCATGGCTGGCGGTCTTCAAAGCCTGGGTCATCTGATTGAAAGACTCGACCAGAAAGCCGATCTCGTCACGTTGCCCTGCGGCGACTTCCTTTCCAAAATCACCGGCCGCCACCTCGCGTGTGGCCGCCGACAGGGACGAAAGCGGCGAGACCATTCGCCGGGCAGCATGAAGGGCCGCCAGAATGGCGAGCAGAATGGTCAGCAACAGCACCAGTGACAGAACCAGCAGAAAGCTTTGTTTCAGGGACTGACGCAGGTAACTGACATTCTGGTACCGGTGGTATTCCTGTTCGATGGATCCGGCCAGAGAGGTGATGTCTGGAGGCAGGGGATAGATGGCCTGCAGCAGGCGATCCGATGTGCCTGGATAGGTTGCCGGCATCAATTGCACTACGCGAATCTGAAGGCTGGCGTCCGCCGTGGGTTCTGCGGCTGCGTATTCACCCTGCTCCACTGCCTGCATAATGGCGAAATCACCCGGCCGTTGCGGCAGACCGCTCAGGGCATTGATGTTGGCTGTGGCGACGAGGGCGCCGCTGGTCTCCATGACCGTGAGTTCGACCGGGCCTGCCGAGCGGACGCGGGCCAGCAACGCCCGGCGCAGCAATTCACCGTCTTCCTGTAAATTTGCTATGTCCCGGGCCGTGTCGCGGAGCTGATTGCGAACTTCCAGCGTGCGCGTATCCAGAAATTGCTGCCCCAGTTGCAGCGAGTCCTCGAGTGCTGCCTCCACCCGTACATCAAACCAGCTGTCGATCGTGCTGGATAGAAACCAGGCTGAAAAGAAAAATACGATCAGCGCAGGGGGAAGCGAAAGGGCAATGAAATTGCGCACCCAGCGCGCAGAAAGCAGCGCACCGGGAGTGCCGTTTCTGACGCTTCTGATCAGCGCCAGAAGACGGTATCCGATGCTCCACAAAAGCACGACCAGGGCGAACACAGTGACCACCAGAACCCGGATGAAACTGTTGTTCAGGCCTGTTCCACTCGAGTCCTGTGGATCGCTTTGTACGCCACTGACGAGCAACAGCGCAACAAACAACGCTGCCAGCAGGGCAACCAGGGGCATGGTTCGGAATGCCAGGCGCTTGATCCTGTGATTTTTCCCCCTGGCGGCCGTCACTGGCTAGATCCGGCTGTCGAGATCAGCAGGGGCCATGAAGACCAGGAAGAATCGTGGCGCCATTTTGAAGAGAGCAACACTGGCAGCCGCATCGGAGGCGGCATGGTGTTCTGATCAAGTCTCAGCCTGGCCAGCACTTCGTATTCACCCGCCGGCAGTACGCCGGTGGGCACGACAATGCTCGACCGGGATAAATCCGCCAGGACGTGCCGCAAGCGCGGGAATATGCGGGTGGGCGTATCGTCGGAAAACGCCAGTTGATAGTGGTCGCTCAGCGGCAGGTAGCGGATTTCGTAACGCACGCTATTCTCGGCGGCGCGAATCTGGTTGCTGGTGTTACGGATGCGCAGATCCAGAGCCAGTGTCAGGGGAACCCCGTGGATGAGTGCGTCACGCGCTTCTTCACTCAGCTCAAGCCTTTGTTCCGTGCTTATTCTGACCTGCTCGCTCAACCAGTTCGCGTCCAGCCGTTTTATCTCGAAACGGCCGTCGGCGGCAGGGTCAGAACAACCCGCAAGGCCCAGCACGGCGGCCATCAGCCACACGCGGCCAGGTTCAGGGATTCTTACGCAAGCGGGCATAATAAAAACCGTCCAGGTCCTGCTCTCCGGGTAAAATCTGTTGCCCGGGATCCTGCTTCCTGCCCCAGGTGGCAGGAAACTCAAGCGATTCCGCGTCCGGGTGATTTGCGAGAAAGCGCTGTATTTGCCTGCTGTTTTCAACCTGGAGCACCGAGCACGTTGCGTATAAGAGGATACCGCCCGGCGTCAACAGTGGCCAGAGGCTGGTCAACAACCGGACTTGCCTGGCGGCTGCATCTGCTACCTGCGAGGGGTTTCTCAACCATTTAATTTCAGGGTGCCGGCGGATCACGCCGGTAGCCGAGCAGGGTGCGTCAAGCAAAATCCGATCGAATGGATTCCCGTCCCACCAGGTGTCTGGTGCGGAGGAATCGCCGGTGATCAGTTGCAACTGCGCCGTACCGGCAAGGCCCAACCGGCTTAAATTTTCCTTCACGCGCTCCATGCGTGCTTGATTGAGTTCAACCGCAGTCAGCGCGACGCCCGGTTCGCTTTCGAGTATGTGGCCGGTTTTTCCTCCCGGCGCCGCGCAGGCGTCCAGCACACGCTGACCGGGTGCAAGCTCCAGCAGCCCGGCTGCCAGTTGCGCGGCGGGATCCTGCACCGAGAGACGCCCGCTTGCAAAGCCCGGTAAATCGCCCACTCCCGCCGCGGGCGAGACGTTTACGGCGCCTGGAATGACTGCGTGCGGCTGAACGTGAAACCCGGCTGCGGCGAGGCCTTTCGATGTCTCTTCCTGATCGAATTGCTGGTTTAACCTTAACCACAGCGCCCCCGGCTCGTTATTGGCGGCAGCAATACTCTGCCAGTCTTCCGGCCAGTCGGCCTTGAACGCATCAAGCAGCCAAAACGGATGAGCGTAGCGTTCATCCTTTGAATCCAGCCGTGCAATCCACTCCGTACGCTCGCGCTGAAAACGGCGCAAGACGGCGTTGATGACGGGAACAGCCCAGGGTTTTCCCACTTTGCGGGCGCTTTCGGCATTTTCGTTCACGGCCGCATGGGCCGCGGAATCCGATTTCCACAGTTGAAACAGTCCAATCAGGATCAGGCGCTCAATATCCCGGTCCTTTTTTCTGAGGGGCTTCTTCAGTAACCCGCCGGCCAGCCATTCGAGAGCGTTTAGCCAGCGAAGAACACCGAACGCCAGGTGGCGCGCAAAGGCGCGGTCACGAGCATCGGCCAGGGTGTTCTCTTGCTCAGACTCGGCCAGGTTCTGGCGGCAATCCAGGACGCCCGCCAGCATTTTCAGAGCGGTGAGACGGGCATTGGCCACAGGTTTTTTGTTCATGTCTTGAGTTCGAATCGTTCCGGCATGGAGCAGGCGTTAAGATATTCTGCGGCGCTCATGCGCCGTTTGCCGGGCCTCTGCAGCTCCTGTAATCGAAGTGCTTGCGCGCCGGTCGCTACATCGATGCCGTGCTTGCCGGTACGCAGAACGGTTCCCGGGGCGGCGTCATGATCCTCGGAGACCAAGGCTGCGCGCCAGACTCTGATGCGTTCCACCCCGGCCATAAACCAGGCGACCGGCCATGGGTTGAATGCACGGATGCGACGCTCGAGCACCTGCGCGGGTTCGGACCAGTCAATTTGCGCCTCGGATTTTTCCAGCTTGCGGGCGTAACTGACCGGGCCGCCAGCCTGCGGCCTCGCGCCGAGTTGTTCACCCCGCCGGAGTTTGTGCACGCACTCGAGCAAAGCTTCCGCTCCCAGCAGGGACAGCCGGTCGTGCAAACTGCCCCCCGTCTCGGATGAATGGAGGTACAGGCTTTTGCAGAGAATAACCGGACCGGTATCGAGCCCTTCATCCATTTGCATGATGCAGACCCCTGTTTTCGGGTCGCCAGCTTCTATGGCGCGCTGGATGGGGGCTGCGCCGCGCCAGCGCGGCAGCAAGGAGGCGTGTATGTTCCAACAGCCAAACCTGGGCAAGCTGAGAATCGCCGAGGGCAGAATGAGTCCGTACGCGACAACGATCATCAAATCGGGACGCAGTCCGGAAATCAGGTCCACCGATGCCGGATCCTTTAATGTTGCGGGCTGAAACACCTTCAGGCCTGCAGCGAGAGCGGCCTGCTTGACGGGGCTCGCGGCCAACTGCCGGCCGCGGCCTGCGGGGCGGTCCGGCTGGGTCAGGACGGCAACGGGTGGAACGCCTTCAGTGATCAACCGCTGCAGTGGATCTACCGCGAATTCAGGAGTGCCTGCAAACAGGATACGCATGCCGGCCTCCTTGTCCATCGCGGTCAGAGCACGGCCCGGGCAGGTTTCTGGCCCGAGATCTTGCGTTGTTTTTCCAGTTTCTTGGTCACCATGCGTCGCTTCAGCGGAGACAGATAGTCCACGAACAGTTTCCCGTCCAGGTGATCGATTTCATGCTGCAGGCAAATCGCATGCATACCGTCGAGATCTTCTTCGAATGAGCTGCCATCCGGGTTCTGCGCGGAAACGCGGACTTTTTCCGCCCGACTGACCTCAGCGTAGATTCCGGGAACCGAAAGGCAACCCTCTTCGCAGGTTTCGCTGCCCTCCGCCGAAATAATTTCCGGATTGATGTACACACGCGGCTGATCCTGGGATTCGCTCACGTCGAGCACCAGTAGCCGGCGGTGGACATTGACCTGCGTTGCCGCAAGCCCTATGCCGGCCGCGCCGTACATGGTCTCCGTCATGTCAGCGACCAGCTGGACCAGATCGGCGTCAAAGGCCTCGACAGGCCTGGCAATCGTCCTCAGACGTACGTCGGGTATTTCAAGAATTTCCAATTTAGCCATATATTTACACGTGCATAAAATAATTTAGGTGAAGTTTGTTCCGGTATTTATTATGATAGCCAATGGCGGACCCCGTTCGCCAGAGTAAAAACTGACCGCATCTGACAGATGGCTGGATGCCTACTAGAGAGGAAGGAACGTGATCAGAAAACTCATGCACCTCATTATTGCGGCTATTATGCTAACAGGAGTTGCCGTGGCGCAGGACGTGGCCGTGCGCTCCGATCACCCCGACGAATACGTCGTGGTCAAAGGCGACACGCTTTGGGATATCTCAGGAAGATTCCTGGATAAGCCATGGCAGTGGCCTGCGATTTGGCATGCTAACCCGCAAATTGAAAATCCCCACCTGATTTATCCCGGCGACGTCGTGTCACTGGTATATATAGACGGTGTTCCCCAACTTCAACTTCGTCGTGGCGGCGCGGATACGGTAAGGCTCAGTCCTTCCATTCGCGTGACCGACCGTGAGGCGATCAAGGCCATTCCGTTCAAATCGATTGAACCTTTCATCAAGGATTTGAGGATCGTCTCGCCGAGCGAATACGAAGCGCTACCCTATGTCATCTCCAACCAGGAACAGCGTATGAACGTCACGATGAGCGACCATACGTACGTTCGCGGGCTGGATGCGCAGGTAGGCGAAGAGTATGTCGTGGCCCGATTGACCAGTATTTACGACAATTTCGGTTCGCCCCCGGAGATCAGGCGTGTCGAACCCAAAGACCACTGGAAGCAGGTTCCGAACGTGTGGGATCGTCACCAGGATATGTACAACACGGTTGCACCGTGGGACCGCCGGCCGAAAGACCCGGTGGGCTATGAACTGTACGAGGTGAGCCGGGTTCGCGTGGCTAAGGCCGGGGAGATTACCGTCATGGATGTCATCCGTGACCGGACAGAAGTGAAACCCGGCGACGTTATACTTCCCGTAAGCGACATGGGCTACCTGAGCACATTTTATCCAAGCGCGATGGACAACGTTCCTGAAGGGCTCAGGGTGCTGCAAACCTCCGGTCAAAGGAGCGGCGTTGGCCGCTACCAGATCGTTTCGATCAGCGGCGGTACGAACCAGGGCATCGAGGCCGGGCACGTATTTTCCGCTTTCCGTCAGGGAGACCTGGTAGATGACCGGAGCGGCTACCGTTGGGGAAGCTTTTCCAAGGAGGCCGAGGTTCGCCTGCCAGACACTTATGACGGCCTGGTGATGGTGTTCCGGACCTTCGACGATATCAGCTACGGCATGGTCATGGGCGGCGGCTCGAGGGTTGTGCTGGAGTATGATTCATTGCGGCATCCCGACGAGCGTTTGTGATAACAGAGGCACGCTGTATGTCCTGAACAGCTGCCCGCGGATGGGGGGTTGGCTGTTACAACGCATCGAAACTGGTTAATTGCACTGCGCGCCCCCGATCTCGGGGGCGCGCGCTTTATTCGGTTGTTGGAACACTTTGGCGGTATCGACCGCATGGTTTCTGCCGGCAGGAGCGAATTGCTGGCGGCGGGGCTCAAGGAAGAAACCGTCCGGGCTGTCCGCCAGCCGGACGAGGCTCTGCTGGAAATTGACCTGAAATGGCTATCCGCTCCGTCCCATCATTTGCTGACCTGGGACGACGAGCTTTTTCCCCCGTTGCTCCGGGACATTCCGTCTCCACCTGCAGCGCTCTATGCTGACGGCGACCCGGAAATTCTTTGGCAGCCGCAGATTGCCGTGATCGGAAGCCGGAATCCCACGGCCGGAGGAAAGGATAACGCCAGGGATTTTGCCGGCGAGCTCAGCCGGCGGGGAATGACGGTAACCAGCGGACTGGCGGCCGGTATCGACTCTGTAGCCCACGATGCCGCGCTGGATTCCGGAAAATCAACGGTTGCGGTCATGGGGACCGGCCTCGACCGGATCTATCCATCCAGCAGCAAAGAACTCGCCATGCGCATCCGTGAGCAGGGCGTCCTGGTATCGGAATTTCCACCCGGTACACGCGCACTGCGATCGCATTTCCCATCACGCAACCGGATCATATCGGGATTGAGCCTGGGGGTACTGGTGATCGAAGCGGGATTGCGCAGCGGTACGCTTATTACGGCTCGCATGGCGGGCAACCAGGGCAGGGATGTATTTGCCTTGCCCGGATCAATCCACAATCCGATGGCTAAAGGCTGCCACCGTCTGATCCGCGACGGCGCCAGGCTGGTAGAGACGGCCGACGAGATCATGCAGGAACTCGCACCGATGGCCGGAAAGCTGGCAGCCGAGTTGAAAAGGCAGATACATTCTCAGGACGATCAGTCCGGGCGAAAACCGCTTGAGAACGACGCCGATGACCCCCAGTTCACGGAGCCGGAGTATCGTTTGTTGTGGTCCTGTCTGGGTTTTGATCCCAAGCCTGTCGATGCGATTATTGCGCAAAGTGGATTGACGGCGGGAGCCGTCTCCGCCATGCTGACCGTGCTGGAGCTGAGAGGAAAGGTTGAAGTACATCCCGGGGGTGCTTACAGCCGAATATAAGAGGTTAATAATGAAAGAAAACGTACTCGACGTCCTGATGTACCTGTTCGAGAATTATTTTTACGATGAGCCCGAAGAACAGCCAGATCGTGCTTCCATGGAAGAAAATCTTCATGAGGCCGGGTTCAGTAACGGAGAAATCGACAAAGCGTTCGACTGGCTCGACGGCCTGGCCGAGCAGCGGTACCAGCCCGATTTCAAAATGTACACTGACCAGCCGATTCGGATCTTTGTCGATGCAGAGATAACCCGACTCGACACGACATGTCGTGATTTCCTCATGTTTCTGTTCAATTCCGGAATACTTGACGCGCAGCGCAGAGAGTTGGTGCTGGATCGATTAATGGCTCTGGAAAGCGATGAAATCAATCTGGAAGACGTGAAGTGGGTGGTTCTCATGGTCCTATTCAACCAGCCCGGGCAGGAAGCCAATTACGCCTGGATGGAGGACCTGATGTTTGACACGGAGCAAGACTACCGCCATTAATAATAAGGGCAGTAGCTGACCGAACGGTCGAACATCATTATTCCCTGAGTAAGAAAGCGATAGATATCGCACAGGCTTTTTTTAACTTTTAATCGTGAGGTGAAGTCATAAAACTTCTCATCGTAGAATCGCCGGCCAAGGCGACAACCATCAACCGGTACCTGGGAACGGATTTCAAGGTGCTGGCGTCCTATGGCCACATCAGGGACCTGCCCTCTCGGGACGGAGCAGTTGATCCGGACAACGATTTTGCGATGACTTACGAGTTGAACGAAGACAGCGAAAAACACGTCAGAAACATCATCAAGCATGCAAAGAAGGCTGAAGTGGTTTACCTCGCAACAGACCTTGATCGCGAGGGTGAAGCCATTTCATGGCATATCTACGAAATTCTGCGTGAACAGGGGCTGACGGAAAAAATACCGTTTTACCGCGTGGAGTTTTCTGAAATCACTGAAAAGGCCATTAAGGACGCAGTCGATCATCCCCGTGAGCTCTCGATGGACCTGGTCAATGCGCAGCAGGCCCGTCGCGCACTGGATCACCTGGTCGGCTTCAACCTGTCTCCGCTGCTGTGGAAAAAAATCAAGACTGGGCTTTCCGCCGGCCGCGTGCAAAGTCCGGCATTGCGGATGATCGTGGAGCGTGAACGTGAAATCGAGGCCTTCAAGGCCCAGGAATACTGGACCATCGAGGCGGACATGCGCCACCAGGAACAGGACTTTATGTCCCGCCTCGTGCGCCTGGAGAATGACCGGCTTAAGCAATTCGATATCACTGACACCGAGCATGCTCACCGCGTGCGTGAACGGTTGGCCAAAGCCGCGGGAGGAAAGCTGAAGGTCGACCGTGTAACACGCAGCCAGCGCAAAAGAAGGCCGGCGCCCCCCTTCATCACCTCGACGCTGCAGCAGGATGCGGCGAGAAAACTGAGATTTTCGGCGCAACGCACCATGCGGACGGCCCAGGGCCTTTACGAGTCGGGGCTGATTACTTACATGAGAACCGACTCGGTTCACCTGTCGAATGACGCATTGGGCGATCTTCGCGCCACGATCAAGGGTGAATACGGGCCGGAATACGCGCCTGAAAAACCTAATTTCTACAAGACCAAGTCAAAAAACGCCCAGGAAGCCCACGAAGCGATTCGGCCGACTTCCGCGGCGCAGCAGCCTGCTCTTCTCAAAGAGTCAATGACGGAGGACCAATTCCGCCTGTACGAACTGATCTGGCGGCGCACGATGGCCTCGCAAATGGTTCCGGCGCTGGTCGATACGGTGGCGGTTGAATTTGACTGCGACACCGACGCGGCTTTCCGTGCGAACGGCTCGGTCATCGCTTTTCCCGGATTCCTGCGGGTTTATGAAGTCTCCCAACCCAAGGGCAAGGAAGAGAAAGAAACCAGTTTGCCCGACATGAAGGAAGGCGATGTGGTTCAGCTCAGGGAAATCCGGGCTGAGCAGCACTTCACCGAGCCGCCGCCGCGTTTCTCCGAGGCCAGCCTGGTCAAGGCACTGGAAGATTTCGGCATCGGCCGCCCGTCAACCTATGCCAGCATTATCCAGACCCTGGTTCGCCGCAAGTACGTGGACCTGGAAAGCAGGCGCTTTACGCCCACGGATACCGGCCGCGTGGTCGCCCTGTTCCTGGAGAACCATTTTGAGCCTTACGTGGACTACGAGTTCACTGCAAGAATGGAGGATACGCTGGACGAAATCTCGCGGGGGGAGAAACACTGGATCCCTCCATTGATGCAGTTCTGGAAACCGTTCATTGAACGAATCAGGGACAAAGAGGAGACGGTCAGCCGCCAGGAAGCAAAGCTTACCCGGGTTCTGGGCAAGGACCCGGCCTCGGGCAAGGAAGTTTCCGTCCGCCTCGGGCGTTTCGGTCCGCACGCACAGATCGGCACGGTCGAAGATGAGGAAAAGCCTCGGTTTGCCGGGCTTCGTCACGGTCAAAGGCTGGAAACGATCACGCTGGAAGAGGCGCTGGAGCTATTTAAATTACCGCGCGATCTGGGTTTCACTCCCGAAGGCGAGGAGGTGTCGGTGGGTATCGGGCGTTTCGGCCCTTACATCCGCTATGGCAGCAAGTTCGTATCGCTGAAGGACGAGGACCCGCACACGGTCGAGCTGTCTCATGCCCTTGAACTTGTTGCAGCGAAAAAACAGGCGGACATCGACCGCATCCTGAAGACTTTCGAAGGCACGGATATTCAGATTCTGAAGGGCCGCTGGGGACCGTTCATCACCGATGGACATAAGAACGCCCGCATGCCAAAAGATCGTGAGCCGGACTCGATGACGCAGGAAGAATGCCAGGCATTGCTGGATGCGGCGCCTGAAAAGCGCGGCCGCAAAAAGGCTGCAAAGAAGAAGACGGCCAAGAAAAAGACAACGAAAAAACGGGCCTCAAAAAAGAAAGCTTCGAAGAAAAAAGCTTCGAAGAAAAAAGCCGGCAAGAAGAAAACCGCTCGAAAGAGCTCCGGATCCGAATCACTTGCCGGAAGCGCCAGCGAGTAAAGGTCCGTGTCCGGCCATTCTTTACTGACCATCGCAGAGGCCGTGCAGTGCCTGCAGGATGGTAAAGTGATTGCTTATCCGACCGAGGCCGTGTTCGGCCTGGGTTGTGATCCGCGGAACGCAACCGCAGTCCGTAAAATCCTGGCTCTGAAGAACAGGCCTGCTGAGGCCGGGTTAATCCTTATCGCCGACGATTTCGTGCGATTTGAGCCATACGTTACTCCCGCCGGGCAGGCGCAAAAAGAACGCGCCCTGGACACCTGGCCGGGGCCGGTTACCTGGCTGTTTCCGCGCGCGACATCAGTGCCTGACTGGCTGGCCGGAAAGCATGACACGATTGCGCTGAGAGTCACCGCCCATCCGGTATGCCGCGCCCTGTGTGCTGCATTCGGCGGCGCGATTGTTTCCACCAGCGCAAACAGGCGGCAAGACCCGCCGGCCCGTAGCGTGGCCGAGGTTCAGGCCTGCTTCGGTTCCGACCTGTGCGGCACGGTGGCGGGGGACCTGGGCTCTGATAACCAGCCCAGTGAAATCCGGGACCTGGCCAGCGGCCGGATATTGCGGGAGAGTTGAAATGAGCACCCATGACACAGTATCCCCGGTCCGGGTCAAAGAGTACCTGCTGAATCTGCAGGACCGGGTTTGCAAGGCACTGGAAACGGCGGATGGTTCAGCGGTTTTTATCGAGGATGCCTGGTCGCGTGAGGAATCCGCCGGACAGAGTGAAGCGCCGGCACTGGGAGGCGGCGGGCGGTCCCGTGTTCTGAACGGGGGGGCGGTATTTGAACAGGCCGGCGTAAATTTTTCACACGTCACCGGCGCCAGCCTTCCACCCTCAGCCACTGCGGCCCGGCCGGAGCTTGCGGGCCGCGGTTTTGAGGCGCTGGGCGTGTCACTGGTCATCCATCCGGAAAATCCTCACGTGCCTACCAGCCATGCCAACGTCCGATTTTTCATTGCAGAAAAAGAAGGTGAGGATCCCGTGTGGTGGTTTGGCGGCGGTTACGACTTGACGCCCTACTACCCGGTGATCGAAGACATTATCAGCTGGCATGAAACCGCCCGCGCGGCCTGTGAACCTTTCGGCGAAGAGGTGTATCCGCAGTACAAAGAGTGGTGCGACCGCTATTTTTACCTTCGGCACCGGCAGGAAGCCCGTGGCGTCGGGGGCCTGTTTTTCGACGATCTGAACGATGGAGGCTTTGAGCGCAGCTTTGAATTTCTGAAAGCTGTGGGTGACAGCTATCTTCCGGCCTATTTGCCTATCGTCGATCGGAGAAAAGCCCTGTCCTGGACCGATCAGCAGAGGCAGTTCCAGTTATACCGGCGCGGCCGGTACGTCGAATTCAATCTTGTATACGACCGGGGGACACTGTTCGGGCTGCAGTCGGGCGGACGCACGGAGTCCATCCTGATGTCGCTGCCGCCGTTGGTTGCCTGGCGTTACAACTGGCAGCCCGAGCCGGGTTCACAGGAAGCCTTCTTGTATGACTGCCTGGTTCCCAGAGACTGGCTGGATCCAGATCACCAGAGGTAAGGCAGAAATTCCTCGGGGATCGGATTGCTCCTGGATTCGTTGTCCCACATCACGTTTACAATCCACCAGCGCCCACCCTTCTTGAGCAACTGAATGCTGTTGATGCCGCGTGCAATGGGTGCGCCTTTCGGGTCTTTGCGGGTTTCATAGGTGCTGAAGGCCTGGAGAAGGTTCCCATAGGCGTGGGTTTTCCTCACGATCTCGGCTTCGTAGAAATCGTTTTCCTCCAGGTAACCCTTCGCATCTTCGATCCACTGGTCGACGGTCATTATCTGGAGCTCGCCTTCCTTGTGCACCCGGTTGCCAATGGGGATCAGCCGGGCGCCTTCCAGGTAAAGACTGCGTTCACGGTACCAGTTACGCGGACCGGCGGGTCCGGAGATCGTGTCGTAAAACGCGTTGATAATGGCATCCGGCGAGCTGACGTCTTCGCGCCTCGGCTTGGCCGGGCCCTTTTTCTCGGGGGTGTCGCTCACGAAGCAAATCTCCTTTGGTCAATTGAAGCCAGTTCCTTAGCCCATAGACTGCAGGATTCCGCCGACGGATGGAAGCCGTCTTCGCAAAACGAATGATCCGTCGGATTAATCCGGGTGGGTACGTGTTCAGCGTTTTCGAATCCGTTTATGACGTCTGCTGCAATACGGTCCATCAGAGCAGCCCGCAACCCCAACGTAAAACGTAGCGGCTGGGGGGGAAGCGGGAACAGCGCCATCGGCGGCAGTCCGGCAAAAACAGTACGGGACCCGGGCCACTGCAGATTCAGCAGTTCCAGCAACTCGATCAGCTTTCTGCGCCAGTGCCGGGTGCTGCTCAAACCGGTCACGTCATTCACGCCGACCGAGATCAGGACAAGGTCGGGTAAAGCCGAAAGCTGCAGCCCTTGTAAGCACTCCAGCACGTCCTCGATATCAAACCCGGATTGGCCTTCAACCTGCCAGTGAACACAGCAACGTTTATGCTCCGCCAAAGCTTTGGCGAACTGGACCGGCAATGCGCTCTCGATTTTACCGGCGCCCACTCCGTCGATGATCGAGTCTCCGAGCGCCAGCAGGCGCAGGGGCTCGCCGTTGCCGACCGCTCCCTGCCTCGGACCGGATGCGCCGGGCAGTCGCAATGCCTGACGACGTAACCACAGCCCTTGGGCGGCAGAAACGGGCAACATCAGCCAGAATGCGGTTCGGTAAAACACGGGGGTCAATGCGCCGTGTCCCAGTCGGGGCCGTGCCCGGTATCCACGGTGAGCGGCACATCCAGCTCTGCTGCCGCAGTCATTTGCGCCACCACTGCCTTCTTCAATTTGCCGAGCTGGCTTTCCCTGACTTCGAATACCAGTTCGTCGTGGACCTGCATGACGAGGTGTGCGTCCGGCTTTTCTTTTTGCAGCCAGTCATCGACGCTGATCATAGCGCGCTTGATGATGTCCGCCGCCGTGCCCTGCATGGGAGCGTTGATGGCTGCACGCTCAGAGGCCTGTCGCCTTTGCATATTGCTGGCATTGATGTCCGGCAGATACAGCCGGCGGCCGAACAGGGTTTCAACATAACCTTGTTCCCGCGCCGTTTCGCGGGTTTTTTCCATGTATTTCTGAACGCCGGGGTAACGCATGAAGTAAGTATCCATGTATGCCTGCGCCTCGGTTCGTCCAATGTTGAGCTGGCGGGATAGTCCGAATGCGGACATTCCGTACATCAAGCCGAAATTGATCGCTTTGGCGGCCCGCCGCTGGTCGCTGCCCACTTCGTCATAGTGCACCGCGAAAACTTCACTGGCTGTCGCCTGGTGCACATCCACCTTGTCGTGAAATGCCTTGAGCAGTCCTTCATCGGCTGACAGGTGGGCCATGATGCGCAGTTCAATCTGTGAATAGTCGCAGGCCATGATCACGCAGCCTTTGGGCGCCACAAAAGCTTCGCGAATGCGCCGGCCCAGGGGCGAACGGATCGGAATGTTCTGCAGGTTTGGATCGGAAGACGACAGCCGCCCGGTCGCCGCTACCGCCTGGTGATAGGAAGTATGAACACGCCCCGTGCGCGGATTGATCTGCAGCGGCAGTTTGTCTGTATAAGTCGATTTGAGTTTGGAGAGTGAGCGATGCTCCAGGATCAGGCCGGGCAATTCGTAGTCCACAGCCAATTCCTGCAATACGTCTTCGGCGGTGGAGGGCTGACCCTTGGGGGTTTTACGAATCACGGGCAGGCCGAGTTTCTCGAACAGGATCTGCTGCAACTGCTTGGGTGAGCCCAGGTTGAACGGTTGATCGGCGGCCCGGTGCGCATCCTTCTCCAGCTCCATCATCTGATGCGCCATTTCGGTGCTCTGCGCGGACAGCCGGTCGCCGTCGATCAGTACGCCGCGCTGTTCCATACGCGCCAGTACCGGCACCAGCGGTATTTCAATTTCCTGCAGCACCTTGTCGAGGGGAGGAGCTTTTTGCAGCCGCGGCCACAGGTGCTGGTGAAGCATCAGCGTAATGTCGGCGTCTTCTGCCGCGTAATGACTGGCGTCTTCGATGTCGACCTGGCTGAACGATATCTGCTTTGCGCCCTTGCCGGCGATGTCCTCGTAGTGGGTGGTTTGACGGCCCAGGTACTTCAGCGCCAGTGAATCCATGTCATGCCGGCTGCCGGTGCTGTTGAAAACATAGGATTCCAGCATCGTATCGAAAGCAACGCCCTGAACCGCGACGCCATAAAGCGAGAGCACGTTCATGTCGTACTTGATGTGCTGGCCCACTTTGGGCCGATCCGGATCTTCCAGCAGCGGCTTCAATTTCTTAAGCACGCCTTCGAGTTCCAGTTGTTCGGGCGCTCCCGGGTAATTGTGACCTACCGGAATATACGCGGCGTGGCCAGGCTCGGTGCAAAAGCTCAGACCGACCAGTTCTGCCTGCATGGAATCCAGGCTGGTCGTTTCCGTATCGAAGGCAACAAGATCGCTGCTCTCAATCCCGGCGATCAATGCGTCCAGCTGTTCGAAAGTACTGATGACCTGGTAATCGGTCTCGACGGGTTCGGCCTCATTTTCACGGCCCATTTCCTGCAGCCAGCTGTTGAATTCGAAACGTTTCAGCGCCTCGACCAGATTTTCCCTGTCGACTTCCTGGCGCTGCAGACTGCTGGGCTTAATGTCCAGTTCCAGGTCTTCCCGGATACGCGCCAGTTCCCTGGACAAGGGAAGCTGTTCCAGCGCTGCGCGCAGGTTCTCGCCAATTTTGCCGCCGACTTCGTCGGCATGCTCGATCACCGCTGCCAGGCTGCCCCAGTTTGCCAGCCACTTGGCGGCGGTCTTGGGGCCGCATTTTTCCACCCCGGGGATGTTGTCGGACTTGTCTCCGGTCAGCGCCAGGTAATCGACGAACTGTTCCGGCGTAACGTCGAATTTCTCCCTGACCCCTTTGCGATCCATATCGGTGTCGGTCATGGTGTTGGTCAGGCTTGTCTGGTCGCTGACCAACTGGGCCATGTCCTTGTCGCCGGTGGAAATAATGCAATTCATCCCTTCCTTTTCCGCGGCCTTCGCCAGTGTGCCGATGACGTCGTCTGCTTCGACCCCTTCGACCTGCAGCAGGGGCAGACCCAGCATCCGCGTGAACTCGTGAATACGCTCAACCTGCTGGCGCAGCTCCGCCGGCATGGGTGGGCGGTTGGCCTTGTACTCAGGATAAAGTTCGTGCCGGAAGGTGGGCCCCTTCGCATCGAAAACCACGGCGATGTATTCGGGGTCGTCCTCGTTCAACAGGCGCTTGAGCATGTTGGCAACGCCCAGCAGCGCACCGGTGGGCTCACCGCGGCTGTTGGTCAGGTTGGGCAGGGCGTGAAATGCGCGGTACAGGTAGGAGGAACCGTCAACGAGATACAGCGTGGGTTTCTTGCTCATGAATGGCCTGGAATCATTAAAGGGTTTGTGAGTCTGATATTATGAGAGTCTAACCCAGACAGAGGCGCAATCGATGAGAAAACCGCCATTGAATCACAGGTTGTTACTGGCAGTTGCGGCTGCGATCTCTGTTTCGACTCTCGCCTACGCCCAGCCGATTCCGCAGGAAGAGCTGGAGCGTCCGCCCCCCATGCCGCCGGCGCCGGAGGGGGATGTTCCGATTCCGCCAAAAATCCAGGATGAGCAGATCGAACCCACGGTCACGATCATCGAGGAAGAGGACAGGAGGGTGGAAGAGTATCGGCTTAACGGCCAGGTTTACATGGTGAAAGTCACTCCGAAAGCGGGTGTTCCCTATTATTACGTGGACGCCGATGGCGACGGCAAGCTGGAGCTGGACGTCGACCGGACCGCCCTGGACCCGGTGCAGCCGGTCTACTGGAAAATCAAGGAATGGAAGTAAAAGGGCCGACAGGTTCGGACGGCGGTGGTGGAGTTGCCGCCCGAATTGTTCGTTGGCTCGGTCTCGGCGTTTCCTGGTTGACGCTCGCCATGGTCCTGCTGACTTTCGGAATCGTGGTTTTGCGTTACGGGTTCAACCAGGGCTGGATCTGGTTGCAGGAAAGCGTCACTTACCTGCATGCGATGGTGTTCATGATCGCCGCGGCCTGGGCTTACCAGGCCGATGACCATGTCCGTGTGGATATCTTCTACCGGGGCAAATCAGAGCGCTACCAGAACTGGGTGAACCTGCTGGGCACGCTGATATTTCTCGTTCCGCTCAGTGTATTCATGCTGCTCATCGGCTGGGACTACGTTACGGCCTCGTGGGCAACCATGGAGTCTTCCCGTGAAGCCGGGGGGCTGCCGCTGGTCTTCATTCTTAAATCACTGATCCTGGTTCTGCCGGCTCTTTTGCTGCTGCAGTCGTGGAGCACCGCCCGGACGTGCGTCGAGGCGCTTCGAGAGGGCTGATCCGGGACTCCAGCGCAGTTACGGCTGATCCCGGCGCAGAATCTCCAGCACGGCCTGCGCGTCAGGGGTCATTCCGGTCCACAGCGTAAAAGAGAGCGCCGCCTGGCCAACCAGCATTCCGAGTCCGTCGGAGTAGCGGATGCCCTTTTCCTGGCAAAGACGCCGCAACGGATCAGCCGCGCCGCCATAATTCATGTCATAGCAAAGGCCGTCCGGTTTAAGCCAGGCCGGTTCCAATGCGGGTGCGTCGCCGTCATGTCCCAGCGACGTGGCATTGATGATCAGATCAAAAGGCTCGCAGGAAGCCAGATCCTGGTTGGTGCCGATACGCATCACGCCCAGGCCGGAATGCGCGTCGACCACTTCCGCGGCACGATCCCTGGTCCGGTTGGCGATGAACACGATGTCCGGCCCGGCTTCGAGCAGAGCGCCCAGCACACTGGCCGCCGCGCCTCCAGCGCCGATCAGGCAAAGCCTGGACCCTGCAAGCGCGCAGCCCGGCAGGGTTTCAAGGTGATTCACCAGGCCATTGCCGTCGGTGCTGTCGGCGTACCAATCTTCGGCGTCATTGAAGACCAGTGTGTTCGCGGCGCGTGCGCGGGTTGCGCACTCGCTGGAGCGGGCAGCCAGTTTCCACGCCTCGTGCTTGAGAGGCACCGTGATGTTGCAGCCTCTGCCTCCGCCGGCCGCCAATCGGGCGACCAGGGCTGGAAAAGATTCTCTGTTGGCCTCGATGGCCCGGTAATCAACATCGAGGCCGCATTGCCCGGCAAACAGGCGGTGGATCCGGGGCGAGAGAGAGTGGGCAACCGGGTTGCCAAAAACCGCAAGCTTCAGCTTTTGTTCTGAAGCCACTCTGCCGCCTGGACTGCATAGTAGGTGAGAATGCCGTCGGCTCCGGCCCGTTTGAAGCAGGTCAGCGCCTCCAGCACGACGGCCTCTTCATCCAGCCAGCCGTTCTGGGCGGCCGCCTTAAGCATCGCGTACTCGCCGGAGACCTGGTAAGCGAACGTAGGTACCTCGAAGGCTTCTTTGACGCGCCTGATAATGTCGAGGTACGGCAAGCCCGGTTTGATCATGACCATGTCCGCGCCTTCCTTCAGGTCGAGTTCGATTTCCCTCAGTGCCTCGTTACTGTTCGCCGGGTCCATCTGGAAGGAGTATTTATTCGCACCTCCCAGGTTGCCGGCCGAACCGACGGCATCCCGAAACGGGCCGTAAAAGCTAGAAGCATACTTGGCGGCATAGGACAGGATCTGCTTGTTCGGAAAACCCTCGGTCTCGAGTGCCTGCCGGATCGCGCCAATCCTGCCGTCCATCATGTCGGACGGCGCAACGACATCGGCGCCGACTTCCACGTGAGACAGCGCCTGTTTGACCAGCACATCCACGGTTTCGTCGTTCACCACGTAACCAGTGCCGTCTACCAGGCCGTCGAGGCCGTGCGACGTGAACGGGTCCAGCGCCACATCGGTAATCACGCCAAGCTCCGGAAAGCGTGATTTGAGGGCCGCCACGGCTCTTTGCGCCAACCCTTCCGGATTCCAGGCTTCGCGGGCGTCATCCGATTTGCAGTCGGCCGAAACCACCGGGAACAGGGCAATGGCCGGAATGCCGAGTTCCAGCAGCCGCTCTGCTGCGGGAAGCAGCCGGTCAATGGTCATGCGCTCGACACCGGGCATTGACTTCACCGCTTCTGTCGCGTTGTCACCTTCGAGTACGAAGACCGGCCAGATAAAATCATTGCTGCTGAGCTGGACTTCACGCATCAGCCGGCGGGAAAAATCGTGTGCGCGCATCCGGCGCATGCGGGTTGCTGGAAATGTCATTTAAGGATTCCTGTTTTTCAAGACCTGATTTTAAACCGTCGAGGCAATTCCGTACCACTCGTTCAGGCGTGAAATCAGTTCATCGAGCCCGTCCCGGCTTTTCGATGAAAATACCTGAACGCTGGCGCCGGCCGGCAAATATTTGCGGACCTGGTACAGAGTAGACTGGGCGGGTCCGCGTTTCAGCTTGTCCGCCTTGGTGAGGAGCACGTGGCAGGGCACACCCGAAGCCGAGCACCATTCAAGCATTTGCTCATCAAAAGGCCGCATGGGGTGACGAATATCCATCACCAGTATGACTCCGCGCAGCGAACGCCGCTGCTGAAAATACTGCTGCATCACATGCCGCCAGTGTGCGCGGAGTTTTTCAGGAACTTTCGCGTAGCCGTAACCGGGAAGGTCGGCGATGCGGCGCTCCGAATCAATGTCAAAAATGACGATCTGCTGGGTGCGCCCCGGGGTTTTACTGGTCCGGGCAAGCGCTTTCTGATCGGTCAGCGTATTGATCGCGCTTGATTTGCCGGCGTTCGAACGGCCCGCAAAAGCGACTTCGATCCCTTTGTCAGGCGGTAGCTGCCTGAGTTCGTGAGCGCTGACCACGTAGGTCGCGGAACGGTAGGGGTTGTGTTTTCTGTGAGTGGATGTCATTTGATTATCTGATCGAGGTGGAACGCGGCTATTGAAACCGCGATAATATGCGGCCATTCTAGCCTGAATACAGTTCATACAGACTCTAGGAGATTGTGAAATGAGTTTTTTGCTCCGGGCAATAGCCAGCTCGCTGGTGTTTTTCAGCTTCAACGCCTTCGCCCAGGGAGACGCGGCAGCCGGGCAGGCAAAGTCCGCCATTTGCGCGGCCTGTCACGGTGTTGACGGTAATAGCGTCGTGCCCAATTGGCCAAATCTGGCCGCTCAACATGAACCGTACCTGGTACGTCAAATTACGCTGATCAAATCAGGTGCGCGCCCGGTTCCCGAAATGCTGGGAATCACGCCGGGGCTCTCCGAACAGGACATTCTGGACCTGTCCGCTTATTTCTCATCCCAGAAAACCGCGCCGGGCGTGGCCGACGACACCCAGGTCCAGCTGGGCGAGCGGATTTACCGCGCCGGCAATGCGGATTCGGGCGTGCCCGCCTGCATGGCCTGCCACGGTCCGGCGGGTGAGGGCAATCCGGTCGCCGGTTACCCGGCCCTGGCGGGCCAGCATGCCGTTTACACCAGCAATATGCTGACGCGCTATCGTTCAGGCGAAAATTGGGGCGAAAAAGACGCCAACAGCAAAATCATGAACGGTTCCGCGGCAGAGATGACCGATGAGGAAATCCAGGCCGTTGCCAGCTACATACAAGGCTTGTATCTTGCCGGCGAATGAACTGAATACACTAACAACGGTCAGTATGGGTTACTCACACTGACCGGTATTTGCGGGAGCAAACAATGAAAAACTCTGTTATTCGACTTCTCATGGCCCTGACAGCAGCCACGCTGTTTCTGACCCCGGCTGCCCAGGCCCAGGCGGAAAAGCCGGTTCCCTACCAGGAAGGCCTGCACTATTTCCTGATCGAGGGGGCCCCTGCGGTCACCGGCGACACCATCAAGCTGGAAGAGGCTTTCAGTTACCTGTGTACGCATTGCAACACCTTCGACCCGTACCTGGAGAATTGGAAGAAGCGCAAGCCCGATTATGTCGAATTCAGGCGTATTCCGGTGGTTTTTGGCCGTGAATCCTGGGAACTGTATGCACGCGGCTACGTGACCGCCCAAATGATGGACGTTTCGGAACAGGCGCATTCGGCGTTGATGGATCGCATCTGGAAAGAAAAGAACATGATTCGCAGCATGGACGAATTGGCCACTTTTTACAGCCAGTTCGATCTGGACAAAGAAAAGTTTCTCTCAACTTCGCGTTCTTTTGCGGTAGATGGCAAGTTGCGGAAGGACCAGCTTCTGGTCCAGGCTTACGGTATCCGTGGAACTCCGTCTTTGGTGCTTAACGGCAAATACCGCATTGCCGGCAGCGCCGCGGTTGCCAGCTACGATGTGATGTTCGACATCGTTGACTACCTGATCGCGCAGGAAGCCAAGGGCCGCGTTTCCCAGCAAGCCAGTGCAGCAACCGACTGATACCGCTACGGATCATGAAAGCGGCGAAGACCGAAAGCTTCGCCTTCTGACTTTTAACATCCAGGCGGGCACGTCCACTGCACGTTATCACCACTATGTGACCCACAGTTGGAGGCAGGTGCTGCCTCACGCGAAGCGGGTTGAAAACCTCGATGCAATCGCTGAATTGGTGACGCCCTTTGACATGGTGGCCCTGCAGGAAGTGGATTCCGGCAGCCTGCGCTCCGGTTACATCAACCAGTCGCGCTATCTCGCGAATCACGCGAGCATGCCGTTCTGGTGCCACCAGTCCAACCGCAAAGTGGGCACTGTCGCCTATGCGGGCAACGGGTTTTTGAGCCGGTTCGAACCCGACACGGTCGAAGAACACCGTCTGCCGGGGTTTATTCCCGGCCGCGGTACGCTGCTGGTGCGCTTCGGTGACGGTTACGACGGGCTTGATGTAGCCGTCGTGCACCTGGCGTTGGGAAAACGGGCGCGGGCGCTGCAGCTCAAGTTCCTGGCGCGTGAGTTGGACAGCAGCAGAAACCTGGTCGTCATCGGCGACTTCAATACCCAGGTAGACACCCCCCAGGTCGCCGATTTATGCGAGACGCTCGCGCTGAAAGCACCAACCCAGGGCCTGGCAACATACCCATCCTGGCAGCCACAACGGGCAATCGATCACATTCTTGTCAGTGAAACTCTGCAGGTAGGTACTGCTGAAGTACTGGATGTGGCATTTTCCGATCACTGCCCTGTTGCGCTGGAAATCAGCCTGCCTCGGGAATTGCGTCTGAAAAAGGCCTCACGCCCGGTGATCAGCGTAGAATCCGGCCCCGCCTTTTAGAAACCGGCCAGCATCCGCAGGCCGACCAATATCAGGAATATCCCGAATACCCTTTTGACGGTCGAGGGCGGCAGTCGGTGCACCGTGGCCACACCGAAAGGCGCTGCGATTGCGCTGGTGAGAGCAATCCCGAGAAAAGCCGGCACGTGTACATAGCCCAGCGCACCCGCGGGCAGGCGGTTGCCAAATCCGAATACGATAAAAGCAAGCGTTCCCGCGATTGCAATAGGGTATCCGCAAGCGGCAGCGGTGGCCACGGCATTCTGCGCCCGGACCCCGTGCCACAGCTGCCAGGGCCCGGTGAGGGCGCCGCCGCCAATGCCAATCAGGCTGGAAATGGATCCGATGATGAACCCGACAACGGTAACGCCCGGTTGGCCGGGAAGCGATCTTTCTCCCTCAGGCTGCCGGGCAAGCAGCAGTTGCAAGCCGGCCAGGATAGCGCAGACTCCGACAACCCGGACCAGGGTGTCCCCGTCCAACCTGTCTGCGACCATGGCGCCCATCACGGCGCCAACCACCAGGCCCGGAGCCAGGGAACGGACCAGGCCCCACCGTATAGCGCCTTTTCTGTGGTGCGCGACAATGGAACTGAGTGATGTGACCAACATGGTGCCGAGCGAAGTAGCTACCGCCATGTGAATAGCCCAGGGCGCCATGGCCGGGTCCTGCATGAACAGATAAGTCAGCGCGGGAACAACCACGAAGCCGCCGCCGATACCGAGGAAGCCGGCCATGTAGCCCGCTGCGATTCCGATCAGGGCCAGTTCAAGCAGCATGTCTGGATTTCTGTCTGAATTTGTCTTGCTGCATGGGTAGCAATTCCATATTCTGGTGCACGTGATTTCCAACCGCCTCAAAAACCGCCTCGGCCTGTTCGAGTTTACCCTCCACAGGGTCATACAGACAGGGCTGATTTTTGTCATCGCCTCTGCTGCAGCCTGGCCGGCTGCCGCAAACACGAAGCTATCCCAGCGTGAGGCGTTTGCCGAGGCCTGGCAGGCAGCAGCCCGGGGAAAAACGGCGGAGTTTGAACGTTTGATGCCGGGCCTCGAGAACTATCTGCTCTTTCCCTACCTGCAGTATGAAGACCTGCGTTTCCGCAGGGCTGACGTGCCCGTTGAGGACATGGCTGCGTTTCTGCACAGCCATCGGGACTGGGCATTCAGCGCCGGCCTGAAAACGGCGTGGTTGCGCACCCTGGGTAAGCGCAGAAACTGGGATGCCCTGGTCCGGTACGCTCCCGGTTCGAAGAATACTGAAGTCCGCTGCCACCTTGCCCGGGCCAGGATAAATCTCGGGCAAACTACGGACCTTCTGCCTGAAGTGCGGTCCCTGTGGGCTGTGGGTGAATCGCAGCCAAAGGCCTGTGACCCGGCGTTCAGCTGGCTGAGAAAGCAGGGCGGTATCACGCCGGGCCTGGCATGGGAACGAATCCGCAGGGCGATGGATGCCCGGCAGCCAAAGCTGGTTGTGTACCTGACCCGTTATCTCGGCCCGGAAGACCAGGTCTGGGCGGACCGCTGGTATCAGCAGGATCGCGGCGGATATCGCCGGCTGGACAGCGCACGAAAATGGCCGGATAGCGACCAGGGAAGGGATATCACGGCGTATGGCCTCAGGCGCCTGGCGCGCAGTGATCCGGACCGGGCATGGAAAATCTACCGGGCGATTGAAGGCGGTTTCGGCTGGCCGGCCGGCGTGCGTGCCGGCATCACTCGGGAATTGGCACTCTGGTCCGCAGTCGAGGGGGCCGATGCGACACCCGATCGGATGCGCAACGTTCCCACGGGCGATCGGGACGGGACGTTACTGGAGTGGTGGGTTCGCTTTGATCTTTCCCGAGGCAACTGGAAGAACGTAATCGGCACCATCGAACAGATGCCGCAGGAACTCAGGCAGGACGCCCGCTGGCGCTACTGGGAAGCCCGGGCGCGACTGGAAATCCAGGACCTCGACCGCGCGGGGCGGATCCTGTCGGAGCTCGCGGCCGAGGCCAGTTATTTCGGTTTTTTGTCAGCTGACCAATTGGGACAACCCTATACGATTTGTCTTCAGGAGCCGGAGGTGCTGGCCCCGGAAGTCGAGGCGCTGAGGTCTGTACCGGAAATTGAACGGGCTTTGGAACTGCGTGCAGCAGGTCTGCCGGCCTGGGCGCGCAGGGAATGGAAACGCGGCGTCAAAGGTTTCGACAAGGCAGGTTTGCGAACCGCCGCCGCGCTGGCGACTGCGGAAAACTGGCCGGACGTGGCGATTTTGGCGCTGGGTGACAGCGGTGACCGGCGCTGGTACGACTGGCGCTTTCCACTGGCATACACCGCGCTGGTTGAAGCACTTGCGGGTCAGCAAAACCTGGATCCGGCCTGGGTGTTTGGCTTGATGAGGTCCGAGAGCGCAATGGCGGAAGATGCAGTCTCATCGGCCGGGGCCAGAGGTCTGATGCAAGTCATGCCAGCCACGGCCCGGCAGGTTTCCAGGCGTCATTCACTGTCCTATACCGGGCAGCAGCAACTGATGCGGGCAGAGGACAATATTCGATTTGGAACTACTTATCTGCGCGAGTTGATGGACCGGTTCGACGATAACCCGGTGCTGGCGTCCGGCGCCTACAATGCAGGCCCGAATGCCGTAGAGCGCTGGCTGAACTCGCGCCAGGTGAGCGATCCGGCCATCTGGATCGAGACACTGCCGTATTTTGAAACGCGGGACTATATCCCGAGGGTGTTGGCCTTCTCCACGTTGTACGATTGGAGGCTGGAGAAGCCGGTCTCACGCATCTCCAGCCGAATGCCGGCATTCAATTCCGGTGCTGTCGGCGGTACTATGCAGGGAAGTACGACCGCAGAAGTGGTCTGCCGGACGTCCGGTTAGGCCGCACAAAAACAAGGAGCTAACTATGCGAATCGTGTTGCTGGGTGCGACCGGCTTCGTTGGACATCATCTGCTGCCGAAGCTTTCTGATGCAGGCCACGACTGCCTGGTGCTTTGCCGTTACCCGCCAGGCTGCCGGGAATTGACCGTCATCCCGCGGGTGGAAGTGCGGCGTGCGAATATCTTTGACGCGGGCCAACTGGCGCAGTTTTTCGATGGCGTGGACGCGGTGATCAATATGGTCGGGATCCTGAATGAGTCCGGACGCAACGGCAAGGGATTCCACCGCGCGCATGTTGAACTGGTCGAAATGATCATTGCGGCCGCCCGAAAAACCGGCGTGCGCCGGTTGCTGCAAGTCAGCGCCCTGCATGCCGGCAAGGGGTCCAGCCATTACCTGATCAGCAAAGGCAAGGCGGAAGAGCTGATTCGGGCGGCGGACGGGCTGGACGCCACCATTTTTCAGCCGTCGGTTATTTTTGGCGATGGTGATTCGTTTTTCAATCGGTTCGCGGCGCTCCTGAAATTGGCGCCCGTCTTGCCGCTGGCCTGTCCGGACGCAAAAATGCAGCCGGTTTGGGTCGGCGACCTGACCGCTATGATGACGCTGGCGCTGGAAAACAGGGAAACGTTTGGAGAAACCCTGGTCGCGGTCGGTCCGCAAATTTTCAGCCTGCGCGAACTGGTCGAATACGCCGCTTCTGCTGCAGGCCTGCGCCGCAAAATCATCGGCCTGCCGGACGGCCTGTCGCGTCTACAGGGTGCAGTGATGGACTTCGTCCCCGGCAAGCCCTTTTCCAGTGATAATTACCGGTCGCTGCAGACAGATAACACCAGTGCTGAAAACAGCCTCCCGCGGTTCGGCATAACCCCCCGGGCGCTGCAAACCGTGGTGCCGGAATACCTGTCTGAATCAGCACACCAGCATCATCTGGACGACTACAGGAAACGGGCGGGCAGGTGAGGTGACCGGCGCCGTTTACCTTGTAGGCGGGGCGGTCCGTGACGAACTGCTGGGCATCTTGCCCGGGGAACGCGACTGGGTCGTCGTCGGCGGAACGCCGGATGAACTGCTGGCCCGGGATTTCCGGCAGGTGGGCGCTTCGTTCCCGGTATTCCTGCATCCGGAAACGGGAGAAGAGTACGCACTGGCCCGCACCGAACGAAAACAGGGGCATGGCTATCACGGCTTCAACGTTGATTTCCATCCGGGGGTCACACTCGAGCAGGACCTCGAGCGCCGTGACCTGACGATCAACGCGATGGCGAAGGATCAGTCGGGCAAGCTGATCGATCCCTACGGCGGCCAGCGGGACCTGGAGCAGAAAATTCTGCGCCACGTGTCGCCGGCGTTTTGTGAGGACCCGCTACGGGTGTTGCGGGTTGCGCGATTTGCGGCGCGTTTCGCCGAAGCGGGTTTTCGCGTGCACGAATCGACCATGACACTGATGCGGGAGATGGCCGCTTCGGGGGAACTCGAACACCTGGTCCCTGAGCGGGTCTGGACCGAATTCACCAAGGCGCTGTCGACCTCGCAGCCGGGCAGGTTTGTGGAGGTGCTGCGCGCGAGCGGCGCGCTGGCCAGCCTGTTGCCGGAAGTGGATTGCCTTTTTGGCATTCCGCAGCCGGAGCAGTACCACCCGGAAATCGACACCGGCATCCACGTGATCATGACCATGAACCGGGCCGCGCAACTGGGCGGCTCTGCAGCAGTCGTGTTCTCCCTGTTGGTACATGATCTTGGCAAGGGACTGACTGAGGCTGAGTTGCTGCCGGCGCATCACGGCCACGAAACGGCCGGTGTTCCGCTGGTCGACCGCGTTTGCGAGCGGCTGCGTGTCCCTGTCGCCTATCGCGATCTTGCGCTGAAGGTCTGTGCCCTGCACCTGCGTTGCCACCGCCTGCTAGAAGCGCGGCCAGTTACCCTACTGAAATTGATCGAGGACGCCGACCTGTTACGTCGGCCGGAACGGGCGGGCGATTTCATTCTGGCCTGCAAAGCCGATTACCAGGGCCGAAAGGGCCTTGAACAGCGTCCCTATCCGCAGCAGGAGGTGCTGTTGGCTGCGTTGCACGCGGCGCTGGGCGTGCGGGGCAGGGATATCAGAACTGAAGGTCTCAGCGGTGTTCAGATAGGCGCCGAGCTGAGGAAGGCGCGAATAGAGGCTATAGCCGGTATCGAAGGTCCTGCAGAGCGAATCCCCTGAGCTCCGAATCCAGTCCGCGGCCAAGGCCCATGACCTGAAATTTCTCACCCATGAGCCCGGGAAGCGTCAGTTCGCGGGCCTGCGCGCTCAGCGCCAGGCCGTCGTCTGCGCCAGCTGCAACCTCGTCGGCGAGCAATTCGTCCAGCCCGCAGCCAAGCAGGAACATCGCTTGACTGGTGTAGCCTTGCACTTCGAGCCCGAAAGCGTCCGCGGCTTCGGCCAGTGCGGTAAAGTCTACCCAGGCGGTGATATCCTGCAGCCCCGGCCAGAAAAACACGTCATCATGCGCGCGGTGGCGGTAGTGGCACATCACCGTACCGTCCGTGCGCTGCGGGAGATAGTATTCGCCGCGCGGGTAGCCGTAGTCTATGAAAAGCGCAAGGCCGCGCGTCATTTGCCGTGTGACCGCATTGAGCCAGCCGGACAGGTGCAGGTTGACCTCTGACCGATAACCCGTCCGGAACGACGCACGGGCGGTTGACGCCAGGTGTTGCACCGCCCGTTGCAGTTCTTCCGGGGCGGCGCGGCGGGACCAGCAAAAACGGTCAGCCTCTGTGGCCACGCACATCTGCTCGATACCGTCCTCAGCAATGCGGAACCTTTCGACGGCGAGTGCATCGATGACCTCGTTGGCAATCAGCACACCCTGCCAGTCCGCATCGGGCGGCTGGTCCAGCCAGTGCACCCGGTCTGCCAGTGCCGGCACCGTTTCCTCGATGACCTCCTGCTGAACCCGGCGCAGATCGGCACTGCGTTCCAGCACCAGGTAACGCGCCGGCAGCTTCTCGGCAGGCAGATGCCGCAGCAGGTCAGCGGCCAGCCTCCCTGTTCCAGCTCCGGCTTCCAGCAGGTCATAGTCACCCAGCAGGTCCGCTGCTTCCGCCACCTGGCGGGCAAGGCAGGCGGCGAACAGCGAACCCAGTTCCGGGGCCGTCACAAAATCGCCGGATTCGCCCAGCTTGTGCAATCCGGCCGAGTAGTAGCCCAGGCCCGGCTCATACAAGGCCATTTCCATGAAGCGCGAGAACGGCATCATGCCGTCGGGATCGAATGCTTCGCGGATCCGTTGGCACAGGGATTTGCTCATTTGCTTGAGCTCATCAGGGGGTTCGGGCAGGATGTTGCGGGACATAGGTTGCAAGTTTGTTTGAGTGAAAAGTGCATGTCCAGTAGAAAAACTGCCCTGGTAACGGGCGCCGCGGCCCGCATCGGCGCCGCAATTGTGGAAACCCTTCATGCCCGGGGCTGCGATGTTGTGCTGCATTACAACTCCAGCGCGGAGCCCGCGCAGCGCGTGGTTGATCGGCTGAATGCGAAGCGTGCCAATAGCGCCTCGCTCGCGCAGGCGGACCTTTCAGCGCCAGACGATGTGGCCCGCCTGGCGGACGAGATAAGCGGCCGGTTCGGGCGGCTGGATGTCCTGGTCAACAACGCCTCACGCTTCTACCCGACAACGGCGGGCGAGACACTGGCCTGGCAGTGGGAAGACCTGTTGAACAGTAATCTGCGCGGCCCGTACTTCCTGGTGCAGGCGCTGCTTGAACCGCTGAAGACAGCCGGAGGTTCTGTCGTCAACATCGTGGATATTCACGCCGAAAGGCCGATGAAACGGCACGCGGTGTACTGTATTTCAAAAGCAGGCCTGGCCATGATGACCCAGGCGCTGGCACAGGAGCTGGGTCCCTCGGTGCGGGTTAACGGCGTGTCGCCGGGTGCGATTCTGTGGGCCGAAAACGAGCAAAGCCGCTCGCTGCAACAGGCCATTCTGGACCGGACCGCGCTGGGCCGGACCGGAGAGCCGGCCGATATCGCTACCGCCGTTGTCTACCTCGCGCTGGATGCGCCGTATGTGACCGGCCAGATCCTGGCGGTTGACGGCGGTCGCTCGGTGAACATGTAGGAACCTGCCCGTAAGCGAATCAAATCGCTGTTACAGGCTGATCGGCTTCATCACCGTGGTTTTTCCCGGGAAGCGGCTCCATAACTCCGACATCGTTATCCTCTCGACGGGATGCCGCAATTTCGGGGCCAGGTCAGCCAGCGGCTTCAACACGTAGGCAGCTTCAAGGATCTCAACGCGCGGCAATTCCAGTTCGGGGCTCAGAACATACAGGTCGTCGTACAGCAGAATGTCGATGTCCAGCGTCCGGTCGGAAAACTTGGGGACGGAGCGGTTGCGCTGGTGCCGATCCTCGAGTGCATGTAAATATGCTTTGAGTTCCAGCGGGCTCATTCCGGTTTCCACCCGCGCGACGAGATTGATGAAATCCTCGCCTTCGAAACCGAACGGCACGGTCTGGTAGACCGGCGAAAGATCGACCCGCGCAAACGTCTGCCGCAATGCTTCAATCGCTGAAGGTATGTTTTTACGGGCCTCGATGTTGCTGCCAAGCCCAAGGTAAGCAGTGCTCATCGGGTCAGGCTCCGGTCGAGTCTCTGTCCCGCTGGATGATCACGCCCACTGCGCTGGATCCGCGCACCGCCCCGGGCTTGCTCAACTTCAATTTCAGGCGGCTCACGGGAAATTCGGTGAGCACGATGGCCGCGCAGTTTTCCGCCAGCGCCTCGACCAGTTGGAACTCACTCTGCTCGATGAAGTGAATCAGCCTTTTGGAAACGGCCTTGTAATCCAGCGTGTCCTCGATTGAATCCGAAGCCGCCGCCGGGCGGATATCAAAATCCATTTCCAGGTCGAGGCTGACTGCCTGCCGGATTTCCCGCTCCCAGTCGAAGATGCCGATCACGGTCTCTACGGTCAGGTTTTCAATAAAAACTCGATCCATGTTCAGGGCCTTATTTCGGATGGGTGGTTGCCATCAATTCATGCAAGGGCCAGCGCGGCCGTGCCCGGATGACGTCGGGTTCAGATTCCCCGGCCTGCAGGCGATGATAGCCGGCATATGCGATCATGGCTCCGTTGTCGGTGCAGAACTCAATCCGGGGATAGGAAACACTCCAGCCGTACTTCTTGCCGGCCCGTTGCAGGGTCTCACGCAGCTCCAGGTTGGCGCCGACGCCCCCGGCGATGACGAGTTGACCGCAGCGCGTCTGCTGCATAGCCCGCCGGCATTTAATCACCATGGTGTCCACCACCGCCCGCTGGAACCCGGCCGCGATATCAGCCTTTGCATTCACGTCGCCGGAGTGACGGTTCCATAGGTTGCGAGTGTGGGTTTTAAGCCCGCTGAAACTGAACTCAAGCCCGGGCCGGTCGGTCATCGGACGAGGGAATCTGAATTTGGCGGGATCTCCTGTTTCAGCCGCTTTGGCCAGCACCGGGCCGCCGGGGTAACCCAGGCCAAGCAACTTGGCGGTCTTGTCGAACGCTTCCCCCGCGGCATCGTCCAGCGTTTCGCCCAGCACGCGATAGACACCGATCTCGCGTACCTCCACCAGCATCGAGTGGCCGCCGGAGACCAGCAGCGCGACGAACGGAAACTGCGGCGGCTCTTCTTCCAGCAACGGGGCCAGCAAATGACCCTCCATGTGATGGACGCCGACAGCCGGTACATCAAGGGCCTGTGCAATGGCTCTGCCGGCAGCAGCGCCAACCAGCAGCGCGCCCACCAGGCCGGGTCCGGATGTATAGGCGATTCCGTCAATATTGGAGCGGTTGCAGCCGGCCTGCTCCAGACATTCATCGAGCAGGGGCACCAGCTTCCTGACGTGGTCGCGGGAGGCGATTTCTGGCACCACGCCGCCATATTCGGCATGGATGTGAGCCTGAGAATACAGCACGTGCGCCATCAGTCCGAGCTCGCCATCGTAGATGGCAACCCCGGTTTCGTCGCAGGAAGTTTCGATACCCAGTACACGCATAGACCCTTTATAGGTGCAGCCTGCTCCGACTGCAACGCTTTTGCGGTTTTCAGACCGGAACGATTGCTTCATGATGGGCTTATGGTATCTTCTCCCGTTCGATTTTCAGGAGGCATAGGGTGGCCAAACGTTTAGGTGTCGCGGCATCGGGCAGCGCCGAGGTTTCGCAGACCGCAGTAGAGATACTGAAGGCGGGCGGCAATGCATTCGATGCGGTTCTGGGCGCGCTCTGTACGGCCTCGATTGCCGAGCCGCTGCTGGTCAGCCTGGGCGGAGGCGGATTTTTGCTGGGCCTGCCGGAAGGCGGTAAACCAACGGTGTTCGATTTTTTCTGCCAGACACCAGAGCGCAGGCGCGCGGATCCGGAACTGGATTTCTACCCTATCGTGGCCGATTTCGGCACAGCCACACAGGAGTTTCACATCGGAATGGGTTCGATTGCCGTCCCGGGCGTGGTGGCCGGCATCTTCGAGGCGCACCGCGCACTGGGCCGCATGCCCATCGGGGAGATCGTCACCCCGGCAATAGAACTGGCGCGGTCCGGTGTCACGATCGACGCCTTCCACCACTATATCCTGCGGATTCTGCGCCCAATCATGGAGGCCACGCCGGAAAGCTTCGCCCTGTACAGGTCTCCGGCCAACGCCTGCGACCTCATCTCAGAAGGGGAATTGTTGTGCAATCCGGAAGCGGCGGACGCGCTCGAGGCACTGATAGCCGAAGGCCCGGATTTGTTCTACCGGGGCGAATGGGCGGCCCGGCTGGCCGCCGACAGCCGGGACGGGGGAGGCCATTTAACGCTCGAGGACCTGGCACACTACCGTGTCGAGCAACGCGAACCGGTGGTTTTCAGGCACCGCGGCGCCCGTTGTGCAATCAATCCCCCACCTTCCCCGGGCGGCAGCCTGGTGGCGTTTGCGCTGGGCGTGATGGCCGACTGGGAGCCGGCCGGGGACGACTGGGGCAGCACCGATCACGTGCTCAACGTGCTCAGGGGGATGCGTGCGGCCAGCGTCGCGCGGCATGAATATTCAATGGAAGCGGGCCTCGAGTTCCATAAAATGAGAGAGCTTCTGGGTGAGGAGACCATCCGGCAGTGGCAAAAGGGGCTCAGGCTGCATTCCCTGTTCAGCAGGGGCACGACTCACATCAGCGTAGCCGATGCCCAGGGCAATATCGCCAGCCTGACGGCTTCCAACGGGGAAGGCTGTTCCTACCTGTTGCCCGGCACCGGTATCATGCTCAATAACATGCTGGGTGAGGAAGACCTGAATCCCGGCGGATTCAACCGATGGAAAAAAGGGGTTCGGCTGGCTTCCATGATGTCCCCGGCGGTGGTGGAAAAGCCTGACGGAACTCGATTTGCACTAGGTTCGGGGGGGTCGAACCGTATCCGCAGCGCCATCACCCAGGTGCTGGTGAACCTGCTCGACTATCAAATGACGCCTGAACAGGCCGTCGCGGCCCCCCGGTTTCACCTCGAAGGCGATATGCTGAGTATCGAGCCCGGGTTCGACTCCGCAGCCTTCGAAGCCATGGAGTCTTCCGCTCCCTGCACTCATACCTGGCCCGAAAAAAATCTATTTTTCGGCGGTGTGCACACGGTTTCGGTGAAACATGGCGGCATTTTTGACGGTGCCGGAGACCCCCGGCGCGGCGGCGCCGTTGCCTACGCCTGACAAGAATTGCGGATAAAACTTTGCGTCACAAGGCCAATGCTTGGTAAAATGACGGGCTAAGTCAACCCAACGCCAAATTTTGGCACAAAGGAAGAGTGAAAATTAATGCCGAGTGTAAAAGTTCGCGATAATGAGCCTTTTGAGTACGCACTGCGCCGCTTCAAGCGCTCCTGTGAGAAAGCCGGAGTGATGGCTGAAACCCGTCGCCGTGAGTTCTACGAAAAGCCCACCCAGGAACGCAAGCGCAAGGCCGCTGCCGCGGTGAAGCGCAATATGCGTCGCCTCTCCCGGGACGTGATTCGCCGTACCCGCCTTTACTGAATGTCCCTGAAGTCTCGTATCCAGGAAGACGTAAAAACAGCCATGCGAGCGCATCAGCGCGAGCAACTGGCGGCATTGCGACTGGTTACGGCGGCTATCAAGCAGAAAGAAGTCGATGAGCGCATCGACCTGGACGACACGCAAGTACTGGCTGTATTGGGAAAAATGGTGAAGCAACGCCGTGAATCCCTCGAACAGTACGAAAAAGCAGGCCGTGAAGACCTTGCGGCGACAGAACGCTTTGAGCTGGACTTGATTCAGAACTACCTGCCCGAACCGCTTGGCGAAGACGAATTGGCGGTGCTGATCCGTTCAACCATTGAAAAAATCGGGGCCAGCAGTATCCGTGACATGGGCAAAGTGATGGGTGCGCTTCAGAGCCAGGTGCAGGGCCGCGCTGACATGAAATCGGTCAGCCAGGCCGTCAAGACACAGCTAATCTCCTGAACGTGGTGGCCTGAGTGGGCGGGTTGATCCCGGATTCGTTCATCGAGGAACTCCTCGGCCGCACAGATATCGTCGAAATCATCGAGCGGCGGGTGCCGCTAAAACGTGCGGGCCGTGAATTTCAGGCCTGTTGCCCCTTTCACGACGAAAAAACCCCCTCCTTCACAGTCAGTCCGCAAAAACAGTTCTATCACTGTTTCGGTTGCGGCGCCCACGGCTCGGCCATCGGGTTCATGATGAATTTCGAGGGCCTCGAATTCGTTGATGCGGTCGAGGACCTGGCCCATCACGCCGGTCTCGATGTTCCGCGGGAGGTGACCCGTGCAGCCAAACCTTCAGCCGACCTGTATGGCATCCTCGATGCCGCCGCCGTTTTTTACCAGGAAGAGCTGAAAAATAACCAGGCGGCCGTGGATTATCTGAAGAAAAGAGGGTTGTCAGGAGAAATTGCCAAAGAATTCGGTATCGGTTTTGCCCCGCAAGGGTGGGACAATCTGATCACCCGCCTCGGAACGGACGCGGCCCGCATGGCCTTGCTGAAGCGGGCCGGCATGCTGAGTGAGGGCAAGAGCGGTGAGTACGACAAGTTCCGGCATCGGATCATGTTTCCAATCCACGACCGGCGCGGCCGCGTTATCGGGTTCGGTGGCAGGGCGCTGGAGGACGACGGGCCGAAGTACCTGAATTCGCCCGAAACCGAACTGTTTCACAAGGGCCGCGAATTGTACGGGCTGTACCTGGCGAGAAAAAGCCAGGCCAAACTGGATCGCATTCTGGTGGTCGAAGGTTACATGGATGTTGTGGCGCTGGCCCAGTTTGGCTTTCCCAACTGCGTGGCGACGCTCGGCACCGCGACCACCGGCGACCAGGCCGAGTTGTTGTTCCGGGCAGCCGACGAGGTCGTTTACTGTTTCGATGGTGACCGGGCAGGCAGAAAAGCGGCCTGGCGGGCGCTGGAGGCCACGCTGCCGCGCCTGCGTGAAGGCAGGCAGGCGCGTTTCCTGTTCCTGCCCGAGGGAGAAGACCCCGACAGCCTTGTACGTAAACTCGGCCAGGATGAATTTTCAGAACGGTTGAGCGAGGCCCAGTCCCTTTCCGGTTTCTTTTTCGACCGGTTCACGCAGGCAGTGGACATGGACTCGATCGACGGCCGGGCAAAACTGGTGGAAACGGCCCGGCCGCTGGTGGAGAAAATCCCGGACGGCGTTTTTCACGACATGATGATCAGCGAGCTTGAAACGCTGGCCAGGCACCGAATCGCAAAGCGCGCTGGCGGTGCCGCGAAGCCCTCGGTCTCGGCCGGTAAAACCGGCAAGCCGGTGCAGCAAAGAACCCCGATGCGGATGGCGCTGGCCCACCTGGTCCAGAATCCGGCCCTGGCCGCGAACGCGGGCGGGCTGGACGCATTCGAGGGTTGTGATCTTGCAGGATTCGAAATCTATCGCGAACTTGTTGACTTCTGCGCTCAAAGCCCCAATATGACAACCGCTCAGATACTGGAAATTTGGCACGACCATCCGGCTAAATCACACTTGAATACCCTGGCGACCTGGCAGTTACCGGGTGATGACTCCCGCATGGCGCAGGAGTACCGGGATGCGGTGGTCGGCCTGGAATTACAGTGGACAGACGTTCAGATCGCCAGAATGCCCAAAATCGTTGAGCTGGCGGCAGAACAGAGAAAAAAGTTGCTGTCCCTGCAGCAACGGCGCCAGGAACTGATTGCCGCATTGCAGGGAGACAGTTCGGAATAACGGGGCGTTCAAACGTTTCTACAAGGTAACGTTGTCGCCGGTTTAACAGTCTTGAACTATAGTTAATTAACACTAGAAGAGTTTATGAACGAGAATCAGCAGTCGCAATTGAAAGAGCTCATTACCAAAGGTAAAGAGCAGGGCTTTCTCACCTATGCCCAGGTGAACGATCATCTGCCTGATGACATCGTCGATCCGGAACAGATCGAAGATATCATCAACATGATCAATGACATGGGCATCTCGGTGCACGAGGTCGCGCCCGACGCCGACTCTCTTATCCTGAATGATTCAGCCACCACCGACAGCGAAGACGACACCGCGGTCGAGGAAGCCGCAGCCGCATTGGCGGCGGTGGAGACGGAAATCGGCCGGACCACGGACCCCGTGCGCATGTACATGCGTGAAATGGGCACCGTTGAACTGCTGACCCGGGAAGGCGAAATCGCGATTGCCAAGCGTATCGAAGACGGGCTTTTGCAGGTTCATCACGCGCTGTCCCGTTACCCCGGAACCTATGCGGCACTGCTGGTCCAGTACGTCAATTACAAAGACGGCAGGCAACGGCTGACCGAGTTGATGATCGACTTCATCGATCCGGAAGAACTGGCCAAGCAGGAAATTCCAAAGCCGGCTGCGCCCAAGCCCGTGAAAGCAAAAGGTGACAAGGCTGACGATTCCGATGACGATGACGACGATACGGAAGAGGAGGATCAGGGTCCTACAGGTCCCGATCCCGAGGAAGTCGACGCCAAATTCGAGGAAATGGCGGCGCTGTACAAGAAATACCTGGCGCTGAACGACAAGCACGGTTCCGGCCATGCCAGCGTTCTTAAAGTGATGGATCAGATGGCGCATATCTTTCTGCGCATCAAGTATCCGGCGAAGATGGTCGACCACCTGGTGGACCGGCTGCGTTTTATCGTTTCCCAGACCCGCGACCTCGAGCGGATGATCCTGCAAATGGCCGTGGTCCAGGGCAAGATGCCCAAATCCATTTTCCTGAAATCGTTCACAGAAAATGAAGCGAATACCGGCTGGCTCAAGCCGATTCTGAAAGGCAAGCAGAAATGGGTTCCCTCGCTTGCGGAATACGAAGGAGAAATCTGCGCCGTACAGGAAAAACTCGGCCGGATGGAAAAAGAGTCCAGGCTTACGATCGCCGAGTTGAAAGACATCAACCGGACGATGTCAATCGGCGAAGCCAAGGCGCGCCGCGCGAAGAAAGAGATGGTCGAGGCCAACCTCAGGCTGGTGATTTCCATTGCGAAGAAATACACCAACCGCGGATTGCAGTTCCTGGACCTGATCCAGGAAGGCAACATCGGACTGATGAAAGCGGTCGATAAATTCGAATACCGCCGCGGCTACAAATTCTCGACTTACGCGACCTGGTGGATCCGCCAGGCGATTACACGTTCGATCGCCGACCAGGCGCGCACGATCCGAATCCCGGTGCACATGATCGAAACGATCAACAAACTGAACCGGATATCCCGCCAGATGCTGCAGGAAATGGGCCGCGAGCCGGTACCGGAAGAATTGGCGGAACGCATGGAAATGCCGGAAGACAAGGTACGCAAAGTACTCAAGATCGCCAAGGAACCCATTTCGATGGAAACTCCGATCGGCGACGACGAAGATTCACATCTCGGTGATTTCATCGAGGACGCGAATATCTCCTCACCGGTGGATTCCGCGACCGGTTCCGGCCTGACCGGCACCGTGCAGGGTGTGCTGGCGGGCCTGACGCCGCGCGAAGCCAAGGTGCTGCGCATGCGTTTCGGTATCGACATGAACACGGACCACACGCTCGAAGAAGTCGGCAAACAGTTCGACGTCACGCGTGAGCGCATCCGGCAGATCGAGGCCAAGGCGCTGAGGAAACTGCGTCACCCGACCCGCTCGGAGCAGCTTCGCAGCTTCCTGGATTTGGATTAATATTCAAATAAAGTCAAAGGGGCCCTTAGCTCAGCTGGTTAGAGCAGTCGACTCATAATCGATTGGTCGAAGGTTCAAGTCCTTCAGGGCCCACCATTTTATTATCAGTAAGTTGCAGAGATTACGAATCATCTCTGAGCTTGCTTGATGCGCCAAATATCTCAATTCAACTATCTGGTGACCGATGAATATTCAGCCGTCCCAGATATTTCTCATCTCCGAATCGATGTCGTACTGCAGTTCAATCGATGAATCGAACACCATCGTGGCGCGCTGCTTATTATCGAACGGTGTCCAGGTTGGCATATTGGACGAAGACGGTATCCCATGCTTTGCAAAATTCACCCAGGCTTCGCTGACTGTATCTGCAAGTTCCCTTACCAGCTCCAGGTCTCCCAGCAAAGGAGCGAACGCCTCCAGGTTTCCATTGGTAAAAGGAACGTCGATCCCGTGGATGGCTCCAATGGCGCCGTGCAGCACCGGTGACGACCAATTGAACTGGTACAGGTAGGTTGTTCCAGTATGCGCCTCGGCGGCTTTTACAGTGCCTCGGCGGAACATGCTATCGGTGAGGATTTGTCCGCGAATTACTTTGTTCGAAGCACCCGGCATGATGTGCTTGTACCGCTTGAATACCAGCTCTGGTTCGTTCTTTGGTTTGATGATTCCCTTGAACAATTTAATGCAGAGCCAGCTGGAGAATGATTCTGGGCCGGGCATGACCAGGGGGAAGAGCCGCCCGTCTTCGAGCACGGTGCCGATAATCAGATCAACGTCATGGCCATTACCCTGCTGCAGCGAATCGAGGATGCTCAGAGGCATGAAGTTGTCGCCGTAAACACAGCCGATGTTACCGTGGGTCATTAACTCGCCGTAGCGATCATCAGATCCCTTGGCGAGCAGCTTTCTTGCGATCGGCATGGCATCAACCGTGTCCTGGGCGGATAAGCGTGTTATGGCTTCCCGATCGCCCGGTTTGATGCCGAGTTTATTCAGCAGGTCCGTTGCGAAATGTTCATGGTCTGCAACCGGCGAACCGAATTCTGGTGTGCCGCTCTGTGCAATCGCCCTTTTGAACAAGCCTCTCGTGGCCGGGCTGGCATGCAGCACTGAAATACTCTGTCCACCCGCCGATTCACCGAAAATGGTGACGTTGTCC
>JABDLD010000027.1 GCA_013001885.1 Lysobacterales bacterium
TGGAGATGGTGATGCCGGGCGATAACGTGCAGATGCAGGTTGCGCTGATTGCGCCGATCGCAATGGAAGAAGGTCTGCGTTTCGCCATTCGCGAAGGCGGCCGGACCGTTGGCGCCGGCGTGGTTGCCAAGATCCACGAGTAAACAAGCAAAGCGAGTAAACGAAAATGGCTGAACAGAGAATTCGCATCCGGCTGAAGGCATTCGATCATCGACTGATCGATCGTTCGGCTTCGGAAATCGTGGAAACCGCCAAACGGACGGGCGCCCAGGTGTTGGGCCCGATACCTTTGCCCACGAAAATTGAGCGACATACCGTATTGATCTCGCCGCATGTGAACAAGGATGCGCGTGATCAGTATGAAACCCGCACTCATAAGCGCCTGATGGATATCGTGGATCCCAATGACAAGACCGTGGATGCACTGATGAAGCTGGACCTCGCTGCTGGTGTAGACGTACAGATCAAGCTGTACTGACAGCTGGCAACTACCGGATATAAGGCAGAAAAATGAAGATTGGATTAATTGGACGCAAGCGTGGCATGACCCGCGTTTTCACCGAGCAGGGCAACAGTGTCCCCGTGACGGTTATCGAGGTCAGCCCGAATCGCGTTACCCAGGTCAAAAATGAAGAGTCCGACGGGTATCGGTCCGTTCAGGTCACCATCGGCCAGCGCCGTGCAAGCCTGGTCAACAAGCCGGTAGCCGGCCATTACGCCAAAGCCGGCGTTGAGGCTGGCGAGGGTTTATGGGAAATGCGCCTGCCGGAGGGTGAAGAAGTTGAGGCCGGTTCCGAGCTGACAGCAGATATGTTTGAAGCAGGTGAACTGGTCGATGTCACCGGCACGAGTAAAGGCAAAGGTTTTGCCGGAACGGTGAAACGGCATAACTTCCGCATGCAGGACGCGACCCACGGTAATTCACTTGCGCATCGTGCGCCCGGCTCCATTGGCCAGTGCCAGACCCCGGGGCGCGTGTTCAAGGGCAAGAAAATGGCTGGTCACATGGGTGATGAGCGCGTGACGACCCAGAATCTGGAAGTCGTTCGCGTCGATACCGAGCGGAATCTTCTGCTTATCAAGGGAGCAGTGCCCGGCGCAGCCGGCGGCGCCGTGATGGTCCGTCCTTCAGTGAAGGCGCTTTCTTGAGGATTGATGGAGAAATGACCATGCAACTCACAGTAGCAGGCGGAAAAGACATCAAGGTGTCTGAAGCCACTTTCGGGCGCGAGTTTTCCGAAGCTCTCGTTCACCAGGTCGTGACAGCGTACCTCGCAGGCGGCCGGGCCGGAACGAAAGCACACAAAAACCGGTCGGCGGCAAGCGGCGGCGGCAAGAAGCCATGGCGTCAAAAAGGCACCGGGCGTGCTCGCGTCGGAACGATCCGCAGCCCCATCTGGCGCGGCGGTGGTAAAACATTCGCAGCAACGCCGCAGGATCACTCACAAAAAGTGAACCGTAAAATGTATCGCGGCGCGATCCAGGCCATTCTTTCAGAGTTGGTGCGCCAGGGCCGTCTGGTCGTGGTTGACTCGCTCGAGCTCAAAGAGCCGAGCACTGCAGCATTGAAAGCAGAGCTGGCCGGGCTCGATTTCGAGCAGGGTCTGATCGTTACCCATGAACTGGATGAAAATGTTTATTTGTCTTCCAGGAACTTGCCGGGTGTCTACACCGTGGATGTGTCCGGAATCGATCCGGTAAGCCTCGTGGCTGCCGATAAAGTGATCATGACTGTCGAAGCAGTCAATAAGGTCCAGGAGTGGTTGGGATGAACAACAACCGTTTATACCAGGTATTGCTTTCACCGCGCGTCACTGAGAAAACGACGCTCGTGGGAGAGAACAGCAACCAGTATGTATTTCACGTGGTCCCCGACGCCAGGAAGTCTGAGGTCAAGGGAGCAGTGGAACTGCTGTTCGACGTAAATGTGGAAGCAGTCCGTATCGTCAACGTGAAGGGTAAAACCAAGTCTTTTCGCATGCGCCCCGGTAAGCGCAGCGACTGGAAAAAGGCTTACGTTCGCGTGCAGGAAGGTCAGGTCATCGACTTCCTGGGCGGGGAAACAGTTTAAGGACAAATAGTCATGGCAATTGTTAAGGCAAAACCAACATCGCCAGGACGCCGAGGTGTCGTTCAGGTAAAGCATCCGCACTTGCACAAAGGTGCGCCTTACTCTGGACTGGTGGAAAAGAAATCCAAATCCGGTGGACGTAACAATACCGGCAGGATTACCACGCGCCATCGCGGCGGCGGCCACAAACAACACTATCGCGTCATCGATTTCAAGCGGGACAAGGACGGAATCGTAGGTCAGGTGGAGCGGATCGAATACGATCCTAACCGCAGTGCCCATATCGCCCTGGTGCTTTATGGTGACGGCGAGCGCCGTTACATCATTGCGCCGAAAGGCCTGCGTTCAGGCGACAAGGTTTTGAGCGGCCGGGAGGCTGCAATCAAGCCGGGTAACTGCCTGCCGCTGCGTAATATCCCGATGGGCTCTGTCGTTCACTGCGTCGAAATGAAGCCCGGTAAAGGGGCCCAGTTGGCCCGTAGCGCCGGCGCCGCGGTCCAGTTGGTTGCTCGTGAAGGCCATTATGCAACTCTCAGGTTGCGTTCCGGTGAAATGCGCAAGGTCCCGTCTCGCTGCCGCGCCACCATCGGTGAGGTATCGAATTCGGAACATAATCTCGAGAAGCTGGGTAAAGCCGGCGCCAAGCGCTGGAGAGGTGTTCGCCCGACCGTTCGCGGTGTGGCGATGAACCCGGTCGATCACCCGCACGGCGGTGGCGAAGGCCGCACGTCAGGCGGACGTCACCCGGTCACACCCTGGGGTGTCCCGACCAAGGGATACAAAACCCGCAAGAACAAAACTACGGACAAGTTCATTGTTCGTAAGCGTTCAGGTAAATAACAGGTACTGCTATGCCACGTTCGATTAAAAAAGGCCCGTTCGTTGATCACCACCTGATGAAAAAGGTGAGCGATTCCCTGGCAACGAATAACAAGCGACCGATCAAGACCTGGTCACGCCGTTCCATGATCCTTCCGGATATGGTTGGCTTGACCATCGCAGTCCATAACGGACGCCAGCACGTGCCGATTCTGATCAGCGATCAGATGATCGGACACAAGCTGGGTGAATTCGCGGCAACCCGGACCTTCAGGGGTCATTCGGGTGACCGCAAAACGAAGTAGGTGTTGCCATGCAAGCGACTGCACGACTGAAAAACGCGCGTATTTCCGCGCAGAAGGTTCGCCTGGTAGCTGATCAGGTCAGGGGATTGCCGGTTGAAAAAGCCGAGCAAATCCTGGCTTTCAGCCCCAAGAAGGCCGCGCATATCGTCAAGAAAGTGCTGCTCTCGGCCATTGCGAACGCAGAACATAACGAAGGCGCTGATATCGACGAGTTGAAGGTCAGCAAGATCATGGTTGACGAAGGTCCGACGATGAAGCGCGGCCGCGCCAGAGCAAAGGGGCGTGGAACTCAAATTCTGAAAAGGAACAGTCACATCACCGTGACCGTCGCCGACGAAAATACGGGACAAGCATAATGGGTCAGAAGGTACATCCAACAGGAATTCGCCTTGGTATCGCCAAGGACTGGAATTCAACCTGGTTCGCAGAGAAGGGCGACTATGCCGAGTTATTGAACTCGGACCTGAAGGTTCGTGAATACCTGCAGAAGCGCCTTGCGCAGGCGGCCGTGAGCCGGATTCAGATCGAGCGGCCCGCAAAGTCCGCACGCATCACGATCCACACGGCGCGGCCCGGCATTGTGATCGGTAAGAAAGGCGAGGACATCGAGCGTCTGCGCCGGGATGTCAGCGCAATGATGGGTGTTCCGACTCATATCACGGTTCAGGAAATACGTAAGCCTGAACTCGATGCGCAGCTGGTTGCCGAGGGCATTTCCCAGCAACTCGAGCGCCGCATCATGTTCCGCCGCGCAATGAAGCGGGCCGTGGGAAACTCGATGCGCCTGGGCGCACTGGGTATCAAGGTGTGTGTATCGGGCCGTTTGAACGGTGCGGATATTGCCCGCAGCGAGTGGTATCGCGAAGGCCGTGTGCCTCTGCACACTCTGAGGGCCGATGTGGATTACGGCTTTGTAGAGGCGCAGACCACTTATGGAGTGCTGGGTGTGAAGGTCTGGATTTACAAGGGCGAGGTATTCGACCTGTACGGGACCGAAGGTGAAGATAAGCGCAACCAGGCGGTTGCCAGCTAGGAGACAGAGAAATGCTGCAGCCCAAACGTACAAAATTCAGAAAGCAGCAGAAAGGCCGTAACCGCGGTCTGGCGCAGGTCGGTAACCGCGTCAGTTTTGGTGAATACGGCCTGAAAGCGACGACGCGCGGGTTCATTACTGCCCGTCAGATCGAAGCCGCTCGTCGCGCCATTACGCGTTACGTGAAACGTGGCGGCAAGCTGTGGATCCGTGTCTTTCCGGACAAGCCGATTACCAAGAAGCCGGTTGAAGTCCGCATGGGTAAAGGCAAGGGTAATGTCGAATACTGGGTAGCCCCGATCCAGCCCGGTCGCGTGTTGTATGAAATCCAGGGTGTGACTGAAGATCAGGCCCGGGAAGCATTCAGACTTGCGTCGGCCAAGCTGTCGGTTGGTACCACTTTCGTGAAGAGGTCGGTGTTGTGATGAACGTGCAAGATATGAGAGAGAAGAAGGAAAACGAACTCCGTGAAGAGCTTAGCGGCCTGTTGCGGGAGCAGTTCAACCTGCGGATGCAACGAGGCATTGGCCAGTTGGCGACGCCGCACGACCTTCGCCGGGTCCGCAAAGACATTGCGCGCGTGAAAACCGTATTGAACGAAAAAAAGAAGGATAGCAAAGCATCATGAGCACGACGGAAGCAGTAAAAAACACCAAGACGGGTCGCGTAACGAGCAACAAGGCCAACAAGACGGTTACCGTGAAGCTGGTGCGCCAGGTGAAACATCCGCTTTACGGCAAATACATCAAGCGCTCGACTAAAGTGCATGCGCATGATGAAGAAAACAGCTGTGGCGAAGGCGACCTGGTGAAGATATCGGAATGCCGTCCGCTCTCCAAGACGAAGAGCTGGCGGGTAGTGGAAATTTTGGAGCGCGCCAAGTAAGGCCACGGGCCTGAAGATGAGCGTAGCAGAGGACATCAACGATGATTCAGATGCAAAGCATGCTTTCAGCCGCCGACAACAGCGGTGCGCGCCGGGTTCAGTGCATCAAGGTGCTGGGCGGTTCCAAGCGCCGTTACGCACGGATTGGCGACGTGATTAAAGTCACGGTGAAAGAAGCCATTCCACGCGGCAAGGTAAAGAAAGGTGAAGTTTACAACGCGGTGGTTGTGCGGACCCGTTCAGGTGTGCGGCGTGGAGACGGTTCTCTGATCCGCTTTGACGGAAACGCAGCCGTGTTGCTCGACGCCAAGCATGAACCCATTGGTACCCGTATTTTCGGGCCTGTGACCCGTGAGCTGCGCTCAGAGCGGTTCATGAAAATTGTCTCGCTGGCACCAGAAGTACTGTAGGCGGGGAGAGAAGAGAGATGAAGCGAATTCACAAAGGTGACGAAGTAGTCGTTACAACCGGCCGCAGTAAAGGTCAGCGGGGACACGTACTGCGTGTCGTCGACGACAATAAACTGCTGGTCGAAAACGTAAACATGGTGAAGAAACACCAGAAGCCCAACCCGGCACTTAACCAGGCCGGCGGAATCGTGGAAAAAGAATCACCGATTCATATTTCCAACGTTGCTTTGTATAACCCCGGTACCGGTAAAGGTGACCGTGTGTCATTCAAGACTCTTGATGACGGCCGGAAAGTGCGTATTTTCAATTCCACCGGCGAAGCAGTGGATATTTAAGGATCGTCAGATGGCCAGATTACAGACATTTTATAAAGACACCGTGGTGCCTCAGCTGATGGAAAAATTCAGCTATTCCAACGTCATGGAAGTACCTAAGGTGACCAAGATCACGCTGAATATGGGTGTGGGTGAAGCCGTGGGTGACAAGAAGGTAATGGATCGCGCGGTGGGTGATATGACCGCCATCGCGGGACAGAAGCCCATTGTCAACAATGCGCGCAAGTCCGTTGCCAGCTTCAAAATCCGTGATGGATGGCCGGTTGGGTGCAAAGTGACCCTGCGGCGGGAGAAGATGTACGAATTCCTCGATCGCCTGGTGAACATCGCGATCCCGCGCGTACGCGACTTCCGGGGTTTGAACCGGAAATCATTTGACGGCCGCGGCAATTACAGCATGGGCGTCAAGGAACAGATCATGTTCCCTGAAATCGACTACGATCAAATCGATGTGATCCGTGGCATGGATATCACGATCACCACCACGGCCAAGAACGATGAGGAAGCGCTGGCGTTATTGCAGGCGTTCAACTTTCCGTTTAGAGAGAGATAACCAAGGAATCACGATGGCAAAAGTATCAATGGTCAATCGCGAGAAGCGCCGCAGCAAACTGGTGGCCAAGTACGCCAAAAAGCGGGCTGAGCTCAAAGCGATTATTACAAACCCGGATGTTGGTTTCGAAGAGCAGCAGGACGCGATGTTCCGGTTGCAGAAGCTGCCCCGTGATTCGAGCCCCGTCCGGCAGCGCAATCGCTGCGCAATTTCCGGCCGCCCGCGCGGTTTCTACCGGAAATTTGGACTGGGACGTAACAAATTACGCGAAGCCGCGATGCGCGGTGACGTGCCGGGCCTGCGCAAGGCCAGCTGGTAAAGAGGAAGAATATCATGAGCATGAGCGACCCGATTTCGGACATGCTGACGCGGATTCGTAACGCGCAAGCGGTGCAGAAAACGACAGCAACCATGCCTGCTTCAAAAGTGAAGAAGGGTATCGCCAACGTCCTGAAAGAAGAGGGCTTCATCACTGATTTCCGGGATGTCGAGTATGACGGCAAGCCCGGGCTTGAAGTGACCCTCAGGTATATGGAAGGCAAAGGCGTGATTGAAACCATGAAACGAGCCAGCCGTCCCGGTTTACGGCAGTATCGCGGCAAAGATGATTTGCCGAAGATCCTGAACGGACTGGGAATTGCCGTGATCAGCACCTCGCAGGGAATCATGACTGATGCCGCTGCCCGTGCTGCCGGGCAGGGCGGTGAAATCCTGTGCATCGTGACGTGATGCTTCAGAGGATTGGGAGAACGACATGTCACGTATAGCAAAAGCCCCAATTGAGTTGCCCTCGGGCGTGGAACTCAAGGTAGAAGGCCGTTCGGTTAAAGTGAAGGGCCCGATGGGAAACCTCGACCTGAAGCTGCACCCGAACGTGAGCCTGGAACAGGAAGACAGCAACTATGTGGTGAAACCGGCCAGAAATTCGGATATTCCAATGGCAGGTACGTTTCGCTCGCTGGTCAGCAACATGGTGGACGGTGTATCGAACGGTTTCTCCAAGACGCTGACGCTGGTTGGCGTCGGTTATCGCGCGCAGGTCCAGGGCAGCAAACTGACCCTGGCGCTGGGTTTTTCACACCCGGTTGAATATACGGCGCCCAAAGGAATAACGATTGAAGCGCCCAGCCAGACAGAAATAGTAATCAAGGGCTGTGACAAGCAGAAAGTGGGGCAGGTTGCTTCTGAAATCCGTGCGTTCCGTCCGCCCGAGCCATACAAAGGCAAAGGTGTTCGGTACTCAGACGAACGCGTCGTCCGCAAAGAAGCCAAGAAAGCTTAAGAGAACGAGGAAATACAGATGGACAAGAAAAAGGCTGCACGTTTGCGGCGGGCCAGAAAAGCTCGCGCTCACATCCGCCGTCTCGGCAGGCCCAGGCTGACGATCTTTCGCAGCGGAAAGCATATTTATGCCCAGGTAATCAGTTCGGAAGACGGAATTGTGATTGCATCGGCCTCAACGTTGCAGAAAGACGTTGTCGCGAAGCTGAAAGGCACATCCAACAGGGAAGCTGCCGCTGCAGTGGGCAAGGCTGTTGCAGAAAAAGCCGTTGAGGCTGGAATCAAGGAAGTTGCTTTCGATCGCTCGGGATATCGTTATCACGGACGGGTAAAGGAACTGGCGGATGCAGCCCGCGAAGTGGGTTTGAACTTCTAACGGGAATCAATTGAAATCGGGACAGGTTCTGGCCCGAAGAAACAGGTACGAAACATGGCGAATATGGATAGAGACACAGGCGATGGCCTGCTTGAAAAACTGGTAGCCGTTAACCGCGTGGCAAAAGTGGTCAAGGGCGGCCGTATTTTCGGCTTCACGGCGCTGAGCGTTGTCGGTGACGGCAACGGCAAGATTGGATTTGGTTATGGCAAGGCCCGTGAAGTGCCTGTTGCCATTCAAAAGTCCATGGAGAAAGCACGCAGAAACATGGTGACCGTGTCCTTGCGTGAAGGCACGCTGTGGCATGCGGTCAAGAGCAGCCATGCGGGTTCGCGAATCTATATGCAGCCCGCCTCTGAGGGTACCGGCGTTATCGCTGGTGGCGCCATGCGCGCCGTGCTCGAAACCGTCGGTGTGCGTGACGTACTGGCAAAGAGCGTTGGATCCAACAACCCCATTAACCTGGTGCGGGCGACGATCAAGGGGCTGCAAGCTGTTCAGAGTCCCGAATCAGTGGCCATCAAGCGTGGCAAGTCTCTCGATGAAATTATGGCCAATGTTGGCGGAGCAAACCTCGGGTAAAAGACAATGGCGAAAACCAAACAGATTAAAGTTACGCTGGTTCGTTCACCGATCGGATTTCAGCCAAAACACCAGGAGTGTGTTCGCGGTCTCGGCCTCAAGCGCATGCACCACACCGTCTTGTTGGAGGACACCCCCTCTGTGCGCGGCATGGTCAACAAAATCAACTACATGGTACGAGTGGAGAAAGCCTGAAGCCGCCAGCCGGCCGGGTCAAACTGCGAACCGCCAATAGGATAAATTTGGGAAAGTACTGACATGAAACTAAATGAGATCAGCCCGGCAGAGGGCAGCAAGAAAAACCGTAAGCGCGTCGGTCGAGGAATCGGCTCGGGCGTTGGCAAGACAGCAGGCCGTGGCCACAAAGGTCAGAAGTCGCGTTCCGGCGGTTATCACAAGGTCGGGTTCGAGGGTGGACAGATGCCCTTGCAGCGACGCCTGCCCAAACGCGGATTCGCGTCACGGACTGCTCGATACAACGCAGAAGTGCGCCTGTATCAGCTCCAGGTCATGAAAGTCGACGAAATTGATCTGGACGTGCTGAAGGCTGAAAAAATTGTAGGCCACGACACCAAGAAAGTGAAAATCATCAATACCGGTACGCTCGAGCGGGCAATCACCGTCAAGGGCCTGGCAGTCTCCAAGGGTGCGCAGGCGGCAATCGAAGCGGCAGGAGGCAAGGTAGAGTAATGTCACGTTCCCCGTCACAGATGGCGGAAACGCTGGGCGGCCTGGGTAGGTTGACCGAGCTGCGCCAGCGTCTGCTGTTCGTGGTCGTTGCGTTGATCATCTATCGCATCGGCACGTTCATTCCCGTTCCGGGTGTCAATCCGCAGGCTTTGCTGCAGTTCATGAACTCGCAGCAAGGCACTATCGTGGATGTGTTCAACCTGTTCACCGGCGGCGCCCTCGAGAGGTTTTCTCTTTTTGCGCTGGGTGTCATGCCCTATATATCCGCGTCCATCATCATGCAGTTGATGAGCAGTGCGGTGCCGCAGTTGGCGCAGTTGAAGAAGGAAGGCTCCTCCGGCAGGCAGAAGATTACGCAGTACACCCGCAACTTCACCGTTATCCTCGCGGCGATTCAGGCCGGCGGCGTCGCTTTTGCGCTGCAGGGCCAGACGGCAGTCGTGCTGGCGCCGGGTTTTGGGTTCCTGTTTACCGCCATTGTGACACTGACAGCCGGCACCATTTTTCTGATGTGGCTGGGTGAGCAGATTACGGAACGTGGCGTCGGAAACGGTATTTCATTGATTATCTTTGCGGGCATCGTCGCGGGACTTCCCCGGGCCGTGGCCGGAACGCTGGAATTGGTCAACACCGGGCAGCTCAGTATCCCGGCAACGCTGATTATTCTGGTGCTGATTCTGGCGGTGATTTATTTCATTGTGCGGGTTGAGCGCGGACAGCGCCGGATCACGGTAAATTATGCACAGCGCCAGGGCCGGGTCGCTTATCAGAACCAATCGACACACTTGCCGCTGAAGGTGAACATGTCCGGTGTGATCCCGGCTATTTTCGCTTCCAGTATCGTTATTTTTCCGTCTACCCTGGCAACATGGTTCAGTGGGTCGGAAGGGCTGTCATGGCTCACCGATGTTTCCGCGGCTCTGACACCAGGTAACCTGGCTTATACGATACTGTTTTCCGGGCTCATTATTTTCTTCTGTTTCTTCTATACCGCCATGGTATTCAATTCAAAAGAAACGGCAGACAACCTGAAGAAGTCCGGCGCATTTATCCCGGGAATTCGTCCCGGACGGCAAACAGCGGATTACATTGATTTCGTGCTGACGCGGTTGACCATGGTCGGTTCCGTTTACCTGGTTGCCGTCTGTCTGTTGCCGGATATTTTCAGGGTTCTCTGGTCGGTGCCATTCTACTTTGGCGGCACATCGGTTCTTATCGTTGTGGTTGTCATCATGGACTTCATTGCGCAGATCCAGGCGCACCTGATTTCACACCAGTACGACAGCCTGATGAAAAAGGCAAATCTGAAATCCTACGGCCGTTCCGGAGTGGTTCGGCGGTAGCTTGTTAAGTAACCGCAGGAGCGGGTAATGACGGGTTGCCGATGACAGGCTGGCCCGCTGGCTTGGGAGAAGAGAGATGAAAGTGCAGGCTTCAGTAAAAAAGATCTGCAGAAACTGCAAAATCGTCAGGCGCAAAGGTGTGCTTTACGTTATATGCACTGAGAAAAAGCACAAACAGAGACAAGGCTGACAAGTAACGGTGCCGGACTTTTAAGCAATTAAATTCAGGCTTTTACCGACACTTTGGATTAGATATAATGTGCTGTTCACACAAGCGGCACAAAGCTGACAGGAGTTAAACACATGGCTCGTATTGCAGGAGTCAACATACCGGTTCAAAAGCACACCTGGGTGGGCTTGACCCACATCTATGGCATCGGAAAAACTCGTGCCTTCCAGATATGCAAGGCTGCCGGTGTCGCACCCGATACCAAGATCCGCGACCTGACTGAATCGGAGATCGAAAACATCCGTACACAGGTCGGTACCATCTCGGTTGAGGGCGACCTGCGCCGCGAAGTGGCCATGAACATCAAGCGTTTGATGGACCTCGGTTGTTACCGTGGCCTGCGGCATCGCCGCGGTCTGCCGGTGCGCGGTCAGCAAACTAAGACTAACGCGCGCACCCGGAAAGGTCCGCGTCGTCCGATTAAGCGTTAAGAAGCGGGAAAGATATGGCTAAGCCTACCAAGAAAAAGAAGGTTAAAAAGACAGTTGTGGACGGAATCGCCCACGTACATGCCTCCTTCAACAATACGATTATCACGATTACCGACAGGCAGGGTAATGCTTTGTCCTGGGCCACTGCTGGCGGAGCCGGCTTTCGTGGCTCCAGAAAAAGCACGCCTTTTGCTGCTCAGGTTGCCGCTGAAACGGCCGGCCGTGCGGCGCTGGATTACGGTCTGAAAAATCTTGACGTCCGCGTCAAGGGCCCGGGTCCCGGTCGTGAATCCTCCGTGCGTGCACTTCACGCAGTGGGATACAAGATTACCAACATTACTGACGTGACGCCGATTCCCCACAATGGGTGCCGGCCTCCCAAAAAACGTCGCGTCTGAGCGGAGCATAAAGAATGGCTAGATATATTGGACCAACCTGCAAACTGGCACGCCGGGAAGGCGTTGACCTGGAGCTGAAGAGCCCGGCACGTGGACTCGAGTCAAAGTGCAAGCTGAACCAGCCGCCGGGACAGCACGGCGCATCGCGTCGCGTTCGTTTGTCAGACTACGCCCTGCAGTTGCGCGAAAAGCAGAAAGTCCGCCGTATTTACGGCGTGCTGGAACGTCAGTTCCGCAACTACTACAAGGCCGCCGCTCAGCAGAAGGGCGCAACGGGTGAAAATCTGCTCCGGCTGCTGGAAAGCAGACTGGACAATGTCGTTTTCCGCATGGGATTCGCCGTGACGCGTGCGCAGGCTCGCCAGCTGGTTTCCCACAAAGCTATTTCGGTTAACGGGCAGGTGGTAAACATACCTTCTTACCAGATCAGGCCCGAAGACGTGGTAGCGATCCGTGAAAAGGCGAAAAATCAGCTGCGCGTCAAGGAAGCAGTCACGCTGAGCCAGGAAATGGATCTTGTTCCCGGCTGGGTTAACGTGGACTCCACGAAAATGGAAGGTGTTTTCAAGGCCTATCCGGATCGGGATGAGCTGTCTCCCGGTATCAACGAGAGCCTGATCGTGGAGCTCTACTCCAAGTAAATAGCTTGGAAAACACTTGAATTGAGTCTGTATGCTGCGGTTTTGTCCGCAGCGTTCAGAAAGTTTTATCAGAATTAAAGTCAAAGAGGGCAATCCCTATGATGGGTCTTATTGATCAAATGCTGAAGCCCAGTTCGGTGGGTGTTGACGAAGTCAACCCGAACCGCGCCCGAATTACACTGGAACCGCTGGAAAGAGGTTTTGGTCATACGCTGGGTAACGCGCTGCGTCGGGTGCTGCTTTCGTCCATCCCCGGCTGTGCCATCGTCGAAGTCGAGATGGACGGTGTATTGCATGAGTACACGGCTGTAGAGGGTTTGCAGGAAGACATTATCGAAGTGCTTCTCAACCTGAAAGGTATAGCGCTGACGATGCACGACCGTGAAGAAGCGGTGCTGACGCTGAGCAAGTCAGGCAGCGGCGCCGTCACCGCGGGTGACATTCAGATTGACCACACGATCGAACTGGTCAACCCTGATCACGTCATATGCAACCTGACCAAGGACGGCAGTATCAATATGCGTCTCAAGGTTTGCCGCGGGGTTGGCTATCAGCCTGCAACCCAACTGCAGATAGGCGAGCAGGAAAGCCGTCCCATCGGCCGCCTGCAGCTGGATGCATCCTTCTGCCCGGTCAGGAAAGTGGCTTATTCTGTTGATGCGGCCCGGGTCGAGCAGCGTACCAACCTGGATAAGCTGATCCTCGATATCGAAACGAACGGTACCATGGACTGTGAAGCGGCTGTCAAACTCGCTGCGAACATCATGGCTGACCAATTGTCCGTCTTCGTCGACTTCAAGGCACGCCAGGCAGTTGAAGTTGAAGAGAAGGAACAGGAAATCGATCCGGTATTGTTGCGCCCGATTGACGACCTGGAACTTACCGTCAGGTCTGCCAACTGCCTCAAGGCGGAAAGCATTCTGTACATAGGCGATCTCGTTCAGCGGACCGAGGTTGAATTGTTGAAAACGCCGAATCTCGGCAAGAAATCCCTGACGGAGATCAAGGACGTTTTGGCGTCGCATGACCTGTCACTGGGTATGAAATTGGAAAATTGGCCGCCTGAAAGCCTGGTTAGCGCCTGAGCCGATCGTCAAGCCAGATTAGATAGACAAAGGACAAGACCATGCGTCACCAGAAATCCGGAAGAAAACTGAACCGAACCAGTTCTCATCGAAAAGCCATGTTTCGCAACATGGCGTCATCGCTGATCGAACACGAAATCATCAAGACTACGGTTCCGAAAGCCAAGGAGCTTCGGCGCGTTGCTGAGCCGCTGATTACGTTGGCTAAGGAAGACAGCGTCGCGCATCGTCGTAAAGCTTTCGATCGTTTGCGCAATCGTGAAGTAGTTACCAAGCTCTTTAATGAATTGGGGCCACGCTACGTCGATCGCCCGGGCGGCTATCTTCGCATCATGAAATGCGGTTATCGGGCAGGCGATAATGCCCCCATGGCCTATGTAGAATTAGTGGATCGTCCGGTCGAAGAAGAGGTTCTTGAGGCCGAGTAAGCACAGTGAAAGCGGTCTTCCGCTGTTCAAAAAAAAGCCCGGCATCGCCGGGCTTTTTTAATAGTCCTGCCCGCGCGTGGCGGGCAGGTTCTCCCCCGGCACAAACATTCAGCTTTGAGAAATAAGCGTCAATGACGCGATGGTAAGAAACAGTAACCATCCTGCAAAAGTCCAGCCTACGAGCATCGTCAAACCAGCCTTGAATAAGTTTGTCATTGCATTTTTCATCGCTCTTCCCCTTAGTCTTTCAAAGTAATAAATGCATTAATCAGGCCAAAACAGAAAGAGCAAAAAGAAAAGCGTTTAATTACATAGGGATAGGTAAGAAACTTAGTATCAGGAAATAACCAGTTTTCGGGCTGCTTGTGCCGAAAAATGTCATTTGGCAAACAAAATGCGTCTCCAGACCTCTGAGGGTTCGGGAGAACGGGCCGTCTAGAGCAGGCTGCCCAATTGATAGATTAGCAGGGCTCCCACGTAACCGATAATGGTCATGTAGGTCCACGCAAACAGGGGCCAGCGCCAGCTGTTGGTTTCACGCCTGATCGTGGCAATTGTCGCTGCACATTGCAGGCACCAGGCATAGAAAAGCAGTAATCCAAGCACCATCGGCACGGTGAAAATCGGGCGTCCGTCCGGCCAGGTGGCGGAGCGGAGCTTGCCTGCGAGGCTGGCCTCCTCGGCATCTTCCCCAACGGCATAGATGGTGCCCATCACGGCCACCACCACCTCACGTGCTGGAAAACCCGCGATCACGGCGGCAGAAACACGCCAGTCCCAACCCAGTGGTGTAAAGACCGGCTCAATGGATTTTCCGGCGCGGCCGAGATAGCTCTGCTCCAGCTGATCAGCGGCTGCCTTGTTTTCCAGCTCACGTATCTCTACTGCCAACTGATCGCCGGTGTAGGAGGACTCTGCCTGCTGAATAGCCGCCTGGAGGGTTGAATCTACTTCAGCCGAGCGCGGAAAGTAGGCCAGGCCCCAGACAATGATTGCCACTAAAAATATGACGGTGCCGGCACGCTTGAGGAATACACGGGCCCGCTCCAGGAGCTTTATAAGGACGGTCTGCAGATTGGGCCACCTGAACTCCGGCAGGGCAAGCGCAAAATGAGGCTTGGGCCCGCGTAATGCGGACCGTTTGAGCAACCAGGCCGTCACCAGACCCCCGGCTATACCCAACAGGTACAGGCCCAGTAACACGAGTCCCTGCAGGTTGAACCAGCCCACCGACGTATCGGGAACAAACGCGGCAATCAGCAGCGCGTATACAGGCAGGCGGGCGGAGCAGGTCATGAAAGGCGCCGCCAGAATGGTGGCGATGCGGTCGCGCCGGTCGGGGATTACGCGCGTCGCCATGATGGCCGGCACCGCACAGGCAAAGCTCGACAGCATCGGTATCACGGACTGTCCGGACAGTCCGACGGTGCGCATGATCCGGTCCATTAAAAAGGCAGCCCGCGCGAGAAAGCCCGAGTCTTCAAGAACAATAATGAAAAGAAACAGGATGAGTATTTGCGGCAGGAAAACGATCACGCTGCCTACTCCTGCGATAACGCCGTCCGTTATGAAACTCGAAAGCGCTCCCGCTGGTAACAAGGACCCCGCCTGCTCAGCGAGCCACGTGGCCCCCTGGTCAATGCCTTCCATCATTGGCGTCGCCCAGGAAAACACGGCTTGAAAAACCAACGCCATGACTGCGAAGAACATCAGCGTAGCCGGCCATGGCCGGTTCATCCAACGGAGGCCCCGTGCTCCGAACCTCTCGATCAGTGGCGCCCGGTGCTGGGACTCCCTGAGCACGTTGTGGACCCAGCGGTAACGATGGCGGGCTTCGCAGGCTTGGGGCGGTTCATCGCCAAACAGTTTTTCGCGAATTTCCTCCACCGGCCCGGCGCCCAGTTGCTGGTCAAGGGTTTCGGCCTGCTGGCTCTCCGGGTGCAGCAAGGCCTGGATCATGTCGATCCTGGTCAGGGTGTTAGCGGCGTGGTTGACCAGGCTGTCGGCGGTGCTGCTGAGTTCAGGCCACGACTCGGGAATGGAAGGGGCAGGGGCGTCGCTGATGGACTCCAGTGCTTCTTTCAGCGTATCCAGTCCCCGGCCCGTGGTTGCCACGACCGGATAGATGGGAATTCCGCCGAGATGCCTCTGCAGGACTTCGATCGAAATATCAATTCCGGCAGACGTGGCCACGTCCGTCATCGTCATCGCTACGACCATTGGTAGCTCCATTTCCATCAACTGCTGGAGCAGGTACAGGCCCTGGTAAAGGTGCGTAGCGTCGAGAACGATCAGTAAACCATCCGGCTGGCGCGTGCCTGCTATGCGTCCCAGCAGTAAATCAACAGCAATCCGTTCGTCGGCGGAAAAGCCTCCCAGGCAGTAAATTCCGGGCAGGTCGACCAGCTCCAGGGCGCTTTCAGACAGTTGCAGGATACCGGAGTGTTTCTCCACGGTGACCCCGGGATAGTTTCCCGTTGTCTGACGCAAGCCCGTCAAACGGTTGAACAGGGTGCTTTTACCGGAGTTGGGGTTGCCGATGACGGCAATGGACGCCGTTGGGCGACGCCGGATTTTTATTTTGTCGACCGGAACGTAGGCCGTTTGTGTTTCAGACATTCGTGCTGATCGGAGAAATCCGGAATGAGCCCGCTTGTTGCCGGCGAACGGAAATAGCCGTGCCGTGAACTGAAACCTCCATTGGGTCGCCGCCAATGGCCGAGTTTTCGTATTGGACTTCGACCCCCTCGATCAGCCCAAGCACCATCAGGCGAACCACGCCGGGCTGGCGGGCATCAACTGCTTCAATCCGTGCCGACTGGCCGGGGTTCAATTCTTTGAGTGTCATAGTCTTGCGGTCTAATTGAGAATGATTTTCATTTAGATGAATTTTAGAGGAAAACAAGGCGTCCGTATATAGACACAGATCAAGAAAACCTTTTTAAATCCACTTGCCGTTTTTCAGGACTTTGAGACAGGCATTGGGTACGAAGTGGTACAGCCAGTGATTCAGCGAGGGCGCGTCGATTAACGCAAGGTCGGCGCGGAATCCGGGTAACAGGGAACCAATCCGGTCATCTGCACAAACTGCGCGGGCAGCGACTGTCGTCACGCCGTTCAGGACCTCCTCTGGAGTCATTCGCTGATGGATGCAGGCAAGCGTCATCGCCAAAGGCAGATGAAAACTGGGCGCGGAGCCCGGGTTGAAATCCGTCGCGACGGCAACCGGAACACCGGCTGATATCAGCTTTCTGGCGGGAATGTATGCCTCGTCCAGATAGCAGGAAGCCAACGGCAGGCTCACCGCGACGGTCCCGCTTTGGGCGAGCGCTTCGATGCCTTCGTCGCTGATGTATTCCAGGTGTTCTGCGGACACAGCCCGCAATTCTGCAGCAAGCTCAGCACCGCCGCCGGTAGATAACTGGTCAGCGTGTATCTTTATTCCTAGTCCGTGTGACGCTGCGCAGGACAGGATCCTGCGCGCCTCGCTGCCGGTGAAAGCGCCGTCTTCGATGAACGCATCACAGAACAAAGCCAGATTTTCCCTGGCGATCATGGGTATGAGTTCATTGCACAGAAGGTCGATGTAGCGATCCCGGGAGCCGGTATGTTCCTTTGGCACAACATGGGCGCCCAGGAACGTAGGTATCAGGTCCACCACATGAGCCTGGTTCAGTTGCCGGTAGACTTCCAGCTGCTTGAGCTCATTCGCGAGATCCAGACCGTATCCGCTCTTGCACTCAACGGTCGTGATACCCAGTTCAAGCATGCGGTCGAGGATCGTGGCGGCTTTGCGCCGAAGTTGACCCAGGCTGGCCGCCCTGGTCGCCGTGACTGTGCTGTTAATTCCACCGCCCGCCTCAGCGATCTCCTGGTAGGTGGCTCCCGCGATCCGCAGAGCAAATTCATCGCCCCTCCACCCGCCGAAACATAGGTGTGTATGGCAGTCGATCAGGCCGGGAATAACGAGGCGCTGCTCGCAATCAATCGAAGGTTCATTCCTGAACTCGGGCGGCAGGTCAGGTGCATGGCCCACCCAGCGAATAATGTCCTCTTCCCAGGCAATGGCGGCGTTGGCGATCAAACCGGCGTCATTCTGCGGGTTGCCGCGAGGGCAGGTGGCAAGTTGCGCAATGTTATGCAGTACCGGCATCAGGCAATCGCGCCGATCCGGGACTCTACTGCCGAGGCCAGGTCGCCGTCGCGAAGAATACTCGCGCACAGATCCAGGTCGTTTCTCACTTCGTAGTCTTTCTGGGCATGTACGATCTGCCGGCGCAGCATTTCATGCGCGAGGTGCACGCCCCGGCCCGGCTTGAGGGGCGATCTGAAGTCAAGGGCCTGTGAAGCACACAGCAGTTCAACGGCCAGTACCCTTTCCACGTTCCTCATTACTGATAATAGCTTCAAGGCGCTGATTGAGCCCATGCTGACGTGGTCCTCTTGCCCCAGACTGGTAGGAATGGAGTCCACGCTGGCTGGGTGGCACAGCACCTTGTTTTCTGAAACCAGCGCCGCTGCCGTGTACTGCGGGATCATGAATCCGGAATTGACGCCGGTGTCCTTCATCAGCAGTTTGGGTAATCCGTCATGGCCCTCGAGCAAAAGGTAGGTTCGACGCTCTGAAATACTGCCAAGCTCAGCCAGCGCAATAGCAGCAAAGTCCATGGCCAGGGCAAGCGGTTGGCCGTGGAAATTGCCGCCGGAAATGATGTCGCCGTTATCGAATACCAGGGGATTGTCCGTGACTGAATTCAGCTCGATTTCAATGCTGTTGCGCGCGAAATCCAGGGCGTCCCGGCTGGCGCCGTGTACCTGCGGCACGCAACGCAGGCAATAAGGATCCTGCACCCGGCCGCAATCACGGTGGGAATCCATGATCTCGCTGTGATCCAGCAGTTTGCGGATATTGCCGGCAACCGCGGTTTGCCCCGCGTGGGGCCTTATCTCATGAATCCTCGAGTCAAACGGAGCGGCGCTCCCTTGCAGTGCCTCGAGACTCATCGCGGCAAGGATATCGGCCTCTTTTTGCAGAATCAGCGCCCGCTCCAGCACAAACGCACCGTAGGCGGACATCAACTGGGTCCCGTTGATCAGAGCCAGTCCGTCTTTGGCTTGTAGTTGAATAGGCTCGATGCCCAGCAGGCCCAGGGCGGCGGCGGCATCCTTCTTGCCGGATTGCGTTTCGTTCCACACCTCGCCAAGGCCGAGCAGGGGCAGGCACAGGTGTGCCAGCGGGGCCAGGTCGCCCGAAGCCCCGACACTGCCGCGGCTGGGCACCCAGGGTGTGAGTCCGAGGTGCTCAAAGGTCAGCAACTGGTCAAAGGTTGTCCTGGATATCCCGGAATGACCCAGTCCAAGCGCATGAATTTTCAGTTGCAACATCAGGCGCGTAATTTCGGCAGGCACCGGGTCACCCACGCCACAGGCGTGGCTGAGTAGGATGTTCTGCTGCAATTCGGCAAGCTGCTCGTCATCGATTCGCTTGTTTGCCAGGACGCCAAATCCGGTGTTGATGCCGTAGTGGGCCTTGCCGTCATGCAATGCGCGTTTTACGATTTCCCTGCTGCGGTCGAGGGCTTTGTGTTCCGACCTCAGCGCAGTCATGCTGGCTTCCAGATCGCTGTAGAGTGTCGCTACGCGGATCATGGATTTCAGCCGTTGATCATCGGCAAATCAACGCCGCGCTCATTCGCAGTGTCGACCGCCAGGTCATAACCGGCATCGGCATGACGCATGACTCCAGTGCCCGGATCCGCTGTGAGCACGCGCTGCAGCCTGCGGTCCGCCATTGAGGTTCCGTCCGCCACGCAGACCATTCCCGCATGCAGTGAATAGCCGATTCCGACCCCGCCACCGTGGTGGATCGAGACCCAACTGGCGCCGCAGGCCGTGTTCAGCATTGCATTGAGCAACGGCCAGTCGGCAATGGCGTCGGAGCCGTCTTTCATGGCTTCGGTTTCGCGGTTGGGCGACGCAACGGAACCGGTGTCCAGGTGATCGCGGCCAATCACCAGTGGGGCTTCGACCTTTCCTTTTTTCACCAGCCAGTTGAACCTGAGTCCCGCCTCGGCCCGCTCCCCATATTCGAGCCAGCAAATTCGCGACGGCAGTCCCTGAAACTGGACTTTTTCCTGCGCCTTGTGAATCCATCGGTGCAGGGCCTCCTTTTCAGGAAACAGCTCGAGAAGGGCGTCGTCGGTCGCCTGGATATCTGCGGGGTTGCCGCCCAGGGCTGCCCAGCGGAACGGCCCCGCGCCCTTACAGAACAAAGGGCGGATGTAAGCAGGCACAAAACCCGGGTAGTCAAATGCTTGCGGCATGCCGCGGTTGTCCGCCACCTGCCCGCGCAGGTTGTTGCCGTAATCAAAGCAAACGGAACCCTTTTCTTTCAGATCCAGAATCGCCTGGACGTGAATGACCATGGAATCCAGTACTTCGTTGTCGTATTTTTCCGGGTTTGACGCTCTCAATTCATCGGCTTTTTCGAGCGAGTAACCGGCAGGTATGTATCCAAAACGAAGATCGTGTGCAGAGGTCTGGTCTGTGATCACGTCGGGTACGATTCCGCGTCGCTCCAGTTCCGGCATGACTTCCGAGATATTTCCGAGCAACCCTACTGAAAGGCCGCGGTCGGACTTGTCGAGCAGGTCAAGCGCTTCATCCAGGCTGTCCGACATCACGTCGCAGTACCCGGTCTCCACGCGTCTCTGAATCCGCCACGGGTCCACTTCGACCGCCAAACAGTGTCCGTCATTCATGGTGACAGCCAATGGTTGCGCTCCGCCCATTCCGCCCAGTCCTGCGGTAACCACCAGCCGGCCGGACAGACTTCCTCCAAAATGCTGGTTCGCGCACTCTGCAAAAGTTTCGTAAGTCCCCTGCACAATGCCCTGTGACCCTATGTAAATCCAGGACCCGGCCGTCATTTGTCCATACATGGTCAGGCCCTTTTGTTCGAGGTCACGGAAGACGTTCCAATTTCCCCAACGCGGAACCAGGTTGGAATTGGCGATCAAAACACGGGGCGCCTCATCGTGAGTGCGAAAAACGCCCACCGGTTTTCCGCTCTGGACCAGCAATGTTTCATCGTTTTCAAGCCTCTGCAGCGTCCGGACGATGCGGTCGTAGCAGTCCCAGTTGCGGGCCGCCTTGCCGGTACCGCCGTAAACGATCAGCTCATCCGGCTTCTCGGCCACGTTGGGGTCCAGGTTGTTCATCAGCATCCTCATCGCGGCTTCCTGATGCCAGCCTTTGCAGCTCAGCGAATTGCCCGTCGGGGCGTGGATAGAAGAACCTGGCCGGGTCTTGTTATTTTGCGATACTTCGCTCATTGTCTTGCCTGTCGAGTCTGTCATAATGTACATCTCAGATTATAAGGGAACCCGGCTTATTCAGCCGGGTCTTTATTTATCAGGGATCAATTCGGCTGATCCCGTGAGCAGCCTTGAGGATAATTCTATGGCCGTGTTGTTCCAGCCCAGAGTCTGGTTTTTTATTGTCGCAGTGGTTTGCGCCGGCATGGTTTCGTATGCCCTTTACGTGCAGCACGTTGATTTTCTGGAACCTTGCCCGTTGTGCGTCTTTCAACGCATAGCCTTCATATGGATTGGCGCCGTTGCATTGCTTGCCGCCATTCACAACCCGGGTGCGGTCGGGCGCTGGGTCTATGGCGGTTTGTTGGGCATCGGCGGACTGGCGGGTACCGCTATCGCGGGGCGCCACCTGTGGCTCCAGAGCCTGCCTCCTGACCAGGTGCCCGATTGCGGTATGGGGCTGAATTACATGCTGGAAACCCTGCCGTTCACCCAGGTTCTGTCGGAAGTGTTTTACGGTTCCGGCGAATGCGCGGAGGTGGATTGGGCGCTTTTTGGTATCAGTATGCCGGGTTGGACCTTGCTCTGGTATGCCGGGATAACAATCGTTACCATTTTCGTGTTAATTTCAGCGCGTAAAACAAAGGCTTGAACTCATTATGAATAGTGCAGCAGGATCAGGTCCGGCCCGGCCGGTGCATGAGAAAAATTTGTCGGCGGACTGGAATCCGGAATCCTGGCAAAATTTTCCGGCGCTGCAGCAGGCGAATTATCCAGACCCGCAGGCGCTCCACAGCGCACTGGGCAAACTGGCCGATCTGCCGCCGCTGGTAACATCCTGGGAAATCCTGTCGCTGCGGGATCAGATCGCCGAGGCGCAGGCCGGAAAGCGGTTTGTGCTGCAGGGCGGTGACTGTGCTGAGAGCTTTTCGGAAGTTTGTTCACCGCTGATCACCAACCGGCTCAAGGTTTTGCTGCAAATGAGCCTGGCCCTCGTTCATGGGCTGCAAATGCCTGTCGTCCGGATTGGCCGTTTTGCCGGTCAGTATGCGAAACCGCGGTCTGCCGACCTCGAAACCCGCGATGGCGTGACGCTGCCCAGTTACCGCGGCGACCTGGTCAACGCGTTTGAGTTCAATGAAGAGGCGCGGATACCGGACCCCCAGAGATTGCTGCAGGCTCACGCCTATTCGGCAATGACAATGAACTTTGTTCGTTCGCTTGTCGATGGCGGCTTCGCGGACGTGCACCACACGGAGTATTGGGAATTGGGTTGGCTGGAGCATTCTCCGCTCGCCGAAGAATTCAACAAGCTGACCGACAGCCTGGGCCAGTCGTTACGCTTCATGGAGACCCTGACCGGCAGAGACATCGGCAGTTTGAGGCGGGTAGACTTCTTTACTTCCCACGAAGCGCTTCACTTGCCGTATGAGCAAGCACAGACCCGGCAGGTGCCGCGTCAATGGGGATGGTTCAACCTCGGGACGCACTTTCCGTGGATCGGCATGCGCACGGCGGATCTTGAAGGCGCGCACGTCGAATACTTCCGCGGCATCCGTAATCCGCTGGGAATCAAGGTGGGTCCCGGAATGAACAAGGAATGGCTGGCCGGGCTTCTGGAAAAGCTCAATCCGGGCCGGGAGACGGGCCGGATTGTGCTGATACATCGGATGGGTGAATCTAAAATTGAGGACCATCTGCCGCGCCTGATCAAGGCCGTAGAGGAAACGGGAAGCCCGGTGCTGTGGATATCTGATCCGATGCACGGCAATACCGAATCCACCAGCGACGGAATCAAAACCCGCCGCTTTCGGAAGATCATGAATGAAATGGAACTGGCTTTCGAGATTCACCGGGACAGCGGCTCACGACTTGGAGGCGTGCACCTGGAATTGACGGGAGAGAACGTGACGGAATGTACCGGGGGTGCACGCGACCTTTCCGAAGAGGATCTGAAACGCGACTACAAGTCTACCGTCGATCCCCGGCTTAACTATGAGCAGTCGCTTGAATTGGCAATGCTCATTGTGAGAAAGCACAACCAGGGCAAGTAGGGGGCGTTGATGTTCAAAGCGCTGCTGACGGCACTGCTCCTGTGGTCATGCCTGCAGCCATCGGCGATTCAAGCTGATGCCGGGCATGAGGTCCGGCATATCCTGAGTTTTCCGGAAAAGCACAATCAATACGTGCATGTGCGGTCGGAATTTGAAGCGGCCGCGGGCAGTATCGACCTGTTTCTGCCTTCATGGAGTCCCGGTTCTTATGTCATCAGGGATTTTGCCGCCAACCTGGAACGGATCCGCGCGGTTGATTCCACCGGGCGCACAATGGCGCTGGTCAAGATCTCCAAAAACCAATGGCGCGTTGAGGCTATCAGCGCAGGCCGACTCACAATCGAATACGATGTCTGGGCCGGCCGTATCAATGTGGCGGAAAGCTGGGTCGAGGATTCCCGTGCCCTGCTCAACGGCGCAGGGCTTTTCCTTTATAACGAAAAGACCCTCGGGCTGCCTCAGAGTCTCGAAATCGTTTTGCCCGCTGATTGGGCGGCCATTCACACCTCACTGGCAAGGCCCGCAGACGAAACCCGCTTTCTGGCCCGGAGTTACGACGAACTGGTCGACAGCCCGGTTCTCTTAGGGAATACGGTTGAGCTGCCGTTTACTGTGAATGACCAGGAGTACGCCCTGGTGCTCTCAGAGGCGAATCGGTTCTGGGACGGTGAACAGTCCGTGCAGGATCTGGCAAAAATCGTCGAGGCCCAGCACGAGTTCTGGGGCGACAGTCCCTTTGACCGTAAATACCTTTTTCTCAATCTGTTCATGGAGAAGTTTGGGGGGCTTGAACACGACCACAGCACGGTAATGATGTGCAATCCCTGGCAGATGCGCGGCCGGCAGGACTACATCAAATGGCTGGCTTTGGCGTCGCATGAGTTCTTTCACTCGTGGAATGTCAGGCGCATGCGACCCAGAGCACTGGCGGGGTATGACTATCAAAAGGAGGTCTACACGCGTGAACTGTGGCTGGCGGAAGGCCTGACCAGTTACTATGACAACCTGCTTCTTTTCAGGGCCGGCGTGATCGAAGTCGTTGATTACATGAACCTCCTGGCAGAGGAGATCCGCAATTACGAGACGACACCGGGCCGGGAGGTGCGGTCTGCTGAACTGGCTTCATTCGATACGTGGATCAAGCATTACAAGCCGGACAGCAACAAGCTGAACAACACCATTTCCTACTATCGAAAAGGCGCGCTGATCGGGTTTGTGACCGATACGGAACTGCGCAGGCAGACCAACAATCGCTTCAATCTGGATGACGTCATGCGCAAAATGTACGCGCAATATGGCCCATCGGCGGGGAGTGCCCGTGGGTATCCGACCGGAGCGTTTGAAGATGCGGTGGAATCGTTCGGGGGAGAGGAAGTCCGGAAACGGGTGGAAGAGATGCTCAAAACAACCGGCGATCCGGATGTCGACAAAGCGCTGGACTGGTATGGTCTGGCACTGGACCGGACTCCCGGTCTGACCCCGGATCAGCAGGCCCCCGCCGGTATGGGTGTCGATTGGAAGGACTCCGGAACGGCACTGGTCGCAGAGCATGTGCTGCTCGGCTATCCGGCCGCCGCTGCAGGGGTTTTACCGGGTGACGAGTTGCTGGCAATTGACGGTTTCAGGGTCACTCCGGAAGATTTCGCGCAGTTATTCCAAAAGCTGTTGCCGGGAGATCAGGTTGAGCTTACCGTGGCCCGCCACGGGCGGCTGCAGACGCTGCCGTTAACGGTGGGTACGGAAATTCCGCTCAGGTATTCAATCGTGACTCAGAAGAAAATGAGCCAACGCCAGAAACGTCGCCTTGCGGGATGGCTGGGCAGGGACCTCAAGTTTCCTGACTGAGCCTCCAGCCAGCGAGCTCAATCCTCCGATTTTTGTCGCCCTGCGCGCTTACGCTCATGCTCCAGCAGGTGCATTTTACGTATTCTGATGGCATCGGGAGTGACTTCCACCAGTTCATCGTCCTCGATAAACTCCAGCGCCTGTTCCAGCGTGAGCTTCATCGGTGAGGCCAGTTGCACGGCATCGTCTTTGAGCACTGTGCGGATATTGGTCAGCTGTTTTCCCTTCAGCGGATTTACCGTCAGGTCATTGGCCCGGCTATGGATTCCTATGATTTGGCCTTCGTACACATCGACTCCAGGCTCGATAATCATTCGGCCGCGCTCCTGCAGGTTGAACAGAGCGTAAGCCAGCGCCTTGCCGGTGCCGTTGGAGATCAAAACCCCATTATTGCGCCGGGATATGTCGCCGGGATGATAGGGGCCATAATGGTCGAACACATGAAACATCAGTCCGGTGCCGGCGGTAAGCGTCCTGAATTCCGACTGAAAGCCGATCAGCCCGCGTGCCGGGATCAGGTAATCAAGGCGCACCCTACCTTTGCCGTCCAGTTGCATATTTTGCAGTTCACCGCGGCGTTCGCCCAGGCGTTCCATCACGGCGCCCTGGTAGTCGCTGACCAAGTCCACAACCAGTTGCTCGTAAGGCTCTTCGCGGCCGTCCTCGGTTTCGTGCACGATCACTTCGGGCCGGGAGATGGCCAGTTCATATCCCTCCCGCCGCATCGTCTCAATCAGGATCGAGAGGTGGAGTTCCCCGCGGCCGGAAATTTTGAACCGTTCCGGGTTTTCCGTATCTTCAACACGCAATGCGACGTTGTGGCTGGCCTCGCGCAGCAACCGCTCACGCAGCTGCCGGCTGGTCAGATATTTTCCTTCGCGACCGGCAAAAGGTGAATTATTCACGCGAAATGTCATGCTGATGGTAGGTTCGTCTACAGTCAGCGCCGGCAGGGCTTCGGGCGTCGCGCGGTCACACAGGGTGTCGGAAATCTGCAGATTCTCGACCCCGGTAATGGCAATGATATCCCCGGCCTGGGCTGATTCGACCTCTACACGTGTCAGGCCATGAAAGCCCAGGACCTGCAGCACTTTGGCGTTGCGCTGACGGCCGTCACAGTCGATGACGCAGATTTGCTGGTTCGGCTTAACGCTGCCGCGCTGAACCCGCCCGATGCCGATGACACCCACGTAGGCACTGTAGTCCAGCGTCGTGATGCGCATTTGGAACGGCCCGTCCACATTCACCGGCGGCGGCGCAACGTGCTCAACGATGGTTTCAAACAGGGGCCGCATGTCGCCCTCGGTGACCTGATCGTCCAGGGCAGCGTAACCCTGCAGGGCCGATGCGTACACGACCGGAAAATCCAGTTGCTCGTCGTTGGCGCCCAATTGATCGAACAGTTCGAAAGTCTGGTCAAGGACCCACTGGGGGCGCGCGCCGTCGCGATCGATCTTGTTGATTACCACGATCGGCTTGAATCCCATTTCAAAGGCCTTTTGCGTGACGAACCGGGTCTGCGGCATCGGGCCGTCAACGGCATCGACCAGCAGCAGCACCGAATCCACCATGCTCAGAATACGCTCGACTTCCCCCCCGAAATCCGCGTGCCCCGGAGTATCTACGATGTTGATATTGAAAGTGGTCTCACCATCGTTCCAGGTGATGGCGGTGTTTTTTGACAGGATAGTGATCCCGCGCTCACGCTCGAGTTCGTTGGAGTCCATTATGCGCTCAGGTGTTGCAGCGCGCTCTCCGAGCGTACCGGACTGCTGTAACAGCTGGTCTACCAGGGTGGTCTTGCCGTGGTCTACATGGGCGATGATGGCTATATTTCTGAGGTTTTCAATCACGCTGTGGTCCTTTCCTGCAGGCGCGCGCACACTACAGGGTTTACCCTTGGAAATCAATCACTCCGTCGTGTCGACACAGAACCCCAGTTTTAGCAGCATGTCCCGGGATCCGGGTTCGCGACAGTCAATGGCCCAGGCGTGAAAATCCCTGCGGGATGGATATTCACGCCTCAACCGGTCGAATGCAGACGCCCTTTTTTGAATATCCACTGCCAGCAGCGATTTCATGGCGGCGTCATGATGCGGGACAAAACAGGCGGCCTCCAATGCGTGCGTCACGCAGTCCGCTCCGCCTGGAACCGTCAGCTGCGGACGGCTGCCCGGCGGGTCCGGCATGTCGTGAGGGGTCAGCGCCGCCCACTTGCAGAAAGCCTGGTAAACCATCCAGGTGCCGAGGCGCTTGCCGTCATTGCTGTAGCCGGCAACATGGGGTGTTGCTACCACTGCCGCTTCGAGCAGCTCGCGCTGAATCATGGGTTCACCTGGCCAGGTGTCGATAGCGGCGAACAGCCGTCCCGTTCTGAGCTCGCGTGTCAGGGCGTTGCCGTCGATCACGTCACCCCGTGCTGCGTTCACCAGCAGGGCCCCGTCCGCCATGAAGGCCAACTGCTTTTTGCCTATCATTCCAAAGGTCTGGTGGGGTCCGTTCCTGGTCAACGGCACATGCAAAGTTACGATGTCCTGAGTGAGCGCTCGTTCCAGCGGAACAAGATCCGTCGCTCCGAGCTCGGCCAGCGGCGGGTCGTTGGCGACGGTCTCGACCCCGAGAGCCTGCAGCAGCCGGTGCAAACGGGAACCGACGTTACCGCGCCCGATGATCCCTACGCACAATTGGTCCAGCCTGCGCCCCAGCCGCTGGCAGGCAAGCCAGATCATGGCCAGGGAATACTGCGCGGCGGAATCGGCGTTGCATCCCGGGGCGCTGGCCCACTCAATGCCGTGTCGATCGAGCCAGCCGGTATCCATGTGGTCGGTGCCGATGCTGGTTGTACCCACGAACCGCACCGGGCTCGACTGCAGAAGATCCCGGTTGACCTCGGTGGCGGTTCTGACAATCAATGCATCGGCATCAACGAGATCAGCGGCGCCGATATCCCGGCCGTCCTTGACCAGCAGTGTAGCGTGGCGGCCAAAAGTATCTTCCGCGCCCCGGATGTTCTGGTCTACGACGATCTTCAAACGATCAGTATCCGGCTGCCTGACCGTCCTTGCGCGATTCGGAGGCGCCTACATAAACACCGGACCCGGGATGTTTCATGATGGCCTGGTAGCCTCCGAAAGGTCCGGCAGCGGGCTGGATACGGTGGCCGCGAGCCATGAGCTCGCGGATGATTTCATAACCGAAGCCGGTCTCCAGGTTCACTATTCCGCCGTTTACCATGGTTTCTCCGGTGGGCTCGCTGGAACCGGTATGGTGGATCCTGGGCGCGTCACCTGCTTCCTGCAGCCCCATTCCGAAATCGATGATGTTAGCGACGATCTGGGCATGTCCCTGAGGCTGCATCCCGCCACCCATCAGGCCGAAACTGATGAAAGGCCTGCCGTCCTTGGTGACAAAAGCCGGAATGATGGTGTGAAACGGCAGCTTTCCGGGTTCGAAACTGTTGGGGTGACCGGCCTGGAGGTTGAAAAGTTCACCGCGGTCCTGCAGGACGAAGCCAAGCCCGGGGGGCGTCATGCCGGATCCCATGCCCCGGTAGTTACTCTGGATAAGTGACACCATGTTGCCTTCGCTGTCTGCGGTCGTCAGGTAAATGGTGTCTCCATCACGCAGCACGGCAGGATCTCCATGCGGAAATTGCCTTGCGGCTATGTTCATGTCGATCAGCTTGTTCCGGTCGGCGGCGTAGGCTTCTGAGAGCAGCTTTTCGACCGGTACGTCCATGTAGGCAGGATCAGCGTAGAAGCGCGCCCGGTCCTCGAATGCCAGTTTCTTGGCTTCGAGGAACAGATGAATGTAGTCGGCGGAGCCGAACCCCATGGCGGCTACATCGTGTTGTTCCATAATCTGAAGTATCTGCAGTGCCGCGACACCCTGGCCGTTTGGCGGAAGTTCCCATACATCGTATCCGCGATAATTCACCGACACCGGATTAATCCACGTGCTCGCGTGCGAGGCCATGTCTTCGTAGGAAAGAAAACCGCCGTTGGCCTGCATGTAGTCGGCAATTATCTGCGCCATTTCCCCCTTGTAAAACGCGTCGCGGCCTTCCTTCGCGAGACGCTCGAGCGTGTTGGCGAGGTTCGGGTTTTTCCACAGCTCACCCGCAGCCGGAGCCCGGCCGTCAATCGTCATCTGCTCCAGAAAACCGGGGTAGGGCGCGCGTTTCCCGATCGAGAGGTCCCAGTAATGGGCAATCGTCTCATGCACCGGATGGCCATTTCGTGCGTAGTCGATAGCGGGTTGGAGAATCCGGATCATGGGCAGCTTGCCAAATCGTCCATGTAACTCGAACCAGCCGTCCACCGCCCCTGGCACCGAGACGGGCAGGGGGCCGTAAGCCGGAATTTTTTCAATGCCGTTATCCGCAAACCATTCGCGGCTGAGCGTCCGGGGTGAACGCCCCGATGCATTCAGCCCGTGCAGGGACTCTGTTGTCGCATCCCAGACGATGGCGAACAGATCACCGCCAATGCCGTTTCCGGTGGGTTCCATCAGGCCCAGGGCGGCGTTCGCCGCTATCGCAGCGTCGATGGCGTTGCCCCCGCCTTTCATGATATCCAGCGCAATTTGCGTGGCCAGAGGGTGGCTGGTAGCCGCCATGGCGCTCGGCGCCATCACCGCAGAGCGGGTGGCAAAAAGTTTGCCGGTGACGCGGTCAGCTGCCATCGCGTCGAAACTCGTCAGAGCCAGTAATAGAAGAACAAACTTTAAAACCATAGTTCGAAACCGAACCTTCATAATTATTACTCCCGGAAAAGCAAATTATTAACGATTGAAATAAACGGAATAGGTGCATTATCGGCTACAATTGTCTGGTTAGATTGCGGGTCGCGGGATTAGTCCCGCGCTACTCTTAACGATATCGTAACCGATTGAAGGAGTCACAGATGAACCGTCCTGTTCGAGTCGCCATTACCGGCGCTGCTGGCCAGATAGGCTACCAACTTTGTTTCAGAATTGCAGCCGGAGATATGCTGGGGCCTGACCAGCCTGTTATTTTGCAGCTGCTCGAGATCACGCCGGCCATGGGTGCTTTGCAGGGCGTTGTCATGGAACTGCAGGACGCCGCCTTTCCGCTGCTGGCGGATATCGTTGCAACCGACGACGCTGAGACCGCTTTCCAGGATACCGATTATGCCCTGCTGGTCGGCGCAAGGCCGCGCGGCCCCGGAATGGAGCGAGCGGACCTTCTGTCTGCCAATGGAAAAATATTTGGTCCACAGGGTGCGGCCATGAACAAGGTGGCCAGCCGCGACATCAAGGTTCTGGTCGTTGGCAATCCGGCCAACACGAATTCACTGATCGCACAGGCTGCGGCACCGGACCTCAACCCGCGTAATTTCACGGCGATGACCCGGCTGGATCACAACCGAGCATTGGCCCAACTGGCCGGCAAGGTTCAGACGCACCATTCCAATATTTCGAAAATGGTTATCTGGGGCAACCACTCATCAACCCAGTATCCGGATATCCGGTTTGCAGAAGTTGCCGGCAAAACCGTAGCGGGCGATGTCGATCAGGGCTGGTACCGGGATACCTTCATCCCTGACGTGCAGCAGCGCGGAGCTGCGATCATCAAGGCACGCGGCGCATCGAGCGCGGCATCCGCCGCGTCTGCGGCCATTGACCATATCCGGAGCTGGGCACTCGGCACTCCGGAAGGCAACTGGGTTTCCATGGCTGTACCGGCTGACGGCAGCTACGGAATCGAACCCGGAATCATCTACTCCTTCCCCTGTGTTTGCGCGAACGGCGACTACCAAATCGTTCAGGGCCTGGACATCGATGAATTCAGCCGCGGCCGCATGGATGCCACCAATGCCGAATTGAGGGAGGAGCGCGCCGCTGTCGCAGACCTGCTCTGAACATCGCGCAGAACGGACCAGGCGCCAGACCTGGGCATCAGTTCACTTGAAGGCGCTCTGAACGATGCCAATCGCATCACTGATGCCTGAGCTCAGCCAATAGGAGAACCGGGCCTGGTCCAGTTCGAATTCCTCCTGATCAATTTTCGCCAGCAATGGTGCGATCCGGGTGATGTCGGAGAGTAATAATGGGCTAAGATCTATTTTGACGACGTTCTCATCGTCAGTTACTTCCAGCTCGAAGCCGGCGAGCACGGATTGAGCAAAAGCTTCACTGACGGCCCTGCGCTCTGCCGGGTTCCCGGTCTCTGCGCGAAAAGCGAGGTTCGGCTCAAGCAGCAGAATGCGATTACCGTAGCGCTCAAAGCGAACGCGGCGGTTGCGGTCGAGTTTTCCCCGGTCCAGGCCCAGATCGTTAGAACCCGCACCGGACTGAATCGCGGGTATGTAGAGGTATTCCGCCGGTAAATCGCCCAGCTGCAGGAACAATTTGCCGCCCTGATCATCAACCGCAAGGTCAAGCAATGTTTCATTGTCTGCGACCGCCTGTAAAGGCAGCAAAAACAGGAGAAAAGCAGTACTTAGCCGTAAGATTTTGTAGGGGCGGCTGATCACCGCTTCATGAAGTTGAAGAACTCTTCATTGGTCTTGGTGGACTTCAGTTTATCGAGCATGAACTCGATGGCCTGTGCTTCATCCATCGGGTGCAGCAGTTTTCTGAGGATCCAGACTTTCTGCAATTGAGCCTGCCCGATCATCAACTCCTCACGTCGCGTGCCGGAGCGGTTGATGTCGATCGCGGGATAGGTTCGGCGCTCGGCGATCCGCCGGTTCAGGTGGATCTCCATGTTGCCGGTTCCCTTGAACTCTTCGTAGATCACTTCATCCATCTTCGAACCGGTTTCAACCAGCGCAGTGGCGATAATGGTCAGCGAACCTCCTTCGGTTACATTCCTGGCGGCGCCGAAAAACCGCTTCGGGCGCTGCAATGCATTAGCGTCCACGCCACCCGTGAGCACTTTTCCGGATGACGGGGCAACCGTGTTGTAAGCGCGGGCGAGGCGGGTAATCGAATCGAGAAGGATGACCACGTCGTGTTTATGCTCGACCAGGCGCTTGGCGCGCTCGATGACCATTTCCGCTACCTGCACATGCCGCGATGCCGGTTCGTCAAAGGTACTGGAGATGACCTCCGCATCAACGTTGCGCTTCATTTCCGTTACTTCCTCAGGACGCTCGTCGATCAGCAGAATGATCATTTTGCAGTCTTCATGATTGGCTCGGATGCTGGTTGCGATGTTTTGCAGCATGATGGTTTTACCGGCTTTTGGCGGAGAAACCACCAGCCCGCGTTGTCCGCGGCCGATCGGCGAAACGAGGTCGATAATGCGCGCGGTTATGTCTTCGGTACTGCCGTTTCCGCGCTCGAGCTTGAATTGCTGGGTCGGAAATTCAGGGGTCAGGTTTTCAAACAGGATTTTACGCTTGGCGGCATCAGGAGACTCGTAGTTGAGCTCCTCGACTTTGAGCAGCGCAAAATATCGCTCGCTGTCTTTCGGCGGCCGGATTTTGCCTGACAGCATGTCCCCCGTTCGCAGCGCAAAACGTCGAATCTGGCTGGGCGAAACGTAAATATCGTCGGGGCCGGCCAGGTATGAACTGTCGGCGGAGCGGAGGAAGCCGAAACCGTCCTGCAGGATTTCCAGTACCCCGTTTCCGAAAATAGCATCGCCATTCTTGGCGTGTGCCTTCAGTATGGAAAAAATCATGTCCTGCTTGCGAGAGCGTGCGACGCCCTCCAGGCCCATTTCATCAGCAATTTCCTGCAGTTTGGAGGTCGATTTCTGTTTGAGTTCAGTTAGATTCATATGGAAGTTTTCAGGTTTGAGGGCGAGGCCCGTTCAGAAGTTCTGGCAAAGAACATTAATTTAGTTGGTCAAAACGACTATTTGTCCGGCTTGGAGCCGACGTTTACAAAGGGAAGTGTTCAAACCGGACGGGGGGGTCCGGCGACAGATGGGATCAAACTAGCACGATTGGGGCAGGGCGTCCAGCAATTCGCGTGCATTTTATATTAAGGGGTTCAGACCTTGACGATCTGAACCCCGCTCAAACTCTATACGACTTCGTCCACGAAGGCCTTGAGCTGACCCTTGGTCATTGCGCCGACTTTGGTGGCCTGCACTTTTCCGTCGCGGAAAATCATCAGCGTAGGGATGCCTCGAATGCTGTATTGTTGGGGCGTAGCCATGTTACTGTCGATGTCCATTTTTGCAACAGTCAGGCGGTCGCCATATTCGTCAGCCAGTTCTTCGATGATCGGTGCTATCATCTTGCAAGGACCGCACCATTCCGCCCAATAATCGACCAGCACGGGCCCGTCGGCATTGAGCACGTCCTGGTCAAAACTGCCGTCGGTGACGTGTTTGATTTTATCACTCACTGTATTTCTCCAAGATTGTCGCGGCTCTCTTACTGGAACATGGAAAGCGGCGCGGTTAATATGGTTGGATCAAGGGCCCGGTAAAAACCGTTAACGGACTCGTTATTTCAACCGAACTGTCCCTCGATTTCAAGGCGCCGGCAGCAAATTTCAAGCCCCCTGCTTCCTGAAAAACAAAAAAATTGACATAAGTCCGGCTAAAAGGCCGAAACATTAAAGTGATCCGAATATGCCCGAAACAAAAACAAGCAATCCCCTGACCGAAATCGAATTCTCTTCGCTGCGCCTGATGCCTGCGGTGATGGGAGGTCTGAAGCAGGCGCGCTTCTCTCATTGCACGCCAATCCAGGCGCTGACCCTGCCGCCGGCGCTGGAGGGCAAAGACGTTGCCGGCCAGGCCCAGACGGGCACCGGAAAGACGGCCGCCTTCCTGCTGGTCATTTTTCAGCGGCTTCTGGAAAAGAGTCCCGGCCATTCCGGAAAGCACCCGCGGGCACTGGTTTTGGCACCTACGAGGGAACTGGCGCTGCAGATCCACAAGGACGCATTGTTGCTCGGAACCGGGACCGGATTGAGGTTTGGCCTTGCCTACGGCGGCGTTGATTACGAAAAACAGCGCAAGACCCTGGAGGCAGGCGTTGACGTGCTGATCGGAACGCCGGGGCGAATTATCGATTACTTCAAACAGCATGTATTCAACCTGAAGGAAATTGACGTCATGGTGCTGGACGAGGCGGACCGGATGTTTGACTTGGGTTTTATCAAGGACATCCGGTACGTGCTCAGGCGGTTGCCGCCCCGCGATCAGCGGCAGTGCCTGATGTTTTCAGCCACGCTTTCCCACCGGGTGCTCGAACTGGCATACGAGCACATGAATGAACCCGAACTGCTCAAGGCCGAGGCTGCGCAGGTCACCGCGGAAAACGTCAAGCAAACGGTTTACTATCCCTCCAACGAGGAAAAACTGCCGTTGCTGATCAGCCTGTTAAGAGAAATAGAAGACGGGCGCGTGTTGGTATTCGCCAACACCCGGGCCGTAACCGACCGGGTGGAGAGAACACTCAATGCCAACGGCATTCACGCGGCAGCGATGTCCGGCCAGGTGCCTCAGAAGAAACGGCAGACCCTGTTGAAACTTTTCCATGACGGCGAACTTCCTGTGCTTGTCGCAACGGATGTGGCGGCTCGCGGTCTGCATATTCCGGACGTCACGCATGTGATCAATTTTGATTTGCCGCAGGACGCCGAGGACTATGTCCACCGCATCGGAAGAACGGCACGCCTGGGAGCGAAAGGAGAGGCCATCAGCTTCGCCTGTGAACATTACGCCTTTCATTTACCGGAAATCGAGGAGTTCATCGGGTATGCCATTTCCGTGGACCAGGCGGACGAGACACAACTGCCGGAGATCAAGCGAGTGGCGGCCAGACCGAGGCGGGACCATCGCAAGTCAGGTGGCAGAAATCGCCCGCCGCGTCGGCATAACAAGGGAGGCCAGCGGCGCCGCTAGCCGCCAATCGATGCTAACCCCAACTTTGGGCCGGTGAACGGATGATCACTTTCGAACACGTGACCAAACGGTTCCAGAGCGGTTCGTACGCGCTTCGGGACGTCAGCTTTCAATTAAATGCCGGTGAGATGGTATTTTTGACCGGTCATTCAGGCGCCGGTAAGAGCACTCTGCTGAGGCTGATCCTGATGCTGGAGACGGCCACGCGAGGGCAGGTTCAGGTCAACGGCAGAAGCCTCGGCAAAACATCGATGCGTTACGCGCCCCAGGTCCGGCGGCAAATCGGTATGATTTTCCAGGACCACAAACTGCTCAGCGACAAGACCGTATTTGATAACGTCGCGCTGCCGTTGATGATCGCCGGCATGCGTTACGTTGAAATACGCAAGAAAGTCCGCGCCGCCCTGGACAAGGTCGGCTTACTGGGCAAGGAGAAATCCTGGCCGTTGATGCTCTCAGGGGGAGAGCAACAGCGCGTGGGCATTGCCCGGGCCATTGTGGGCATGCCGCCAATACTGCTGGCCGACGAACCAACCGGTAACCTGGATCCGGATCTGTCGCGGGAGTTATTCGGGCTTTTCCGCCAGTTGAACGCACAGGGCGTCACCGTTTTGATCGCCAGCCACGATCTGGCCCTGATCCGGTCAATGGGGTGCCGGGTGCTGGTGTTATCGAAGGGCAGCCTGGTTGACGATATCAGCGCCGCAGAGCTGGCGGGTTCCGCGGCATGAGTGCGGCCGGCTTGCGCAGGAAGTCCCGGGCCTGGACGCGGCGCCAGTTATACAGCTTTTTTTCCAGCCTGGGCACCCTGCTGAACCATCGCGTTGGGACATTGATGACGGTGTTGGTGCTGGGAATAGCCATGGCATTGCCCCTCGGACTATACGTGACGGTAAAAAACCTTCGCGCCATCGACCTGCAGCAGAATGACTGGGGCACCATCACGGTGTTTTTGCGATCTGGAATGCAACAGCAAGAGGCCGCTGCACTGGCCGACCTGATCAATCGTGATTTGCGCGCAACCGTGGTGACGGTTTCACCGGTTGAGGGAATGGAACAGTTCCGGGCCGCCTCCGGCTTTGGCCGGGCGCTGGAGATGTTCGACGAAAACCCACTGCCCTGGGTTTTACTTGTCACCCCTGCGAGTACGGAGGGGGGTGATCTTGGAGCGGCGGTCACGGAGCTTGATGGCTGGTTGCAGCAGCGCGACGAAGTGGAGCTCGTGCAGGTCGATTTCAAATGGCTGCAACGGCTGGCGGGGCTGCTCGAACTGGGGCAGGCGTTTGTCCTGTTGCTGACCGTACTGTTTTCGCTGGCCGTAATCGTAGTCGTGTCAAATACCATTCGACTGGACGTAGCCAGTCGCGCCGAGGAAATTCAGGTGCTCAGCCTGGTCGGGGCGGGAAACGGCTTCATCAGGCAGCCTTTCCTGTACTCTGGCTTTTGGTACGGTCTGCTTGGCGCCTTGCTTTCGTTGTTGCTGTTCAACCTGTGCCTTTATTACCTAAGGCAGCCACTGGAACGCCTGCTCGATGCTTACGGCAACACTTTTGTCGTTCAAAACCTGGGCATGGAAGGCGTGCTTGCGATCCTGGCCGCAGGTGGTTTGCTGGGGCTTTTGGGGGCGTGGGCGGCGGTTCATCGTTACCTTCGCCAGCTCAGGGAACATGGCACGCTCGGCAAGCTCTGAGTGAGGCCCGGCCGAAGGGAACATATTGCTTACGGCCTTGTCAAAGCGGAAGATTGATAAAATTTGGCCGGTAATCGTCAAGGGAGCGTAGCGCAGTCCCCCAGGGGGGCTTTAGCGGTTTTAAACGCGCCAAAATGTGCTAAACTTGTGCGTTGCCCAGGAGGACTTAATGAGCAAAGATCTCGTACCAAGCCATCTGTTGGTTCCCGCGGGGACCGGAAGCCTGGATTCCTATATCCAGGAGGTAAACAAAATTCCCGTTCTGACTTTTGAAGAAGAGCAGGAACTGGCCCGCCGTTACCAGGCAGATGAAGATATTGAGGCCGCCCGCAGGATGGTACTTGCGCACCTGCGTTTCGTGGTTCATGTCGCGAAAGGGTACACCGGCTACGGGCTTGCGCTGGGTGACTTGATCCAGGAAGGCAACATTGGCCTGATGAAGGCGGTCAAACGTTTCGACCCGGACCACGGAGTTCGCCTGGTATCCTTCGCTGTGCACTGGATTCGCGCTGAAATGCATGAGTTCATTCTCAGGAACTGGCGTATCGTCAAGGTCGCCACGACCAAGGCTCAGCGGAAACTCTTTTTCAATCTCCGAAAATCCAAGAAGCGTTTGGGCTGGCTGAATTACGATGAAGTCAATGCCGTGGCTAAAGACCTGGGCGTGAAGCCTGAGGTCGTGTTGGAAATGGAGTCCCGGTTGTCCGGTCAGGACGTCGGTTTTGACCTCCCGCCCAACGCAGACGACGAAGTGCCTTACGTCGCGCCGGTCGCATATCTGGAAAGTAAATCCTGGGATCCGGAAACGGAACTCGAGTCTTCAGACCTGACCGAGCACAACAACACGTTGTTGTACCGGGGGCTGGACGAATTGGACGAGCGCAGCCAGGACATCATTCGCAGCCGCTGGTTGCAGGATGGCAAGATGACGCTGCAGGAGTTGGCCAACCGCTATGGAGTCTCGGCCGAGCGCATCCGTCAACTGGAGGCGAATGCTCTGCGAAAGATGAGGGCGTCAATTACCGCCTGATTCCGCATTGTGCCAAGAAAATAGAAACGGCCTCCCCAGCGGAGGCCGTTTTCGTTTGGAGTGAATCAATGAGACAGAAAGACCACGATCATCCATGGGTAGTGATGAAATTTGGTGGCACCAGCGTCAGCTCGGTGGAGTGCTGGAGCACGATTTGCAGGCAAGCCGGCAAACACCTCGAAACCGGCCATCGGCTGGTGATCGTTGTCTCGGCGCTGTCCGGTGTAACCAACCTGCTCACTCAGCTGGCGACAGCGCCGGGCAGCCAGGAAAAGGACTCGATCCTGGCAGAACTATCGCGTCTGCATCTTGAGCTTTTTGACCAACTCGGAAAAACGCCAACGGCCGTTTTTGATCAACACTGGGAGCAGTTGGTGCGTATCGCCAAAAGTGAAGGCGGAGTTCGCGAGCCATCAGAACGTGCCTTGATCATGGCGCATGGTGAATTGCTCTCGAGCTCGATCGGGCATCAGGTCCTGGAGTCGAAGGGACTGGACGCAGTATGGCAGGATGCCCGCAACCTGCTGCAGGTGATGCCCGGAGCAGGAGACGATGCGCTTGCCGCACGCTGCGCTGATCATGCCGAACCCGCGCTGGCGAAACGGCTGTCCAAAGCAGGGCGGATACACATCACGCAGGGATTCATCGTGGGTGGCCCGGACGGCAGCACCTGTTTGTTGGGGAGAGGGGGGTCCGATACATCGGCAGCGTATCTCGCGGCGCGCTTATCGGCTTCCAGCCTCGAGATCTGGACGGACGTGCCGGGAATATTCAGCGCCGACCCGCGGGCTGTTCCGGAGGCCAGGTTGCTAAGACGTTTGAGTTACAGCGAAGCACAGGAACTGGCATCGATGGGAGCCAGGGTGCTCCATCCTCCGAGCATTCAACCGGCCAGTCGCCACGGAATCCCTGTTTTTATCAAGAATACCAACAGGCCCGGGGAAGGGGGAACGCGAATCGCGGCGCGTTCCGGCAGGGAAGAGGCCCAGGTGAAAGGAGTCGTCAGCCGCGAAAACATCACGCTGGTCAATATGGAGAATCCGGCGATGTGGCACCAGGCAGGTTTTCTTGCCGATGCTTTCGCCGTGTTCAAGCGGCACGGTTACTCTGTCGACTTGATTTCAACATCTGAATCGACCGTCACCGTAAGCCTGGACCCGCAAGTGTCCGCTCATTCCGATGAAAATCGCCTGTCCGCTTTTCTCACTGATCTGGGTGAGCTGTGTAAAGTCAACGTTCATACCGGCTGTATTTCGATTAGCCTTGTGGGCAATTCGATTCGCACCATACTGGGGAGGTTGTCGGCTGCGCTGGACGTTTTCCAGGACCGGCACGTGCACATGGTGACGCAGTCTGCCAACGACCTTAACCTGACACTCGTCGTGGATCCGGAACATGCGCTTAGCCTGGTTCGAAAGCTGCACCAGCTTTTGATTGCCTCGGTGGCTGACAACAGGCCGGAATTCGGTCCCAGCTGGAAAGAGCTGACCCGAGCCATGGCTCCGGTCGCTGAGGCAGATCCATGGTGGGCTGCAAAGGCCGGACAATTGCATAACGTTCTGGAGGGCCGGGAGTGTGCGTATGTGTACGACCTCGAAACGGCCCGCAGCGCAGCCCGTCGGATCAGGGGCCTGAATTCGGTCAGCCGGATTCTTTATGCCGTTAAAGCCAATGACCACGCGAGCTTGCTGCTAGCGCTTGCCGACGAAGGTCTGGGGTTTGAGTGCGTTTCGATGGAAGAGGTGCGGCACGTGCTCACCAAAGTGCCCTCTGCCACAGCCGCCGATATTCTCTTTACGCCGAATTTCGCCCCGCGCAGCGAATACGAGGCAGCGCTAGCAATGGGAATCCGCCTGACGGTCGATAATTCCTGGGCGATCAGGCAGTGGCCGGATGTATTCAAAGGGCAAGACATCTTCCTGCGGCTCGATCTTGACCGGGGTTACGGCCACCATAAAAAAGTCATTACATCCGGGGCGGATTCCAAGTTCGGCATTTCACTTGAGCATCTGGCGGACGTGCGTGTGGCGCTTGCCGAGTTGGGCAGCCGGGTGGTTGGCCTGCATGCCCACACGGGCAGCGGAGTGCAGAATGCTGAGGTCTGGCGGGAGCAGCTTGAGCGATTTCTGCAGGTATTGCCGCTTTTTCCCGACGCGAAAGTGCTGGATCTGGGCGGCGGACTTGGGGTTCCCGACCGCCGGGGCCAGGCAGGGTTCGATCTGGCCTCGATGAACGCGATGCTGGCCGAGGCCATCGCGGGGCACGATGTTGAAATCTGGCTAGAGCCCGGCCGCTACCTGGCGGCGGAATGCGGTATTTTGCTGGCCCGGGTAACCCAATTGAAAACCAAGGGCCAGTACAATTATCTCGGTATTGCGACCGGAATGAACGCGCTGATCCGACCGGCTCTGTACGGCGCTTATCATGACATCGTCAACCTCACGCGCCTGGATCAACCGGCGGAGAAAAATTACCGCGTGGTCGGTCCCATTTGCGAATCGGGAGACGTGGTGGGTGAGAGCCGCTATCTGCCTGTCAGCGAGGAGGGCGATATCATCCTGATCGCCAATGCAGGCGCCTACGGCAGGGTGATGTCGTCAAGCTACAACCGTCGCTCCCCGCCACAAGAATTCGTTCTCTGACGCTTATCAGTCATCGGGGTCTGAGACCCAGGCCTCTGGCGGCGGACAGGAGCAGATCAGGTTGCGGTCACCGAACACGTTGTCGATACGGCTGACCGGAGCCCAGAACTTGTTCAGATACAGACCCTTGACCGGGTAGGCGGCCTGTTCCCTGCTGTAGGCATGGGGCCAGTCGCCGGCCAGGTCAGCGGGCGTGTGCGGCGCGTTTTTCAGCGCATTGTCCGCGCCATCCTGCTGGCCTTGTTCAACCGCGCGGATTTCTTCGCGAATGCTGAGCATCGCTTCACAGAATCTGTCGATTTCCGCCCGTGACTCGCTTTCGGTCGGCTCGATCATCAAGGTTCCGGGCACGGGAAAAGACATGGTGGGTGAATGAAAGCCGTAATCGATCAGGCGTTTCGCCACGTCTTCCTCCGAAATGCCGCATGATTCCTTGAACGGCCGAAGATCGATGATGCATTCGTGGGCAATGCGGCCGTTTCTGCCGGTGTACAGGACCGGATACGCGCCGGCCAGCTTACTGGCAATATAGTTCGCATTCAGAATGGCGACCTGCGTTGCTTTTTTCATGCCTTTCCGGCCCATCATCGTGATGTAAGCCCACGATATCGGCAGAATACTGGCGCTGCCCCAGGGTGCTGCCGAGACGGCCCGGTTTTTTTCGGACTGACCGCCGATCGGCACGATTGAATGGCCGGGAAGAAATGGCTCGAGATGCTTGCCCACGCAGATCGGGCCAACCCCCGGCCCGCCGCCACCGTGGGGAATGCAAAAAGTCTTGTGCAAATTCAGGTGAGAAACGTCAGCTCCGAATTTGCCGGGGGCTGCGCAGCCAACCAGCGCGTTCAGGTTCGCTCCGTCCAGGTAGACCTGACCGCCATGTTGATGGATCACCTCGCAGATTTCGCGAATGTCCTCTTCAAACACCCCGTGGGTGGATGGATAAGTGATCATCAGCGCACTCAAACGGGCACTGTGCTCTTCAGCATTGCTGCGCAGGTCGTCCAGGTCCACATTGCCCCGATCATCACATTTGACGACGATGATTTTCATGCCGGCCATCGCGGCACTGGCCGGATTGGTGCCGTGTGCGGATGATGGGATCAGGCAGATGTCCCTGTCCGCATCGCCGCGCGATTCGTGGTATCCCTTGATCGCCAGCAGCCCGGCATACTCACCCTGGGAACCGGCATTTGGCTGGAGGGAAACCGCGTCGTATCCGGTGCACACGACCAGCATGCGCTCGAGTTCAGCGATCATGCGCTGGTAACCCTTGGTCTGGCCCAGCGGCGCAAACGGATGAATGTCACTGTACTCGGGCCAGGTCACCGGGATCATTTCCGTTGTGGCATTCAGTTTCATCGTGCAGGAGCCAAGGGATATCATCGCATGAGCCAGCGACAGGTCCTTGTTCTCCAATCGCTTGAGATAACGTAGCATTTCGGTTTCGGAATGATAGGCATAAAAAACCGGATGTTGCAGGAAATCACTTTCACGTTGCAACGATAAGGGAATGGCGGTCCAGTCCGGGTCGAGTGTGCGGTCCATGTCCGAGACGGACCGCGTCTCTCTGTCACCGGCAAATGCCTGCAGCAGGATATCGATGTGTTCGCGGGACGTCTTTTCGTTGATGCTCATGCCCAGAACCCGCGATCCTTCCCGCCGCAGGTTGATCCCGCCCTCCAGAGCGCGTTGGTACACCGCGTCGGCCTCTTTCTCATCCAGCTCGTAGGTGAGGGTGTCAAACCAGTTTTCTGTGCTGTTTGCGTAACCGAGCTCGCCCAGCCCCGTGGCCAGCAGTCCGCTGAGGCGGTGAATTCTGCGGGCAATTTTCTTCAGCCGTTCCCGGCCGTGCCAGACGCTGTACAGGCCGCTGATCACCGCCAGCAACGCCTGCGCCGTGCAGATATTGCTGGTGGCTTTGTCCCTGCGAATATGTTGTTCACGGGTCTGCAGGGCCATTCGCAGGGCCGTCCGTCCTTTGCTGTCCTGGGATACACCAATGATCCTGCCCGGCATCGAACGCTTGTACTCCTCACGGGTGGCAAAAAAGGCCGCGTGCGGGCCGCCATACCCCATGGGTACGCCGAATCGTTGGGCTGAGCCGACCACGACATCCGCGTCCATCTCGCCCGGAGGCGTCAGCAGCACCAGGCTCATCAGATCGGTCGCCACCGTGACCAGTGCGTTTTTGTTATGCGCGTCTGCAATCACCTGGCGAAAATCACACAGGCCACCGTTCAATGCAGGATACTGCAGCAACATTCCAAAATAGTCTCCGTCCCCAATGGCCGATTCCGGGTCGCCGACGACCACCTCGATGCCGAAATACCGGGCCCGGTTTTCCACCACATCGAGCGTTTGCGGAAGTACATTCCGGTCCACCAGGAAACGCGGGGACCTGGATTTCCGGTTCATGCGCTGCAGCATGGTCATCGCTTCGGCTGCCGCAGTGGCCTCGTCCAGCAGAGAGGCGTTGGCGATCGGCATGCCGGTGAGATCGCTTACCATTTGCTGGAAATTCAGCAATGCTTCCAGGCGGCCTTGCGAAATTTCCGCCTGGTAAGGTGTGTAGGCGGTGTACCAGCCCGGATTCTCCAGCACATTTCGCTGGATGACGGCAGGCAGTATGGTCTCGTGGTAACCCATACCGATCATGCTGTGCTGCACGGTGTTCAGTGAGGCCATTTCGCGCAGCCTGGCGAGTGTGTCCAACTCCGTGACCGCATCAGGCAGGTCCAGGTCTTCGCTGATCTGTATCGATGGGGGCAGGGTGCTTGCGATCAGTTCGTCCAGTGACGATGCGCCGATGGTATCGAGCATGACCGCGACATCACCGTCCCTGGGGCCGATATGCCGCATGATGAATTCACCATGGTCTTCCAGACCAAACAGTGGCGAATCATCGGGGCGGGCTGGATTGGATTTGCTCATGGTATAGGGTCTCTGAAAAGATGATGCCTGGGAAATATTTTAAATATTTTGGCGCCTTGTTTACACCTTTCTAGCGCAATAATGCCTGAAGGAAATGATCGGCCAGCAGAAAAACAAACAGCACCATTAAATAGATGATTGAATATCCAAAGGTTTGCATGGGTATCCGCTCGTCATTGTCGCTTAGCAGTTTGAACGCATACCACAGGAAACCTGCGTTCAGCACGGTCACGCCGGCTAGGTAGAGCAGGTCACTCATGCCGGTCAGGTAGGGCAGAGTGGTCACGATCACCAGCAGTATCGTGTAAAAGAGTATGTGCCAGCGGGTGAACCTTGGGCCGTGAGTCACCGGCAGCATGGGAATATCCACCGCCGCATAGTCATGCCGCCGGTGAATGGCAAGAGCCCAGAAGTGTGGCGGCGTCCAGACGTAAATGATCAGGAACAGGACGAGCGCATTTGGATCCACCGAGCCGGTCACCGCAGTCCACCCAAGGACTGGCGGTGCAGCCCCGGCAGCGCCGCCGATCACGATATTCTGCGGTGTGGCGCGCTTGAGCCATACGGTATAGACAACAGCGTAGCCAATCAGCGACAGAAAGGTCAGCACAGCCGTAAGCAGGTTGACCCACACGACCAGCACGGTCATCGAAATAACGCCGAGAATCAAGGCAAAGGTAAGAACCTGTGCCACATTCAGCTGCCCCGAAGGCAGCGGCCGGTCGCGCGTGCGGGCCATTACGGCGTCAATGCGCTGATCGAGCAGGTGATTGATCGCTGCTGCGGATGACGCAGCCAGGCCAATACCTATTGTTCCGAATATCAGCGCGCCCGCAGGAGGCCAAACCGGCACGGCAAGCACCATGCCGACAATCGCGGTGAATACGATCAGCATCACCACCCGGGGTTTGCATAATTCGTAGTACCTGGCGGCCGAGGAAAACAACAGGCTCAATCCGACCTTGCTGACGAGCGGTACAACAGCCACAGCATGGCCGCCAACAACAGCGCGCCCATGCCGTTATGCGCCACTGCATTGATCAGCGGCAGTTGCAGCACGACATTCTGGATTCCAAGGGTCACCTGGGCCAGCAACAGCGCTCCCAGGACCGCTCCCTCCTGGCGCGCCGCGGGTCGGGCGATCAATCGCAAGGCCAGCAACCCCAGTATGATGAAAGCAATGACGGCCCCCATTCTGTGCACCATGTGGATCGCAACGCGCGAGCGCAGATCAAGCAGGCCGCCCTCGTAATCAACGCCAACTTCGCGCCACAGGACGAACGCATCGGAGAAATTCATTTCCGGCCACAGCTGTCCCTGGCAGGTTGGAAAGTCCGGGCATGCAAGCGCTGAATAGTTTGCGCTGGTCCAGCCGCCGAGCGCGAGTTGCACCAGCAGCACCGTGAATGCAACCAGGATCAGTCCGCGGAACTGTCTGAATATCTCTGCCGCAGTTCTTGATTGGACATTGTCACCGGTCGTCCAGTAGAGCCAAAGCAGGAGGCTGAATGTGGCGAGTCCGCCCATCAGATGGGCCATGACGACCACCGGAAGCAATTTGAGTGTCACGGTCCACATACCGAGTGCCGCCTGGAAGAGAATCAGGATAAGCAAACCAGCGGCCAGCCGGCGAACACCTCTGCGGGGCGAAGACTTCCAGGCCAGTATATTGAGGGCGATGACCAACAGGACCAGGGCCCCTGCCAGGTAACGGTGGGCCATTTCTTTCCAGGCCTTGTCGGTTTCTACGGCGCGCTCCGGAAACGCCTGATTGGCCTGCGCCACCTCGTGCGGGTCGGCGGGCCAGGTCACGTGGCCGTAGCAACCCGGCCAGTCGGGACAACCGAGGCCGGCGTCGGACAGGCGAACGAAAGCACCGAGAACAATGACGGCAAAGGCGACGATGGCAGCCAGCAGCGCAAGGCGGTGCAGGGCAGGGTTCATGATTGTTCGTCCAGTTTCGACCAGGTCAGGAGCCGCTTGAGGTCTTGTTTCAATTGGTTGGGGTCTGCTCCTGCAGCGTACGTCATCATTATATTCCCGAGCGGATCAATAAGGTAGGCGCCGGTGGGGCCATCCGCCGCCTGGTAGAGTGCTTTTGCCGCGTTTTCTGAAGGATCGGTAAGCAGATGGAATCGGGGGTAGATCTCCCGCAGCGCGCCCTGCGTGTCTGGATTCCCTGCGCCAGGGAGCAACAATGCGATAAGAATTCGGGACTGGTTGCGGCCTGCAGCCAGGTGAATCTGCCGCAGGGAGGTGATCTCCTGCCTGCACAGACTGTCACACTCACCGGTTATGCGGTAAAGCACAACCCAATGTTCGGCAAAGACTTCACCGGCGATTGCCGGCTCGCCGGAAGATGCGACGAGTTGGGTTTGCTCCCAAGCCAGCGGTATCGGCGGTTCGACCAGCCTGCCGAGATTTCGGGTTGCTGCGGGTTTAAAGGAAATCGTCCCGCTGTACATGAACCAGGCCAGCAGCAAGGGCAGCAAAAAAACGGCTGCAATGATGACAAGCGAAATTCGGGGTGACATTTTCATACTCATTTTGCCTCTTCAATTGCCGGGCGCTGGTGAATCCGGCCGGGCGCGCCGCACACTCAGGGTCAGCCAGATCACCAGGCTGGCCAGGGCCAGCGAAAACCACTGCAGTGCGTAGGCGCCATGAACTTCCGGCCCCATCACCGCCGCGCGCCACTGCCGGCCTGCAAAGCCGCTCTCGTCCCGCTCGTCCAGTTGCAGCACCCACGGGTCGAGCGCAGTGCCCAGGGCGGCCTGAATGCTGTCCAATTCAAAATAAGTGACCAACTGCGGCCAGCGGTCCTGTACCAGAACGTCTGCGTCACCTACCTGCGGTCCGCCTGCGGGTGGTCTGTTCAGGATGCCCCTGATCGTCCTGAACCGGTTGTCTGTGGGCACCGCCGGCAGCGTGCGTCGGTCGGCCGGCATCGGCAGCCAGCCACGGTTGACCAGCAAATGCGTGCCGTCACTCAAGATGAAGGGCGTAAGCGCGTGGACACCCGCGCGGCCGTTAAGAATCTTGTTGTCCAGCAAGACATGGCGCTCTGGGTCATAACGGCCATAAGCTTCCACCCGGGCGAAACGCGACTCTGTCTGGATGGCCTGTTGCAGCGGCATCACCTGGGCGTTGCCGAACTGATCGAACAATTCCTGCTTTTCTGTCTTCCGGTCCATCTGCCACAGGCCGAGGCGGATGAAAACCAGCGCCAGCGCCAGGAGAATGACCGTTAGCTTGATCGAAGGCTTGAAATACATCTTTTCTTCCGCTTTGCGCAGCACTGATTCGCTATAATCAATTCTCACTACAGAGTTCAGCCGAGACAATCATGGTCATCAAGATACTGATAATCGTTTTCCTGCTCATAATCCTGTACAGCCTCGGTTCCGCCCTGATTTTCCTGGTGAAAGACCATGGCGAAGGGGACCGGACCGTCAAGCGGCTCAGCTGGCGCATCGGCCTGTCACTGGTCCTGTTCCTGTTTCTCTGGTTTGCTTACCAGATGGGCTGGATCGAGCCCAACAGCGGGCCGGTCCGGGTACCCGTTTCTGCGCAGCCGGCAGAACCGGAATAACGAGAAGCCCGCCTTATGGCGGGCCTCTGTAAATTTTCAGCTACGCCTGTTATGACGTCAGTGGCGGAACTAAGTTCCTAGTACACGTAAACGAAGATAAACAGGCCCAGCCAGACCACGTCAACAAAGTGCCAGTACCAGGCAACCGCCTCGAAACCGAAGTGGTGCTCCGGTTTGAAATGTCCACGCATGCACCGAATCGCGATCACGGTGAGCATGATGGCGCCGAGCGTTACGTGCATGCCGTGGAAACCGGTGAGCATGAAAAACGTGGAGCCGTAAATACCCGAGCCCAGGGTGAGGCCAAATTGTTCGTAGGCCACCTTGTACTCCTCGGCCTGCAGGCCAACGAACACGAAGCCCAGCACCACGGTCGCAAGCAACCAGGAGATCAGCTTACCCCGGTGGTCTTTTTTCAGCGCATGGTGCGCCATGGTAACTGTGAAACCGGAGGTCAGCAGAATCAGCGTATTCACGAACGGCACGCCAAATGCGGGTACTGTCTGGAACGGTCCGCCCAGTTCCGCGGGGCCGGCAGTCGGCCAGACTGACTCAAAGCCCTGCCACAGGATTTCATTGGTGGACGCCCCGGTTCCTTCACCGCCGAGCCACGGTACTGCGAGCACACGGGCGTAAAACAGGGCGCCAAAAAAGGCGGCAAAGAACATCACTTCGGAGAAGATGAACCACATCATTCCCATGCGGAACGAGGTATCTACCTGGGCGTTGTACATACCCGCTTCACTTTCGCGGATGACTTCGCCAAACCAACCGAAAATCATGTAAATCAGGATGAGAGCGCCGGCCAGGGCAGTCCAGGGCGCGGTTGCGTAGTCATTTACCCAGAATGCCACGCTGGCCAACAGGATGAACATCCCGATCGAGCCGATAATCGGCCACTTGGTTCCGTGGGGTACGTAATAGCTGTCGTCAGCGTGATGTGCCATTTCTAAGCCTCTTTGATCTCTGTTTCCGTGCTCTACTGAGCCTGCTGTTTTTCTGACGCGCCCGCCATCGCCATAGTGCTCGCGTTTTCGTCCCGGTAAAAAGTGTAGGACAGCGTTATTTCCTTGATGTAGTCAGGCAGGTCCGGCTGGATAAAATAGTAAACCGGCATCTCCCTGGTCTCGTTGGCCTGCAGTATCTGCTCGGTGAAACAAAAACATTCTGTTTTGACGAAGTACAGGCTGGCTTCGGGTGGGGTCACGTTGTAAATTGCGCGGCCGGCAACCGCCTCGTTTTCCGGGTTCATGGCCAGGTAAAACGCCTCGCTCATCTTGCCCAGTGACACCACGGTTGATTTTTCCTTCGCCTCGAACACCCAGGACAGGCCCGAATTTACGGTCGCGTCGAAACGAATCTTGACCTGCCGGTCCGATTGCTCCACGCCCCCGGCGTTTTCCATCACCTTGACGCCGCGCCCGCCGAGGCCGGTGAGGTCGCAGAACACGTTGTACAGCGGCCACATGGCAAAGCCGAAGCCAAACATGCCCACCGCCAGCAAAACGAGCTTACGCACCAGCTTGCGATGTGAGGGCGCGTTCATGTCAGGAACCCAGCACGCCGGAAAGGATGAATGCGATGAAGATGCCGGCGGCAACGAACGCCAGCACCCATGCAGTTTTCACTGCGCGGCTTCGCCTGGCCTTGATGTCGTTCGCTTCGCTCATTGCTCCGATCCCTGTCAGTGGGCCTCTTCAACATGCGCGATGGTGGTTGAATCAATCACCGGCGGTTTATCAAAAGAGTGATAAGGGGCTGGCGACGGCAGAATCCATTCCAGGCCTTTGGCGCCTTCCCAGACACGCCCGGTTGCGGCCTGCTTGCTCTTGTAGACACAATGAATGATCACGCCGACGAAAATCAGCTGTGAGGCCCCGAAAATAAACCCGCCGATGGATGAAATCATATTGAAATCGGCGAACTGGGTGGAGTAATCGGGGATACGCCGCGGCATGCCGGCCAGACCAAGATAATGTTGCGGGAAAAACAGGATGTTGACGGAAATGGCCGAGACCCAGAAATGGATCTTGCCCCATTTCTCGGAATACATTTGCCCGGTCCACTTGGGCAGCCAGTAGTACGTGCCGGCCATCAAGGCGAATACGGATCCCGGAACGAGGACGTAGTGGAAATGCGCAACCACGAAATACGTGTCGTGGTACTGCAGGTCAACGGCGGCGATCGCCAGCATCAGACCCGACAGCCCGCCGATGGTGAACAGCACTACGAAACCAATGGCGAACAGCATGGGCGTTTCGAACGTCATCGAGCCGCGCCACATGGTGCTGACCCAGTTGAATACTTTTACCCCGGTCGGCACGGCGATCAGCATGGTTGCATACATGAAGAACAGCTCGCCGGTCAGAGGCATGCCCACCGTGAACATGTGATGCGCCCAGACGATGAACGACAGGAACGCAATACTGGCCGTGGCGTAAACCATCGCGGTATAGCCGAACAGCGGCTTGCGCGAGAAGGTCGGAATGATCTCAGAGACCACGCCGAACGCCGGCAGGATCATGATGTAGACCTCCGGATGCCCGAAGAACCAGAAGATGTGCTGGAACATCACCGGGTCGCCACCACCGGCCGCGTTGAAGAAACTGGTGCCGAAGAAATGGTCGGTCAGCAGCATCGTCACGGCGCCGGCCAGCACCGGCATGACCGCGATAAGCAGGAATGCAGTAATCAGCCAGGTCCACACGAACAACGGCATTTTAAGCAAGGTCATGCCGGGTGCGCGCATATTCAGAATGGTGGCAATGACGTTGATTGATCCCATGATGGAGGAGATGCCCATCATGTGAACGGCGAACACCACGAAGGCGAAACTCTGGCCGCCCTGGAGGCTGAGCGGCGGGTAGAGCGTCCAGCCGGCAGCCGGTCCGCCCGAATCCATGAACAATGTGCTGAGCAGCATCGTAAAGGCGAACGGCAGAATCCAGAAACTCCAGTTGTTCATCCGGGGCAGCGCCATATCGGGCGCGCCAATCATCATCGGGATCATCCAGTTGGCAAATCCAACCCAGGCCGGCATAACGGCGCCAAAAACCATGATCAGCGCATGCATGGTGGTCATCTGGTTGAAAAACTCAGGGGCGACCAGCTGCAGCCCGGGCATGAAAAGCTCAGCGCGGATGATCATCGCCATGCTTCCGCCGATGAAAAACATCAGCAGTGAAAACACCAGGTACAGCGTGCCGATATCCTTGTGATTGGTGGTAAACAGCCACCGGTTCAGGAATCCGCTGGGCTTGTGATCGTGGTGATCGTCGTGTGCTACTTCGTGACTCTCAATGCTCATACTCGTAAATTCCTGTATTCGTTATCCGTTTTTGATTCGGGCGATGGTTTGCGGCTGTACGGTATCGCCCGTGTCATTGCCAAATGCATTGCGTGTGTAGGTAAGGGCTGCAGCGATATCGGAATCCGACAGCATGCCTGCCCATCCCGGCATGGCAGTTCCTGCGCGCCCGTGCAGAACGATCGCGATGTTTTCGTCCAGCGGGCCATTCGCTACCTTGCTCCCCGCCAGTGCGGGAAATGCGGGCGCGAGCCCCTGGCCGTCTGCCTGGTGGCAGGTCGCGCATTGTGCGGCGTAGACGCCCTGGCCGTGGTCCATCAATTCGTCTCGCGTCCAGAGCCGTTCAACCTCCGCAGCCACCTGCGCCATGTCTTCGTTTTGTTGCGCCACCCAGGCTCGGTAATCATCTTTCGGCAATACATTCAAAACGATGGGCATGAACCCGTGATCCTTGCCGCAGAGTTCCGCACACTGCCCCCGGTAAATGCCCGGTTCCATCACTTCGGTCCAGGCCTCGTTGATAAAGCCGGGCACGGCGTCGCGTTTCCAGCCCAGTGCCGGAACCCACCAGGAGTGGATCACGTCATCGGCTGTAATCAGAAACTTGATCTTGGTGTTGGCCGGTATCACCAGCGGCTTGTCCACGTTCAGCAAATAGTCGGGGACGCTGGCCGGATCGGTGCCCGAATCCAGCATGCGGGTAGCGTTTGAAGCCGCGTCGAGCGAGGAAATGAATTCAATGCCGTCTTCAACGTATTCATACTTCCAGCGCCACTGAAAACCGGTGATCTTGATCGTCATCTCGGTTTCCGGCGCCACCTCCATATGAACCAGAGCCGTGGTCGCCGGCACTGCCATTACGACCAGGATGACCACCGGAATAATGGTCCAGACGACCTCCGCTTTTGTGCTGTGCGTGAACTGTGCGGCGTCGTGCCCCCGGGATTTCCGATGCAGTACGATCGACACCAACATGGCGCTGAAAACGATCACCCCGATAACCACGCAGATCCAGAGAATGACCATGTGCAGCTTATAAGCGATCGCGGACTGGGAGGTCACGCCACGCGGCAGGTTGATTTCGTTGCCGGTAAAAGCGGGTGCGGCCAGAAGTAACCAGAAGGCTGCAATGACTGCCGCGGTGACTGCCGCTGCAACAATAAACGTATTTTGTTTCTTCATCGGGATTTAAAGCCTCAAGAAATAATTGCGCCTTTCATGGCGCTGTGTTTTTCGACTGCACTCTGCAGGCATTTCGCCAACTGGTGCTTTTCGCTGCCGGTAAGAAATGATCCCAGTTCCACCACCTGCGCCCGGGACCTCAACTGCATCCGCGGTTCGTACCAGGCAACCTCAGGCTGTTTCCATTCGATTACCGCCCAGGCAGTCTCGAACTCATAGAGACGTTTCTGCTTATGCCGTTGGTGCGTGACTCTGATTTTATCTTCAGTTATTTCAATAACTTCTGATACCCAGGCCTGTTCCCAGGCTCGAATCAGGATCCAGCACACCAACACCAGCTGGACTCCGGCAATCAATAGAATCGGCCAGTAGCCCTGCAGCGTCAGCAGGCCCGCCAGGAGCAAGCTGACCGCCGCCAAAGCCAGCAGCAGGTTGACCATGCCACTGGCGTCCAGGGAAAAATTCCCCCTGGCCAGAATATTCGCTTTCGAGCTGTCAGAACTCTGCCATGAAACAATCATGGAATGCCTCTGTCTCGCCAAGCGGGTAATTGTATCCGCGCACCTGAGCTGTGGGCAAGAAAAGCTTGATATTTTAGGGCCTGTGTTTTCATCAAGGGGCGCGGGGAGTAAACTTGAAGTTGCTTCCTAACGCCAATGGAGAACCTGGAGTGAACGATTCCCGGGCCTGCGATTTTCTGATTTCCTGTGTCGAAGATTCTGATCCGCTGCGAGAGGCTGTTGATCGCGCGTATCACCTTGATGAGGCTGAAGCTGTCGATCAGCTGCTGAAGGCCGCGCATCTCGATGCAGAGACTCAGGAACGCATCAACCTGAGGGCGCAGGGCCTGGTCCGCAGCGTCCGCCAACTGAGAGAAAAGCGGGGGTTGCTGGATGCCTTCATGCAGGAGTATGACCTTTCCTCGGAAGAAGGCATCATCCTGATGTGCCTGGCCGAAGCGCTGCTGCGCATCCCCGATGATGAAACCGCGGAAAAGCTGATCGCCGACAAACTGGGCGACGCCAACTGGGAGTCCCACCTGGGCAAGAGTTCCTCGGTAATGGTCAATGCTTCAACCTGGGGTCTGATGCTGACCGGAAAGCTGGTAGCCCTGTCAGAGGCCACCCAGTCGAATTTCAAGACGGTGATCAAGCGGTTGGTCAACCGCAGCGGCGAGCCTGTGGTTCGAACCGCTATTCGCCAGGCCATGCGCATTATGGGTCACCAGTACGTGATGGGCCGTACCATCGATGAAGCCCTGGACCGGTCGTATCAGAAGAAGAACCAGAAATACCGGCATTCTTTCGACATGCTCGGCGAGGCCGCCCTGACCAGCAAGGATTCCGAGCGGTACATGGAGTCTTATCGCTCCGGGATCAGGTCGATTGGCGCGCGCAAGAGACCGGATGACATATTCGCGGCGCCGAGCATTTCGGTGAAACTTTCTGCGCTGCATCCGCGCTTCGAGTTTGCCCAGCGCGACCGGGTCCTCAGGGAGCTCTCACCACGTTTGCTTGAGTTGGCGCAACTGGCCATGTCGAACCACATGGCGTTGACCGTTGATACCGAGGAAGCAGATCGCCTTACGCTCACGCTGGATGTATTTGCCGCAGTCCTGCAGGACCCGTCACTGGCCGGTTGGAATGGGCTGGGCCTGGCGCTCCAGACCTACCAGAAACGGGCGCCGGCAGTCATCGATTTATTGGCCGACCTGTCCTCGAAAACCGGCCAGCGCATCCCCATACGCCTGGTGAAGGGCGCCTACTGGGATGCCGAGATCAAGCACGCGCAAGTGGAGGGTTTCCAGGATTACCCCGTTTTTACACGCAAGGCGAACACCGACGTCTCGTATATCGCCTGCGCAAGGCAGGTGCTGACCCGGCGGGAGGCCTTTTACCCGCAATTCGCCACGCATAATGCGCACACCATTGCCGCGGTGACCGAGCTGGCCGGAGACCGGCTGGACTATGAATTCCAGCGCCTGCACGGCATGGGTGAAGATCTTTACGGGATCGTGATGAATGAAAAAGGCTTCCATCATGCCTGCCGGGTTTATGCCCCCGTCGGAAGCCACAAGGACCTGCTGCCTTACCTGGTCAGGCGCTTGCTTGAAAACGGTTCGAACACGTCGTTCGTGAACCGAATAGTGGACGAATCGCTGCCGGTGGAAAAAGTAGCCGAGAATCCGGTTCAGAAAGTCACCGGCACCAAGCCGGTCTCGCATCCCGCCATTCCTCTACCGCGCAATCTGTACGGCGAAGACCGGATAAATTCCAGCGGGGTCAACCTGGCAAACCGATTTGACGTGATCGACCTGGCGAAGCGCATGCAGCCGTTTGCCGATGTCCGTTGGGATGTCACACCGATCCTGGCCAACGATTTGGCCAGTGATGGCGGCGCTTCGAAAGAGAACATCAACCCGGGGCGTCTCAATGACCTCATCGGCACGGTTCGCCAGATCAGTATTGATGAACTGCAGGGGGCCATCGAAGTCGCCAGCGCTTTTACGACCGAATGGGACCGCGTTCCCGGCAGCAAGCGGGCAGAAATGCTGGAAGGTGCGGCGGACCTTATGGAAGCAAGCTTCGCTGAGTTCATGGCCCTGGCCACGAGGGAGGCGGGCAAGACGGCACATGACGCGGTTTCAGAAATCAGGGAAGCGGTCGATTTCCTCAGATATTATGCAATGCAGGCCAGGAAAAGCTTTGACCAGCCAATCGTATTACCGGGGCCCACCGGGGAAAGCAATGAACTCAGCCTGCACGGAAAAGGTGTCTTCGCCTGCATCAGCCCCTGGAATTTTCCTTTGGCTATTTTCACCGGGCAGGTCAGTGCAGCCCTGGCGGCGGGCAACACGGTGTTGGCGAAACCCGCCGATCAGACGCCGGCAATCGCTGCGCTCGCCGTTCGTATCATGCACCAGGCCGGTATTCCGAGACAGGCACTGCAATTCGTGCCGGGTAGAGGTTCCGTTATCGGCCCTGTCCTGACTTCGGATGCGCGGATCGACGGCGTAGCCCTGACGGGATCCATGGATACGGCAAAGATGATCAACAGGAGTCTCGCCGGGCGCGATGCGCCGCTGGCCGCGATGATTGCTGAGACCGGCGGCCAGAACGCGATGCTGGTGGACAGTTCCGCGCTGCCCGAGCAGGTCGTGGAAGACGTGATTCGAAGTGCGTTCCATAGCGCCGGCCAACGCTGTTCAGCATTGCGCGTGCTGTTCCTGCAGTCGGACGTCGCTGATCGTATTATGGGGCTGCTGGCCGGGGCCATGCAGGAACTGGTCATAGGCAACCCGGCGTCGCTGATAACGGATGTCGGGCCGGTCATAGACGGCGCAGCCTTGAGGGAACTGCAGGCGCACGCAGATAAAATGGAGCGGGATTTCAGGTTGATCGCCAGGGCACCAATGAGCACGGATCTGGCGGGCCACTATATGGCGCCCTGCGCATTCGAGATCGACTCGATCAATACCCTGGAGGAGGAAGTTTTCGGCCCGGTCCTGCACGTGGTACGGTATCCGAACAGGGAGCTCGACCGGGTCATTGATGAAATTAACGGCACTGGTTATGGTCTTACATTGGGTGTGCACAGCCGGATCGACCGCACTCAGCGGCACATCGCAAAGCGGGTGAAGGCGGGAAATTGTTACATCAACCGGAATATGATCGGAGCCGTGGTCGGCGTACAGCCATTCGGTGGCGAGCGGCTCTCGGGAACCGGACCAAAAGCTGGTGGTCCACACTACATGCTCCGTTTTGCCACGGAAAGGACACTGACCGTGAACACAGCCGCGGTTGGGGGAAACGCCCTCCTGCTCGAGCTGGACGATTGATGAGAGAATGATTTGTATCTGCAGTTTTTCGGACTAAGCGAAGCACCGTTTTCGATTACACCGGATCCGGCGTTTGTCTACCTGAGCGCGGCTCACCGTGACGCGCTTGCACACCTGTTGTACGGGGTTGGTCAGGGTGGTTCAGGGGGGTTCGTTCAGCTGACGGGCGAGGTGGGTACCGGCAAAACCACGCTTTGCCGCTGTTTGCTGGAACAGGTGCCTGACGATACGAAAGTCGCCCTGGTGCTCAACTCACTGGTGACGCCCCAGGAATTACTCGCGACTGTTTGCGAAGAACTGGGAATCGATACCGGGGCGATAGCGGACAGCAACAAGCTGATGGTCGATGCCCTCAGTAGTTACCTGCTGGACCAGCATGGTAAAGGCCGTCGGGTCGTGGTCGTCATTGACGAAGCGCAGAACCTGAGCCCGGAGGCCCTTGAGCAGGTGAGGCTTCTGACTAATCTCGAAACTTCGAAAGACAAACTGCTGCAAATGGTGTTGCTGGGACAGCCCGAACTGCGGCAGCTCCTGCAAAGATCAGACCTCAGGCAGCTGTCACAGCGGATTACGGCCCGTTATCACCTCACTCCGCTCAACCATCAAGAAACCAGGGCTTATGTGAAGCACCGGATGCAGGTTGCGGGCGCGCAGCGGAATCCGTTTCGCCGCTCCGCCATCAGAACCCTGTATGCGAGATCGGGAGGCGTACCCCGGTTGATCAACATCATCGCAGACCGGGCTCTTTCCAGCGCGTATGCGAAGGAATCCGGCAGCGTTACTTCAGCTTTCGTGAACGCGGCGGCCAATGAGGTTCAGCCGAGTGAAGCGCAGATGCATCCCAATCGCTGGCCAGTGGCCGTCGCCACGGCTTCAGTAGCGGCGCTGGTAGCGGTCAGCTTCTTCACCTGGGGCTTTGCGCCGTTTAAGGCCCTGATTCCGTCATCCCCGCCGGTGCAGCAACCCGTCGTTCAGTCTGAACTGCTGAGCCGGCCTGCAGAGCCCATGACAGAGCCAGTGACGCATGACGTTGTGAGCGACACTGAATGGCCGGTCGGCGCCAGCGTCAGCGCCCCGGTCCCGGAGTCGGCGCCACCTTTGCAGCTTGAAGGGGCCTGGCTGAACGAGCAGCACCGATTGGCCTGGCGGACCATGGCCGAGTTGTGGCAGGACGGGCAAAGCGCCCCTGCGATTGCCTCGGCATGTGATGGAGTTCCCGGCAACGGGTATTCCTGCCTCCGCGACCAGGGCAACTGGTCGCGGATCCAGAAACTCGGGCTGCCGGTCATACTGATTCTTCATGACGAAAGCCCAAAACACCTGGTGTTGAGGGGGTTTGCACCGGATGGTCTGCTGCTGGGGGCGGGTGACGGCATGACGACTATGCCACGCGAGGCAATCGAGCAGCTTTGGCTGGGTGAGTACATGGTCACCTGGCCGCAGGCACCGGATTGGCCATTGCAAATCAGTCGCGGACAGTCCGGCGCTGCTGTTGACATCGTTTTGGAAATGGCGGGTTTTGCCGAGCAGGCATGGACCGGAAGCGGTGATTTCGATGCCGGTTTCGAGTCCTGGCTGATGGGTTTCCAGCGGCGCCACGGCCTGCGTGCAGACGGCATCGTTGGCCCCCGGACCCTGATTTACCTGATGGCCCCGACCATCGTTCAGCCGCGCCTCATTCTGCCAAAAGACAAGAGATCATAACCATGTCGATTCTGCTCGATGCGCTGAAAAAATCTGAACAACAGCGACAGCTGGGCCAGACTCCGACGCTGCAAACCAACCTGCCTGACCAGGATTCGGATAACGGCGTATTCGGTCACTGGATTCCGTTGTCCCTCGTCGGATTGAGCGTTATTGTCATGGCCTGGTTCGGCTGGCAGCAACTGCGCGCTCCGGCCGTTTTGGACAACATTTCTGAGCCGGTGGTTGCGGTTCAGCCCGAGGAGGCGCAAGCAGCGCCCGCGGAGCGGACGGACCGGGCCCGCACCATGACCGAATCGTTAGAAGACCGTGCCGGGGCTGGAAGCGCCATCAGCGATAATGACCGCTCGCGTCTGAGCCGTTCTGTCAGCCAATTCAAGGCGGAAGACAACCAGCCGGAACCCGGGCCATCAGAAAATGAAGCTCCGTTGACGGCTGCAGCCGGAACCCCGTCAGCTGAGGCCCCAACCAGAGCCGCCCCGGATACTTCGCCCAAACGCCCGCCGGCGTCCAGGCGCTCGGCGCTGGAACCGCATGTGGCTGAACCCATCAGCTACTGGGAGCTGCCGCAGGGGATCAGGGACAATCTCCCGGAAATCCAGATATCCGTGTTGGTGTACTCGGAGCGGCCGGCAGACCGGTTCGTGCTTGGGAACGGGCAGCGGCTGACTGAACAGGATGAGCTCCAGTCCGGCCTGGTGCTGGATGAAATAAGGCGCGATGGCGCCGTCTTCCTCTATAGGAATTATCGTTTTCTGGTAAGAAACTGAGCACGTGAGCAACGGAGTTGTCACCAACTGGTCGGAATCCGCACCGCCGCCTCCCTACGTTACCGTTGCCTTCAGTCTGATCTGCATTTTCTCACTGCTGCTTTACAGCGCAATCAACCCGCTGATGCAGCAGGCGTTGATCGATACCGTTGGCATGCGCCCCTCTGCGCTCTCTGCTGTTTTCGAAGAACGGCCTGCTGCGTGGTGGCAGCCGTCCGCTGTGACGCTGCTGAGCGCGCTTTTTGTCCACGCCAACTGGCTGCACCTGCTGGGTAACCTGGCTTACCTCTGGGTATTTGGCATCAAGGTCGAGCAACGGATCGGGCCGGCGGGGATGATGTTCGTTTTTCTCCTGGGTGGCGCCCTGGCGAATGTCATTGTCGCCCTGCGGCTACCCCAACTTGATACGCCGATCATTGGCGCCAGCGGCGCGATCTCCGCCGTGGTTGGTGCGTATCTTGGTCTGTTTCCCAGCCGTAGAATTGGGTTATTTCTGCCGCTCGGGCTGTATCTCCAGTTTGCGCGGGTGCCTGCCTTGCTGGTCATCGGTTCGTGGTTTACGCTGCAGTTGCTTTACACCGTGTTCGGCCCCATTAATGGGGCTGTAGCCTGGTGGACGCACCTGGCGGGTTTTGCTCTCGGCCTGAGTTTTGCCCTGATCGCCCGGGCCTTGACTTTAATCAGATTGTGATGAATTCGGAACGCCATGAAAAAAGACAAGACGGATAAGCGGCTGTACAAGATCATTTTTCTGAACAGTGGAAAAGTTTATGAACTGTTCAGTGAAGGTGTCACCTCCAGTGGTTTGTGGGGGTTCATCGAAGTATCGGACCTCGTGTTCACCAACACGGAAGGCCTGGTGGTGGATCCCACCGAGGAAAAAATGCGTGAAGAGTTCAAGGACGCGCATGTGCTGCATCTGCCGATCCAGAGCGTTCTGCGAATCGAGGAAGTGGAAAAGCGCGGCCAATGCCTGATTCGCGACCGCGAATCAGGGGAAAAAATCACGCCGTTTCCGGTTCAGCCCCAGGGACGTTCGGCCTCGGATTAGTCGGGAATGGCCTCCGCTTCCCGCAGTGCGTTCAGCACGTCCTGTAGCGGAAGTTCATCCAAACCGTAATCCGCAGAGGTAACACCAGCAGTCCCTGGCCCCGATTCGACCGCGAGATGCCGCTCAAGATCGATTTCGCGCAGTTTCCCATCGTCTTCGGAGCCTTCGCTTTCCCATACGATCACCACATCAGGTTCAATCCCCTCGGCCTGGATAGAACGGCCCGAGGGCGTGTAGTAACGTGCCGTTGTCAGCTTGATACCGGCGCCGTTTCGCAGAGGCAGCACTGACTGTACCGAGCCCTTTCCAAACGTTCGCTCGCCAACAATCAGTGCCCTGCGCTGGTCCTGAAGCGCTCCAGCCAGAACCTCCGAAGCCGAGGCCGTGCCGTAATCCACCAGAATCATCAACGGCACTCCGGGAAGCCATTGACCCGGTTCAGCATTGAACTCCAGCTGCATGGTTGCATTGCGACCACGCGTGGAGACAATGTTGCCAGAATCAAGAAAGCCGTCGGCGATAGCCACGGCCTGGCGTAACACGCCGCCCGGGTTGCCTCTGAGGTCAAGAATCAGGGCTTTCATGACGATTCCGTCATTTTTGATGCTGTCCAGTGACGACTCGAGATCTGCCGAGCTGGACTGGTGGAACTGACTCATCTTGAAGTACCCGAAAGTGTCGTCGAGCAGTTGGAAACTCAGGGTCGGTATCTGAATGTACCGCCGGGTGATCGATATCTCCCGCTCTCCTTCACCCGGCGACAGGACCTTCAGAACGACTTCGGTATCCGGCTCGCCCGTCAGTTCATCCATGGCTTCGGGCAACGGCCGGCCCCGGACCGGACGGCCGTCGATTGAAGTGATGATGTCTCCGGGGTTCATGCCCGCCCGGTCTGCCGGGCTGTCGTTGATGAGGGCTTTCACTTCAATTCGTCCCTCGACCGCCTGGACGTCTATCCCGACTCCGCTGTAGCGGCCAAGCGACGCATCATTCAGATCTTCCAGCTCATTCGCCGGTAAGAAGCTGGAGTGGGGATCCAGTTCCATCAGCATTCCGCGAATAGCGGCATCCAACAGGGTTTTGTCGTCTACCTCTTCCACGTAATTTTTGCGTGCCTGGTTGAACACATCGGTAAAAGTGCGCAGGTCGTCCAGCGTCAGTTGAGCACTTCGGCCGGCCCGTTCATCCGGCTCCGTGGCTTGCTGTTGCTGGCCGAAAACCAGCGGGATACAGGCAATCGAAGCCAGGATCGCGTAAGTGGTGCTTATCAGGTGTTTTTTCATCGTGTTTGCTATTGCCTGTCTGTTTGGTTTATCGGCGCAGCCATGCAGCTGGATCCATGGCTTTTCCGTCTTTTCTCAATTCAAAATAAAGACCCTGGTCGCTGCCGGGATTGCTGCCCACTATACCGATGATCTCGCCGGGTTCCACCCAGGTGCCGGCCTCGTGCAACAGGCTTTCGTTATGGCCGTAGAGGCTCAGGTATCCCTGGCCGTGGTCAATGATGAGCATTAATCCATACCCGCGGAGCCAGTCGGCGAAAGCGACGCGGCCATAGGCAACCGCGCCGACTTCCAATCCGGGCTCGGAGCCGATCAACCAGCCCTGCCAGTGCAGGCCACCGACTCGGGGCTGCCCGAATGCGTGTTTGACCGGCCCTTTCAGAGGCATGGGAAGTTTTCCTTTTTGCTGCGCAACGCCGGCGCGGCTGCCGAGGTCAGCCGGGATGTCGGCCAGTACATCGGTCAGGCGTTCAAGCAGTGCTTCCAGGTCTTTCCGGTTCTGCTCCAGTTCACGCAGACGCAATTCCTCACTGTTTACCCGGTCGGATAACTGGCTCAGCAAGACGGCCCTCTCTTCTCTCTGCGCGCTCAGTTCATTCAAAACAGCGCGCTGTTCGTTTTGAACCGTTTCAATTCTCATAAGTTCCCGGTCGACCGATTGCTGAAGCTCGTCGAGCGTCGTCAGTGCGTCCTTCAGGCCCGAGATTTCCCGGACCTGTGCCCGGTTCAGATAATCGTAGTAGGCAAGCATGCGGCCCACGCGCCCCGGGTTGTCCTGGTTCAGCACCAGCTTCATGCGTGATTGTCCCCGCATCCGGTAAGACGTTCTCAATTGCTCTGCCAGTTGATCCAACCGCTCGTCGAGGCTGTCCAAAAAATCATCCCGTTGTTGTTTGAGCTCAGCCAGTTCAGCGCGGTGTTCGTCCGCCTGAATCTCCAGGGATCTGAAAGTCTGGTTGGTGCGCTGTATGGTGAGGTCGACTTCCCGGATGCGGGACAGCTCCTCGCGGTGGTCTGCTCTGGACGCTTCAAGCTTATTCTTGAGCTTGCCAATCTCGAACGTGACCTGGTCGAGCCTGGATTCCGCCTCTGACCGGTTCGGGCGCTGCTCGGTCAGGCCGGTGCAAGGAAGCCCGAGCACGAACGCCAGCGTCGCGCTGACGGCTACATGCCGGGTGATGAGTTGCAGACGCTCAGGCCGACCCACCTTCAACTTCCAGCAGTGATTGCCCCGACATTTCTGCCGGTTTGGGAAGACCCAGAAGAGAGAGCATGGTGGGCGCGATATCACGCAGCGAGCCGCCGCTTCGCAGTTGCCCCGACCGGCCGTGAAAAAGGAGCGGAACCATGTGAGTCGTATGCGCGGTGTGGCTCTGACCGCTGACCGGGTCCACCATCAGTTCAATGTTGCCATGATCGGCCGTGATCAGCATTTCTCCGCCGACCTCGTCAATCGCCTCACGGACACTGGCCAGACACCGGTCAACCGCCATCACGGCCTTGATGGCTGCGTCGAGTTTTCCCGTGTGCCCGACCATGTCCGGGTTGGCGACATTGCAGATGATCACGTCATAATCGCGGGATTTGATCGCCTGCACCAGTTTTTCCGTGAGTTCCGGTACGCTCATTTCGGGTTGTAAATCGTAGGTGGCTACGTCAGGGGAGGGGATCAAGGTTCGGTGCTCATGCGGGTACGGAGTTTCGTTGCCGCCGTTGAAGAAAAAGGTAACGTGCGCGTACTTCTCTGTTTCCGCGATTCTGAGCTGCTTGAGACCGGCATCAGCCAGTTCCCCTCCCAGCAATCGCGGCAGTGTGGTTGGCGGAAAGGCTACTGAAACCGGCAGCCCAGCCATGTATTCGGTCATGCACACGAAGTCTGAGAGCTCGATTTTGCGCCGCTCGAATCCGTCAAACGGCTCATTGACGAAGGCCATTGTGATCTCGCGCGCGCGGTCGGCCCGAAAATTGACAAAAATAATGCTGTCGCCGTCTTTAACGCCGGACGCGGAACCGATCACCGTAGGCTGCACAAACTCGTCATTTTCATCCCTGCCGTAAGCGGCGTGCAGGGCGGCGATTGCGGAAGGCTGATTCAGATCTGACTCGGCCAGCGCAATCGCGCGGTAGGCGCGCTCAACGCGATTCCAGCGCTTGTCCCGGTCCATTGCGTAATAACGCCCGCTGATGGAGTTGAAATTGGCGCCCGGTATGCCGTCGAGTAATTCCTGCATGCGCAGGATCGAAGGTTCAGCGCTGCGCGGTGGTGTATCCCGGCCGTCCAGAAAGCCATGGACCGCGATCGAGGGTGCGCCTCTTTTTGCAGCCAGTTCGACAGTGGCAATAAAGTGATCGTCATGGCTGTGCACGCCCCCGGGGGACAGCAATCCCATGATGTGTAGTGTGCCTCCGTTGTCAGTTGCCGCATCGATGGCTGCACACAGTTGCGCATTGTCAGCAAAACTGCCGTCCTGAATTGCCTTGGTGATACGACTGAAATCCTGGTACACAATGCGTCCAGCCCCGATGTTCATGTGGCCGACTTCCGAATTGCCCATCTGGCCGTGTGGCAAACCGACAGCCTCTCCCGACGTTTCAATCAGCGTATGGGGATCATTACGCCGTAAATCGTCCCAGCAAGGCGTTTCCGCGAGTGCAATGGCGTTATTTTCAGTCTCTTCGCGGAAGCCCCAGCCATCGAGGATCATCAGCAGAAGCGGTCCGTGCGGTTTCCGGTCATTCATTTTTGTTACCTACTTGCAATTTAACCCTGCCGACTCCAAATGTGACAGGCCCACAGGTGAATGAACAGCTGAAAAGCTTCGCCCGTTCATCCAGCGGCTGTGGGATTATCAATATTATTTCATAAAAGAGATTGAAGGATGGAGCAGGTATTCGAATTTGCAGGTAATAATATACTTCTGGTGGGCGGCTTCGTCGCGGTCCTGGGTCTATTGGTCTGGACTGAAGTCATGCGAAAGGTCCAGGGGCTGATTGAATTGACACCGGTGCAGGCGGTTCCATGGATCAACGATCCGAATGCAGTGATTATCGATATATCCCCGGTTGCCGAATTCAATAAAGGTCACATTGTCAGCGCACGAAATCTGCAGGCTTCGAGGCTCGCCAAACCCGATGCCGAAATTGAAAAACTCAAAGACAGCAAACTGTTGGTCGTGTGCAAATCTGGCCAGTCAGCCGTTGCCGCTGCCGGGAGCCTGAAGAAAATGGGAGCGGAGCAGGTGGCTGTTCTCAAGGGCGGTATGGCCCAGTGGCGCAGCGAGCAGTTTCCGGTCACCACCAAATAATGAGATAATTTCTTTTTTTATGCCCGCCGCTCAGGCCGGGCCAAACCCAAGAGTGAATGAACCATGGCAGAAGAACAGAATCAGGATCCGGTAGCGCAGCCGGGACAGGAATCGACGGCGCAATTTCAAATGCAGAAGCTGTACACGAAAGACGTCTCTTTCGAGGTTCCTAATGCACCCCAGATTTTTCAGGACACCGGTCAGGCCGACGTGAAAATGAGCCTTGCCCAGCGCGTCACGGAGCTTGAAGAAAACACGCACGAAGTTGTCCTGACGGTCACGGTGACCGCGACCATCGGCGAGAAGACGGCTTACCTGGTTGAAGTGGCGCACGCAGGCATCTTCACGATTACCGGATTCCAGGAGCAGGCCGCCCACGCGGTCATGAACACGCTGTGCCCCAACACACTGTTTCCGTATTCGCGTCAGTTGATCTCCACGCTCGTTGCCGAAGGCGGATTTCCGCCGCTGGTGCTGCAGCCGGTGAACTTCGATCAGCTGTACGCGCAACGGATGCAGCAAATGATGCAGGAACAGAACCAGCAGTCCGCAGGTGACGGCAACGGCGCTGAATCGGCCTTGCCAACCAACGATTGAATGTAAGCACCTTGGTCACCGAACCGCAGCCGGTTGCGCGCGAAAACGGAAAACCCGTGTTTGCCGTGTTGGGCGCCGGGTCGTGGGGAACGGCACTATCCATGCAGTTGATGCGCGCCGGCAACGACGTGGTGCTGTGGGATTGGGATCGGGAGCATATCGCCTCGATCGGGGCGATCCGGTGTAATGAAAAATTTCTGCCCGACTTTCCGCTGGACGACGGTTTGCGGGCGGAGCCGGATTTGCAGGCGGCGGTTTCCGGCGCGAATGAAATCCTGGTGGTCGTACCGTCTCACGCCTTCGTCGGTGTTCTTGAGCAGATCAAACCGTGGTTGAGACCTGGACAGGGAATAGCGTGGGCCTGTAAGGGGCTGGAACCCGGCACCGGCCAATTCCTGCACGAACCGGCGATGAGACTGTTTGGCGAGGAGCGCCCGCTCGCGGTGGTGACCGGCCCGTCTTTTGCGCGTGAAGTGGCTGCGAACCTGCCCACGGCCATCACGGTCGCGGGAACCGAGTCCGGCTATTGTGAGCGGATCGCCAGAGCGCTTCATGGCGGCAACTTCCGGGCTTACACCAGTGACGATATCCTCGGGGCCGAACTCGGCGGTTCGGTAAAAAACGTATTGGCGGTAGCGACCGGAATTTGTGACGGAATGGGTCTGGGCAATAACGCCCGGGCCGCACTCATCACGCGCGGGCTGGTGGAAATGATGCGCCTGGGCCGGGTGCTCGGCGCCCGCGACCAGACGCTGACCGGCCTGACCGGAATGGGTGATCTCGTGCTTACATGCACCGGGGATTTGTCACGCAACCGCCGGTTGGGGTTGGCGCTGGGCGCGGGCCAGGCGGTGGACGAGGCGGTAGCGGAAATCGGCCAGGTCGTTGAGGGCGTGAAAACCGCGCTGGAAGTGCGGAGGCTCGCCCGGCGGCACAAGGTTGAAATGCCGATTGCAGAGGAAGTCTACAGCGTATTGCACGAAGGCAGGGATCCCTACGAGAGCGTCAGGGACCTGCTGTCGCGGGAACAGAAGCAGGAAGCTGTCTAGCGGCAGTTCATCATTCCAATCCGTGAAATCCTTGCTGCCGCAGCGCTTCGTAGAGGGCGATGGCGACCGTGTTTGAGAGGTTCAGGCTTCGGCTGCCTTCCTGCATCGGGATGCGGCAGACACGTTCCTGGCCGATTCGATCCAGCAGGTTTTTCGGCAGGCCGCGCGATTCCGGGCCGAAAAGCAGCCCGTCATTATCGGTGAACGCGGCTTCGGTGTGCATCTTTGAACCCCGGGTCGAATATGCCCAGATGCGGATTTCGGGATTGTCCTCTTTGAAGGCTTGCCAGTTTACGTGCTCCCGCACTTCAGTTAGTTCGTCGTAGTCCAATCCTGCGCGCCTCAGTTTGGCGTCGTCCAAAACGAAACCCAGGGGTCCGACCAGGTGCAGACGGGCGCCGGCATTGGCGCAAAGGCGAATGATGTTGCCCGTGTTTGGCGGTATCTCTGGCTGGTACAAAATCACCTGTAGCATTTGGCTTCCCCGCGGCTGCAATTGCGTCTATTTCAGCAGGCCGGGTTGTTCCGGAGGCAGATTTGCGACGAAACGAATCGCCGTTACAGCAGGGGTTTCAGCCGGACCGCTTGGCGAGTTGTCAGCCCACGTCGCGCTGAATGCCTCATATCATGCTGTTTTTAATATATAAATTGTTTTTACCAATTAAAATCGCCGCTCCGTTTGGTCATTTGACAGGACGGATTCAGGGGCGTATCTTTTATCTCCGCTGGCACAACATCTTGTGTCATAAAAAAAAATAGCGCACAATAAGTTGTGCCCATAATTTAATAAAACCAACTAATTACACGGAAGATTTAATGAGCAGCGTGCAGGTTGAGGCCATTGGCACTGATTCCAAAGACATTCCTTTCCAGGCCGCGTCCCTGGATATATGGGACAAAAAATACAGACTGAAGTCTAAAACAGGGGACATTATCGATGAGAGCATGGATGACACGTACAAGCGTGTCGCCCGGGCTGTGTCCGAAGTTGAAGAAACCCCGAAGAAGCAGGAGTACTGGTACGAAAAGTTTCTCTGGGCTTTGCGCCGAGGCGCCATTCCGGCCGGCCGAATTATCAGCAACGCCGGGGCGCGCGAACACAAGCCGGCCACCTCCACGATTAACTGCACCGTGTCGGGCACGATCACTGATTCGATGGACGGCATCCTGGAGAAAGTGCACGAGGCCGGATTGACCCTCAAAGCGGGTTGCGGGATCGGTTACGAGTTCTCAACGTTGCGGCCGAAAGGCGCATACGTGTCCGGCGCCGGAGCATACACTTCGGGTCCGCTGAGCTTCATGGATATCTACGACAAGATGTGCTTCACCGTGTCGTCGGCGGGCGGCCGCCGCGGAGCGCAGATGGCCACCTTCGAAGTCGGGCATCCGGATGCGATGGATTTCATTCGGGCAAAACGCGAAGACGGCCGGTTGCGGCAATTCAATTGCTCCTTGTTGGTTACGGATGAGTTCATGCAGGCGGTGGAAAAGAATGACAGCTGGGCGCTGGCGTTCCCGATCAACCAGCATGAGACTGATGCGATAGACCTGGACGACGAGTCAGAAGTCATCTGGCGCGAATGGCCGCAAACCAAAGGTTATATCCAGCGCGAGGACGGACTCGTTGCCTGCCGCATTTACAAAACCGTCCCCGCCCGCAGGATGTGGGACATGATCATGTCTTCCACCTACGATTTTGCGGAACCCGGATTCATCATGATCGACCGGATAAACGAGATGAACAACAACTGGTTCTGCGAGAATATCCGGGCAACCAACCCGTGCGGGGAGCAACCCCTGCCGCCCTATGGGGCCTGTCTTCTCGGTTCGGTTAATCTGACCCGTTTCGTTGAGAACCCGTTTACCGCAGATGCTGCCTTCAACTGGGAAGAGTATCGGGAAGTGGTCAGGGTATTTACCCGTATGCTCGATAACGTGGTGGAAATCAACGGCCTGCCTCTTGGCAAACAACGCGACGAAATTGCGCGCAAACGCCGTCACGGTATGGGCTTCCTGGGGCTGGGTTCAACCCTGACCATGCTGGGAATGAAGTACGGCAAAGAGGATTCTCTTGGGTTTACCGAACAGGTCGCACGCGAAATGGCCGTGGCCGGTTGGGAAGAGTCCCTGGAACTGGCTCGGGAGAAAGGAGCCGCGCCCATCATGGAGGAACAGTTCGAAGTAACGGGCGACATGCTGCGGCGGCGGCCGGAGATGCAGCAGGACGGTTACAAAGTGGGCGACAAGGTTGCAGGCAAAGTGCTGATGGCGAAATACAGCCGCTACATGCAGAGGATTGCTGAACAGGCGCCGGAGTTGGTGGAGTCGCTGGCGGAGCAGGGTGGGCGGTTCACCCACCACACGTCGATTGCGCCCACCGGGACGATTTCCCTGTCGCTGGCCAATAATGTGTCCAACGGAATCGAGCCGAGTTTTGCTCACCACTACAGCCGAAACGTGATCCGGGAAGGCCGCAAGTCCAAGGAAAAAGTCGAGGTTTACAGCTACGAGCTGCTGGCCTATCGCGAACTGGTCAACCCAAACGCGATGCCCTATGCGCAGGACGATGCGTCCCGTTTGCCCGAGTGCTTCGTGACAGCGGAAGAAGTACTGCCGGCGGAACATGTGGATATCCAGGCCGCAGCCCAGAAGTGGATCGACTCCTCTATTTCCAAGACGGCCAACGTGCCGACGGATTTTCCCTACGAGGACTTCAAGGACATCTACACCTACGCGCACGCGAAGCTGTTGAAAGGGTGCACGACCTTCCGTTTCAATCCGGAAGCGTTCCAGGGCGTACTGGTCAAGGACAAGGACCTGGAAAGCACGACTTACCGCTTCGTGCTGGACGACGGTGAAGTAGTGGAAGTAGCGGGCAATGAAGAGATCGAATACGACGGTGAATTACATACCGCAGCGAATCTCTTCGATGCGCTGAAAGAAGGTTATTACGGAAAGTTTTAACCTGAAGAACGAGCCGGTACAGGGATGGCTTGAATGGGATCGTGGTCGGAGAGGACAAGGAAGAAGGCATATTGCCTTCGAAATGGAAGCAGCAGGAATTGTTTCCGGGACATGGAGGTGTCAAAAAAATACACGGACGTTGATAACAATAAAACAAGGATACAGTGACGGCTAGGGAAGTGTTGGGTACCGTCAGACCTTACGGAGGTGTTGCGTACAAGGACGTACACCTCTTTTCTGCCCCTAAAAAATAGAGATTGAGTGAAGGACTGGAATAATGAGTATCAAGATTGCAAATAAGATCGTAGGCTACGAGGTTGTAAAAGAAGAAGAGCCGGCGCCCAGGGAGGAAGCAGCGAACGACGGCCAGGGTCGGCAGAAAGCAACCATCATCCGGATGACCGAGCGGGTTGCGCGGCCGGAAGGCATGGAGGCGCTCGAGGGCTCGACTTACAAAATCAAGACGCCGCTCGACGACCACGCCATGTACGTGACAATCAATGATATCGTGCTGAACGGCGGCACCGAACACGAGCAGCGCCGGCCCTTCGAGATTTTTATCAACTCGAAAAACATGGATCACTTCCAGTGGATTGTCGCGCTGACCCGGCTGATGTCGGCGGTCTTCCGGAAGGGCGGTGACGTGACTTTCCTGGCCGAAGAGCTGCAGGCCGTGTTCGATCCGCGCGGCGGTTATTTCAAGCCCGGCGGAAAATTCATGCCGTCAATCATCGCCGACATTGGCGCAGTCATCGAGCATCATCTGCAAAAAATCGGGTTGATGGAAAAGGAAGAGTTGTCGCAGCAGCAGCAGCTTATGCTGGATCAGAAGCGCGCCGAAGCGGTAGCGTCCGATGAAAAAAGAAATGCAGAGGCGGACGCGGACGCCAGCTATCCCGCTTCTGCCACGCTCTGTTTCAAGTGCCACACCAAGGCCGTGATTATCATGGACAACTGCGCCACCTGCCTTTCTTGCGGCTATTCCAAATGCGGTTAGCAGCGGCCGGTTAGCCTGACCAAGACTGATGATCCATGCCTTCTGGATTATTCCGCTCGTTTTATTGATTACCTTTCTTGCATCGCCCCGGTTCAGGGGTGATATCGCCGAAACACGGGTCCGGCGAATACTCGCCGGAAAGCTTGAGAAGAACCGCTACACCATCCTCAATAATGTGACGTTGCCGTCGGGCGGGGGCACAGTGCATATTGATCACCTGGTGGTCTCGCGGCTCGGCGTATTCGTGATCGAAAGCCAATACGCCCGCGGCTGGGTTTCAGGCGGTGAATTTCAGGAGCGCTGGAAACAGAAAAAAGCGGGCGGGACCGTTCTGTTCGATAATCCCGCTCACCGCAACGCGCTCCAGGTCCAGGCGCTATCGGGCTTTCTGAACGCACCGTCGAGCGTGTTTCATCCCATCGTTGTGCTGGTAGGCCAGAAAGGGTTTAAGACCCCAATGCCCGGGCATGTCATCCCGCCTGAAAAACTTACGGACGTCATCCGTAGAAAGGCGCAACCGCTGCTGGAAGCGGATCAGGCAGATCGAATTTTAATGTCCATCGACTCGGGCCGAATCCGGACCGGAAGCTGGGGGCAGGCCGTCAAACTCAACATCGTCCGCGCTGTGTTGTTCACCCTTCTTGTGGCGGGGCTTTTCTTCGCGTTTCGCGAACCCGTTACCGAGTTGCTTCACTCGATGCAGGAAGGCACTCAAAGGGCGACGGCCCCGGAACAGTATCGGGCTGACGGAACACCCAAATCCGAACAGGAACTATGGGAAGACTCGCTCATCTGCGCTTATTCAGTCGATACCGGGCGCTGCGCCTGTTACGAGCCGGATGGCTCCCCGGTCAAACTCGACACCGCCAAATGCCGATCGTTGGCCGAACGCGGCTCTATCCTGAAGCAATAAATGACCTAGCCGTATTTCTTCGCCTTGATGGCGCCAACGAGGCTTGCAACGATTACGGCGAGATAGAACATGCCGGTGATCGCTTCAAGAATCACCAGGGTTCGGGCGATGGGCGATACCGGGGTGATATCGCCATACCCCAGCGTGGTGAGCGTGACGAAACTGAAGTAAGTGGTCAGCGTCATGTTGTCATCCCAGGGGCCTGAACCGATTCCCGCCAGGGCGCCGGGGGAAAACTGGAGCAAAATGATATAGAAGATCGACCAGGTCAAGCCGATCAGTAAATACAAGGCCACAGAACCCACGACGATGTTCAGGTCTACCTCGCCGGTCAACAGAACCTGTCTCCCAACAGTCCAGGCCGCGGATATGTAAAAAACCAGCAACAGCCCCAGGTAGGCAAATTCAGAGTATCGAACCGTCATCGTGTCGCGCAGAATGACAACGATCAGCAGTACGCCGATAATGACCACGAAGACTCTGCTCCACAGCGGACTGCCCCTCAGGCTGAGCAGCGACAGAAAAAGCAGCGCCACGCTTATATACTCGACGATTTCAATCGTCAGATTAGCAGACAGCTCATTTGAAAAAGCGCTGGTGAACATCAAGCCAATCAGGGCCAGGGTAAGCCAGATAAAGTGGTTTTTTTTGATCGGACCGTTCATTATTCCTGTAATCTTTTGGCTTTCATGGCCGCGGCGGAAACGATGGAAACCCATGATAAATCAGACTGTATCAAAATGGGGAAATTAGCAAACCGTTAGGATATTTTATGCAGCTGGCCCAGGAACTCATTCTCAAAAAGCGTGACGGACTGCCTCTGAGTAAAGAGGAAATCGAGTCATTTGTGCACGGTGTGGTCAGTCATGACGTGTCCGATGCGCAGATTGCCGCATTTGCGATGGCTACCTGGTTCAGGGGAATGGGCCTTGACGAACAGATGGCCCTGACGCTGGCCATGCGGGACAGCGGATCGGTGCTTGAATGGAGCAGTCTTGACGGCCCGGTTCTGGACAAGCACTCGACCGGCGGCGTGGGCGACATGGTCAGCTTGTTGCTGGGTCCGATTGTCGCTTCGTGCGGGGCTTACGTGCCGATGATTTCGGGACGGGGGCTGGGACACACGGGCGGCACGCTGGATAAACTGGAAAGCATTCCCGGCTTTAACACCCAGGCCGGTATACAAAAATTTCAACAGCTCGTGCGGCAACATCGCATTGCGATCGTAGGGCAAACAGACGAGCTGGCCCGCGCGGACCGAAGAATCTATGCGGTGCGGGACGTGACTGCCACGGTCGCTTCAACGCCATTGATCATTTCCTCCATCCTGTCGAAGAAATTGGCCGAGGGACTGGACGCCCTGGTCCTGGACATCAAGTCAGGTTCCGGCGCTTTCACACCAGCAATGGACGATGCTGTGAGGTTGGCGCGGGAAATATCGGCAGTTGCGCGGCAATCGGGCCTGCCGTGTCACGCCCTGGTGACCGACATGAGTCAGCCATTGGCCTGGTCCGCGGGAAATGCGCTCGAGGTGCTGGAAACCGTCCGCTTTCTGCGCGGTGATCCACGCCATCCTCGGCTCGAAGCCGTGGTCATCGCATTGTCGGCTGAACTTTTACAACTCGGCGAACTGGCGGATGATTCAGACACGGCAACAGCAATGGCCTTCTCGGCGTTGCGATCGGGCCGCGCCGCTGAGCAGTTTGCGGCGATGGTGACCGCGCAGGGCGGGCCGTCCATGCTGCTGGAGAAGCCTGAGCTTTACCTCCCGGTGGCCGGCTACAGCCAACCCGTTTTTTGCAGGCACAGCGGATACATTCAGGAAATGGACATGAAAGCCGTGGGCTCTGCAGTGGTTCTGCTCGGCGGCGGACGGCGGCGAGCAGAAGACTCGATTGACCACTCAGTGGGTATTTCCGACATTTCAGGCGTCGGGCAGCGGGTTGATCAGGACACGCCCCTGGCCATCGTCCACGCGCAAAACAAAAACGACTGGGAGCGGGCTGCCGAGCGGCTCATCGCGGCAGTCGTGGTGGGTCCCGATGAGGTGAACGAAATTCCGGTCGTCAATGCGAGAGTTGGAGGAGAACCGCCGAATGCGGAAGATTGATGCCACGATAGCGCAGCTCAAGAGGCCTGCCTCAGAAGCGGCGGCAAATTCCTATTCGCCTTACAGCCACTTTCCGGTTGGCGTGGCGGTGGTCAGCGAGAGCGGGGAAATTTATCGCGGCTGCAATGTGGAAAACGCATCGTTTGGATTGACTCAATGTGCCGAGCGCGCCGCGTTGGCATCGGCCATAGCGGCCGGCGTGACGCCCGGTAAGCTGACGGCCCTGGTGATTTACACGCCCGGAAAAACGGCCCACACGCCGTGCGGAGCCTGCCGGCAGGTGATGCACGAATTGATGTCAACCGATTCACTGGTCGTTTCCTGCTGCGATGGCAAAGAAACAAAAGCCTGGACCCGGGATGAATATTTACCGGATCCTTTCGTGCCGGACTCTCTGCTTAAATGAACAGGCCCGGAGCTGACCTTCATGACTTGTTGAACGCCCAGACCGGCAGAGTCCGCTGGCCTGAGCTGGCCAGGCATTTCGCAAGAGGCGTGGTCATTTGCGTCAGCAGCGAGAAGGATCTGGTCAAAATGGCGGAGAACCTGGTTCAGGACCAGGCGGGCGAAATAGGCCGGTTGGTTGAAGAGGGCGCATTGCACCGGGCACAGGACCACGACGCAACGCGGTGGCAACAGAATAATACTGAATTTTGGGCGGTCGTGGTCGCGCCCTGGGTTCTGGTGCAGGAAGTGGAAAGGTTCAGCTTATGAATTCAACGGTTTCAAATTTATTTTCTCTGCTCTGTTTTGCGCTGGTCATCGGTCTTTGCGGTGGGCCGGCCCTGGCCGACGAGGGCCCGTCTCAGCAGTTGGCGCAAACCACTCTGACACGAATCGAGCAATGGAACGACCAGATTAAAGCCGTGATCTCGGTCCATCCGGGATTAATGAACCATGCGGCTCAGTTGGACCGGGAGCGCCGGTCCGGCGAAATTCGTGGCGCTCTGCACGGTGTTCCGATTCTGATCAAAGATAACATCGAGTCGAACGGTTTACCCACGACAGCGGGTTCACTGGCGCTGGCCGGTAATGAAACCGGGCGCGACGCATTCCTGGTCGAGCACCTGCGTAACTCGGGCCTGTTGGTGGTGGGTAAGGCAAACCTCAGCGAGTGGGCCAATTTCCGTTCTGAGCGCTCCTCCAGCGGCTGGAGCGGAGTAGGGGGGCAGGCCCGCAACCCATACGACATCAACCGTTCACCGTGCGGTTCCAGTTCAGGGTCGGCCGTTGCGGTAGCGGCAGGGATGGTCCCGCTGGCGGTGGGCACCGAGACCAACGGCTCGATCATTTGCCCGTCTGCGGCGAACGGGATCGTTGGAATCAAACCAACGGTGGGACTGGTCAGCCGCCGCGGTATTGTTCCCATTTCACACACCCAGGACACCGCGGGTCCGATGGCCGCCAATGTGCGGGACGCAGCCTTCCTGCTCAATGCCATGACAGTTTTCGATCCGCTGGATTCAGCCAGTCCGAAAAACCAGCTGGTTTTTGAGCGGGATTACACCACGGCGCTGAAAAGCAAGGGCCTGCAGGGCAAGAGAATTGGAGTGGTGCGTTCACTCACGGGATTTCATGAGGGAGTGGATGAGCGATTCAGCCAGGCTGTAGCTGACCTGGCAGAGGCGGGGGCTGAAATCGTTGACGACCTCTCACTGCCGCAGTATCCCGATGGGTTTCAGGCAGCCGCCTACGACGTGCTGTTGTTTGAATTCAAACACGACCTGAACGGATACCTGGCCGATTTGCCGGGGGCCGCGAGTGCATTGACACTGGAAAAACTGATTGAATTCAACCGTCAGTATGCGGATACGGAACTGCGCTGGTTTCAACAGGAAGTATTCGTAAAATCGCAGGCCAAAGACGGTCTCGAGTCTGCTGATTATCAAAAGGCTGTAGAGTGGGTTCAGTCTTTCAGCCGGGCGGGGATCGACGATCTGCTGAAGGAGCACGGGCTCGATTTGCTGGTTTCACCCAGCAATGGGCCGGCCTGGTCGATCGACCTGGTGACGGGAGACAAGTTCCTGGGCGGCAGCAGTTCTTTTCCGGCTCGTGCGGGCTACCCGCACATCACGGTTCCCATGGGATTTGTTCACGGGTTGCCCGTTGGGCTGTCGTTTTACGGCGCAGCGCTTTCAGAGCTTGTCCTGATCGAAGCAGCCTACGGTTACGAGCAGGCGACCCGGCACGCCCGTCCGCCGGCGGATTTCGGACCCTGGCTGCCCGCGGTATCAGAATACGCCTGGAACCAGGATTCTCCTGTCGGCGGGGTAATCAGCAAAGTGCTCGCGGTACCAACGATGGTTGGAAATGGCGCGCGGTGCGAGGTTGCAGAGAGTGAAGAGGGCGAAAGCGGCGCCTGCCAGTGACCAGGTCATGACGGCCCAGCCGATCCATTGAATTATTTCTCCCAGGTAGTTGGGAGAACTGACCCAGCGAAACAACCCTCCGCTTGGGACGTGGTATCCCCTGTCGCCGGGTTGCCGCAGGTTGCGAATGGTCCTGTCCGCCTGAAAGTGCACCGCAAATCCTCCGATGAAAATCACCGAGCCCGCCAGAAAGTGAGCTGAAAGAAGCGGCACACCCTGTTCGCCGGCGTCGATCAGCGCAGCAGCGTTGTTGTATCCGTTCAGGGCATTGAAGGCAACAGCAAAAACAACAAGCAGGGCCGGGAAGGTCCGATCCGACGGTTGCATCAGGATCGGAAACACGAACGTGCGATATGCGTAGTGAAAGATCCAGAAACACAGCGGCAGCCATGCCTGGGGCTGATTGCCGGCCGGGCTCAAAAGCACCAGCACCGTGATGACCAGCAAAGCGGGCAGTTCCATCAATATCCATGCCACCCGGTTCGGTAAATTGGGCCCCCACCCGGTTTTGTGATGGCGCCCATAGGGTGCGGTTACGAGAAGGAGAGCGGCCAATACGACCGGGCACAACAGAAACTGAATCAGCAACGGTAAGGTCATCAGCGTATCTTGCCAGAATTTCGGTATCATGCGGAAATGAGAGTTTTTATCAGAAAAATTCATCGCTGGCTTGGCTTGCTTATGGCTTTGCAAATTCTGGCGTGGATGGCCAGCGGCCTTTATTTCAGCCTGATTCCCATTGCGGAAATTCGGGGCGAACACCTGACGAAACCGGCGGAGAGTCCTGCCCCGGCACAGCTGGAGTCAATGGTTACACCCACCGTGGTCGCAGGTTTGATCCGGCGGGATATCGGTGACGGCTGGACTCTGTCCCGCATGGAGCTGATCAGCGTGGAGGGGCAGGGTTACTGGCGCGTCGAAGGAAAACACGCTGGCCATGTCTTTACTCGCCTGGTCAATGCCGACGGTAGCGGATTCGTTCCCCGCCTCTCTGAAGAGGAGGCGCAGGCTAGGGCGGTTCAATGGCTCAGAGAACCTGCAGAACCACGATCAGCCGAGTGGGTGGAACAGCTTGCGGCCGGATCAGAGTTTCGCGGCCGCGCGCTTCCCGTCTGGAAAGTAACGTTTTTGGAACCCGAAGCCGTGAGTCTGTATCTGCATCCCTGGACGGGTGAGTTGCTGGCGCGACGCACCGACCGCTGGCGTATTTTTGATTTCCTCTGGATGCTGCACATTATGGATTTCAGCGAACGCGACGATTTTAATCACCCGCTATTGCAGGTCGCGGCTGCGCTCGGGCTGCTTATCGTTCTCAGCGGAGTCGCTTACTGGGTGATGTCGACGCGGTTATTTCGCCGCCGGGTTCGCAGGATTACGGATTACCCGCTGTAACGCTCAGTGCTTTGGCGCCGCGAATGTGACCCTGCTTGAGTTCCAGCAGCGCCTGGTTGGCCTCTTCCAGCCCGTAGGCTGTCACCCGCGGCTGCAAAGGTATCTCGCTCGCCAGCCGCAGGCATTCGCTCACATCCCGGCGCGTCACGTTTGCCACCGTGCTGAGTGATTTTTCCCGCCACAGGTGGCGGTCGTAATCGAGGGTTGCCATCAAATTCTGATCGCCGGATTCTTTTTGAATGGCGTTGATCACGAGGTGTCCGCCGGGTAAAAGAGCCTCCATCGCAGAGAGAACCGGCAGCCAGGCAGGCGTTGTGTCGATGATCGCATCGAGCCCTGTAACGGGTTTGTCAATGGTGTCTCCCGCCCAGCTTGCGCCCAATGTCATGGCGAAATCCCGTTCTTTTTCACTGCGGGCGAACACGAAAACCGGTGAATCCGGGTACAGGTGCCTGGCCATCTGCAGCACCAGGTGGCCGGAGGCTCCGAATCCGGTCAGCCCCAGTTTCTGTCCATTTTCAAGCCGGCAGAGACTGAGCGCCCGATAGCCGACGGCGCCGGCGCATAGGAGCGGTGTCGCTTCCAGGTCACCCAGTTGATCAGGAATCGGATAGGCGAATGCCTCGGGTACCACCATGAACTCGGCGTAACCGCCGGGCGCGTCCCGTCCGCATGCGATGAAATCGGGGCACAAATTTTCTCTGCCGCTCAAGCACCAGGAACACTTGCCGCAGGCGGAGTGTATCCAGGCGACCCCGACGCGCTGCCCCAGAAGCCCCAAACGGCACGCGGCTCCCTGGTCCTCTACCGTGCCGATCACTTGGTGCCCCGGGATCATGGGTAACTTCGGTGGCGGCGTGCGCCCCTCGATTTCGTCAAGTTCGGTGTGGCAAACACCGCAGGCCCGGACACGGATCAGCAGATCGGAGTCTCCCGGTACCGGAATCGGCACGCGGTCAGCTTCAAGCGGACGGGAGCCGGGACTGACGGAGCCCAGGCGGTGGATTCGCATGGCTCGCATGGCAGGCGTTTGGACCATACCCCAAATGATAATTTACGCCATTGACGAAACCATTGACGCCCGTCATTCATTTTGTTGCCGCCTGACTTAAAATAGAGATTGGGGAACCCTGCTTTAATGGAGATGAAAATGTCCGGGTACAAGAAAATTGCTGTTGCGATTGATCTGAGTAGCGAATCCGCTGCCATCATGAAACGCGCGCTGGCTGTGGCTGCACCGGATAGCGAGATTCACCTGATGTACGTACAGGAGCCCATGGATTCGGTTTACATGGGAGTGGTCCCTTACGGCCCGGTCTTTGTCGGCATGGATGAAGTCGAGGAAAATCTGCGTTCCGAGTTAAGGCAGAAGCTCGATGATATTGGCGAGAAAGCCGGAGTTCCCGAATCAGCGCGTCATTTTCTCAACGGGACGCCCGCACGTGAAATCCGCCGGTTTGCCGAGGAGAATGACATGGACCTTATCGTCCTGGGCACCCATGGCCAGAAAGGCGTTCAGTTATTGCTTGGCGCAACGGCCAACTCGGTGCTCCATGGCTCCGCCTGTGATGTGCTTGCTGTCCGGGTTTACGAAGCCGAATAATTGAAGTACCTGTGGCTGGCAGTCTTCTTTCTGGTCCTGTGCTGGTCAGGGTGGAAGCCGCATGACTATCCAACGTGGTGGCTGGAGGTCGCCCCTGCACTCATTGCGTTGATTGTGCTGGCCGCCACCCGGCAACGATTTCCGCTGACCTCACTGGCTTACGCCCTGATCCTGCTGCACGCGCTGGTCCTGATGGTCGGCGGGCATTACACCTATGCCGAAGTCCCGGCCGGTGACTGGGTGAGAGACTGGGTTGGCGGGGAGCGCAACAACTACGACAAGCTGGGGCATCTCGCCCAGGGCTTTATTCCCGCTATCGTAATCCGCGAGATCCTCATTCGAAATCTCGTGGTCGCCGGAAAAAGCTGGCTGGCTCTGATCGTGATCAGTATCTGCCTGGCCATTAGCGCATTTTACGAGCTGATCGAGTGGTGGGTTGCGCTGTTGAGCGAGGAAGCCGCTGACTCGTTTCTGGGCACGCAGGGCTATATCTGGGACACCCAATCCGACATGTTTCTGGCCTTGCTGGGCGCCGGGCTGGCATTGTTGATGCTCAGCAATGTGCATGATCGCCAAATCAGGGCCCTCGCGGGAAACTGATCATGCCGCCACTGCAAGAAAGCCCGTTCCTGGTCGACGATTGTCTGGAGTATCATCCTGCGTTCCTTGGGCAAAAGGAGTCTGGTCACTTGCTTGACCGGTTCTGGAGCGAACTGGAATGGGAGCAGGAAGATATCACGATCTTTGGGCGAACGGTCAGGCAGCCCCGCCTGATCAGTTGGTACGGGGACCCCGGGGCGCGATATGCCTACAGTGGCCTGGTTCTCGAACCGCGTTCCTGGCATCCGGCACTGCTGAAACTCAAGCGCCAGATTGAGTCGTTTACCCGCCATCGCTTCAATTCCGTACTGGCGAACGCCTATCGCGACGGCAGCGACAGCATGGGTTGGCATAGCGACGATGAAAAAGAGCTGGGTCCAAAGCCATTCATCGCTTCTCTCAGTCTCGGCGAAGAGCGCCGGTTCCTGTTGCGCCAAAAAGGCCGGAAATCGTCCGGTCTGCTACTTGAACACGGCAGTTTGCTGCTGATGAAAGGCGACTGTCAGCAGCGGTTCCAGCACGCATTGCCAAAAACCCGGCGAAAGATCGGCTTGAGAATCAACCTGACATTCCGGGAAATAAGGTATCAGGCTCCGGTTTGACGCATGCCGCTGTCCGGCACCGGGCGGTGCTTCGAGGCGCCAAATCGCCTGACGATCCTGGCCAGGATTCCCTCGCTGTCTAGACCTGCCTGGTGCAGGCATTCCTCCCGCGTGCCGTGCTGGATGTAATTGTCCTCGAGGCCGATGTTCAGAATTTCGGCCTTCAGGCCCTCGGAGGCCAGCAGCTCATTCACGCCGCTTCCGGCTCCTCCGGCAATCGCGTTTTCCTCGACCGTTACCAAATGAGGATGCTTTGCAGCGGCGGCAATGATGGCTTCCCGGTCCAGCGGCTTCACAAAACGCATATTGATGAGCGTGGCGTTCAGTTGCCCGGCGACTTTGCTGCAGGTCTCAACCATGCTGCCAAAAGCGAGAATGGCTATTTCATTGCCGTGCGCGACGGTCACGCTTTTTCCAAGGGGCAATTCAGTCATTTTCTTCTGAACTTCGACGCCAGGACCGCGGCCGCGAGGATATCGCACCGCGGCAGGCCCGTCGTAGCAAAAACCGGTGTAAAGCATCTGACGGCACTCATTTTCGTCCGCCGGAGCCATGATCACCATTCCCGGAATGCATCGCATGAAACTGAGATCAAAACTTCCAGCATGGGTTGGGCCGTCCGGCCCCACCAGTCCGGCGCGGTCGATAGCGAACAGCACCGGCAGATCCTGCAAGGCCACATCGTGGATCATCTGGTCGTATGCGCGTTGCAGGAAGGTTGAGTAGATCGCCACTACCGGGTGCGCGTTTTCGCACGCCATGCCGGCAGCCAGAGTCACGCTGTGCTGCTCCGCTATGCCCACGTCAAAGTAGCGCTCCGGAAACCGGCGGTGAAATTCCACCAGGCCGGAGCCTTCACGCATAGCCGGCGTGATGGCGAGCAGGCGTTTGTCCTGCTCCGCCATGTCGCACACCCATTCTCCGAATATCTCGGTATAGGTGGGACCTGTTTTCTCCTTGACGGCTTTCGGGACGACTCCGGTTTCAGGGTTGAACGGCCCCACCGCATGGTATTTAACCGGATCCTTCTCGGCCGGCTCATAGCCCTTTCCTTTCTCTGTGATGATATGCAGCAGGTTGGGGCCGTGTACATCACGAGCCGTGCGAATGGTTCTGACCAGTGTCGGTATGTCGTGCCCGTCGATTGGGCCGAGGTAGTTGAATCCGAGTTCTTCGAACAGGGTGCTTGGCATCACCATGCCCTTGATGTGTTCTTCCCAGCGGCTCATGAAACGCCAGGTGCGCGAATTGCGGTGCATCAGGCTCTTGCCGCGTTCCCGGATGCCGGTAACGGTCGGGCCGCTCATCAGCCGGCCCAGCATCTTGGTCATGGCCCCGACGTTGGGCGAGATCGACATCTGGTTTTCATTCAGCACAACCAGCAGGTCATGATCAAGGTCACCGCCGTGATTCAGGGCCTCGTAGGCCATGCCGGCTGTCATGGCGCCGTCGCCGATGATGGCAACGCATTTGCGGTCGACGTCCTGCAAATCCGAGGCGGCGGCCATGCCCAGGGCAGCGCTGATCGAAGTCGAAGAGTGTCCGGTGCCGAATGTGTCGTATTCGCTTTCCGAACGCTTGGGAAAAGGCGCAAGACCGAGCTTTTGCTTGATCGTCGTAATGCTTCCCGCCCGCTCACACAGGATCTTGTGGGGGTAGGCCTGGTGCCCCACATCCCACACAATTCGATCATCAGGTGTTTCGTACAGGAAATGCAGCGCGACGGTGAGTTCGACGCAACCCAGGCCAGCCCCGAAGTGTCCGCCGCTGGCCGCGACCGATTCAATCAGGTAGCGACGCAGTTCGTCTGCAACCTGCGGCAAAAGCTCTTCATCGAGCTCCCGCAGGTCGGCTGGAGACTCGATGGAACTCAGTAATGGGTAATGCTGTTCGTTCATGCCGTGTATTTTATCCCTGCTGCGGCCGCGAAGCTATCGATCTCGGCTGATTACATAATCGGCGAGCCATTCCAGGCCCTGAGTGTCGCCATCGATATGTTCGATCTGAAAGATGGCCTCGCTACGCAATTCGTGCGCCTTTTTGCGGGAATTTGCCATGCCGAGTATGGAGGGGAAGGTTGGTTTGTTCAACGCGACGTCGGCCAGTGTGCTTTTGCCTGTCAACTCGCTGTTTCCGGTCACATCCAGAATATCATCGTGCACCTGAAAAGCCAGGCCAATGTGTTCCCCATAGGAGGCCAAACGTTCCAGCGTGTCGGCGTTCGCACCCGCCAGGATGCCCGGAATCGTGACCGATGCGGTGATCAGCGCACCGGTTTTGAGGCGGTGCATCCTGGTCAGCGCCTGCTCGCTGATCGCGCGCCCGACCGCATCGAGGTCCAGTGCCTGGCCTCCGGCCATTCCAACGGACCCGCAGGCTTGTGCCAGTGCGCGGATCGCGGCCATGCTTCGCGGGGAACCCGGCGGCAACTCTCTTGCCAGTATTTCAAAAGCCAGTGCCTGCAGGGCGTCGCCCGCCAAAATGGCAGTGGCCTCATCAAAAGCTCTGTGGCAAGTGGGCCTTCCGCGCCGGAGATCGTCGTCGTCCATGGCGGGAAGATCATCATGAATCAGAGAGTAAGCATGAACAAATTCGATCGCTGCCGCGACTGCGTCCCGCAGCCTCTGATCAAGCCCCAGCGCTTTACCGGCTGTATAAACCAGCACCGGTCGAAAGCGTTTGCCGCCCCCAAGCGAAGCATAGCGCATGGCGCGGTGCAGCCGGACCGGGTCCTGTGTCTCGGGCGGCAGCCAGCGCTCCAGGACAGATTCAATACGCTGTTGCCACAGCGCAATTTCCGCGGCTGGGTCAGTCACTGGTATCAAGCGGGGCTGCGGATGATTCATCATCGATGTCGATCAGGCGCTGCACCGTTTGTTGCGCCTCATCCAGCACACCCTGGCAGTGCCGCGTCAGCTCGACGCCGCGCTTGAACTGTTTGAGCGAATCGTCGAGGCTGAGATCCCCCGATTCCAGTTTTTCTACCAGGGACTCGAGTTCTTCGAGCGCTTTTTCAAAATCAGGTAACTTGGCGGTTTTCTCTTTCATCATATGCTTCTCAACGTTGACTATCGGTTCGAACCCGGTTGAGGACTGGATCGGAAGGGCGCCATTGATAGGTCAGGTTATTTTCGAATAACCAGCTTTGCAGGCGATGTCCGATCACCCAGTCGCCCAGCGCCACGGGTTCCCCATCCCATTCAAGCACCGGGATGCCCGGTCGTAGCCAGGGCGGTATCAGGGCGGACTGAAATAACTGTTTGAGCTTGCGGCTGGGACCGTCCGGAACGGTTCGAATCCGGTCTCCGGGTTTCCGTGCCCTGACTTTCCAGGCGTCGGGGATGTTGGTGTTTTTGCCGGATAACCGTAACCAGCCGGTATCCGGGCCCAGCTCCAGTTTCATGCCGCTCTTCCATTTCATTTTGGGGCAGGCGATGAAAGGACTGCGCCGGTGCAGCCATAATTCGTGCTTGTACCTTTTGATCATCCAGTCTTCCCACTGAACTTCCGCCTGACTCTCAACGCGCGTGCCTGAGAGTTGGTCAAGGAACTCCCGTAACCGGGCTTCCGGCAACACGGGTACTTCGTGTCTGCGCAGCCACTGGCGCAGGATCAGAGTCTGCATCTCGGGATCGAGTTCCAGCAGCTTTTGCAACGGCATTTTCAACCGGTCACGAATCAGGTCGCCGGACTGGCTCTCGATGAACATGGCCATCGCGCCCGCCGTGATACGCGCATTTCTCGCGGTGCGTGCAAGCCGGTTGGTGAGGCCGGGCCAACGTGTTTCCAGCTGCGGAAAGAGATCCCTTCGCAGGTAGTTGCGGTCGAAAGACGTGTCGGCGTTGGAAGGGTCTGTCAGCCAGGGGATGTCCCGTGATTCAAGAAATCGTTCCAACTCCGGGCGGGTGCAGTCCAGCAGGGGGCGAGCGACCCAACCCGCCTCGAGGTTGCGCAACACGGGAATGCCGGCCAGGCCCTCGACACCGCTGCCGCGCATCAGGTTAAGAAAAAGCGTTTCAGCCTGATCCCCCGAATGATGTGCGGTCAGGTACATTTCCCTTTCACCCAGTATGCCGGCTACCGCGCGATAGCGGGAATTTCGAGCCTCCTCTTCGGGGCTGCCGCGCGCCGAAGTGTCGATTTCCAACCGTTCGGAGTGGAACGGAATTTCTCGCGCCGTGCAAAAACTGCGGCAGTGGTCAAGCCAGCTATCCGCGTCGGCCTGGAGGCCATGGTGGAAGTGAGCGGCGTGTATCGGAACCGCCAGGTCTTTCCGGCATTCGCACATGGCCTGGAGCAGGGCCGTGGAGTCGGCGCCGCCGCTGAAACCAATCCAGTACTTTCTGGGGGATGGCAGCCGCGCCAGTCTGTCCAGCAAATGCCGGCTGTTGAAGGTGGAATCTTCGGTTCTCACGATATCTCAGTCTGAATTATTCCTGGAACTCTCCAAAGGCCAGCAGGCGGCGGTAACGTTCCTCCACGAGCTGTTCAGTCGTTTTCTTCTCCAGTTCGTTCAGCTGTTTTTCAATGCAGTCTGCGATACCTTTGGCCACCTCATCCGGTTCCTTGTGAGCGCCTCCCAACGGCTCGGCGATGATCTCGTCAACCAGTCCAAGGCTTTTCAGGCGGCCTGAAGTGATGCCCAGGGCAGTTGCCGCATCTTCCGCGTTGGCGGCGTCTTTCCACAGAATGGAGGCGCAGCCTTCCGGTGAAATTACCGAATACGTGCTGTATTCGAGGATATTCACGCGGTCTCCCACGCCGATGGCGAGAGCTCCGCCGGATCCCCCTTCACCGATAATTGTGCAGACGATCGGTACCGGTAGCCTCGACATAACCTGCAGGTTTTTTGCAATGGCCTCTGATTGGCCTCGTTCCTCGGCTCCCACGCCAGGGTAGGCGCCCGGTGTATCGATGAAAGTAACCAGCGGAAGGTGAAAACGAGCGGCCATGTTCATCAGACGCAACGCCTTGCGGTAGCCTTCGGGCCGTGGCATGCCGAAATTGCGAAACACCTTGGCCTTGGTATCACGCCCCTTTTGCTGCCCTATGAACATGACTGCGCGGTCCCGGAAGCGGGCCAGCCCGCCAACGATCGCGTGATCATCGGCAAAGGCACGATCCCCATGAAGTTCGTGAAATTCATCGAAGATTTTTTCTATGTAATCGAGTGTGTAAGGCCTCAGAGGGTGCCGGCTCAACTGCGAAATCTGCCAGGGTGTGAGGTCCTTGAAAATGCCTTTTATCTTCTGGCGCATCTTGGACTGGAGGCGCTGGATTTCCTCGTCCAGATTGATGGCATTGTCTGAGCCCACATTCCTCAATTCGTCGATCTTGGCCTGCAATTCGGCGATGGGCTGCTCGAAGTCTAGGTAATTGGAATTCATTGGCGTTGCTCACACGGATGAATGGCCATTATAGCGTGATTGTGATTCGGGGAATCCTCGAGAGTTGCCAATGATCCAGGGCCCACCGCCAGAGGTTCTGCAGACACATTCCCTCGGGGGCCGGTTGGCCGAGAAACCGGAGAGCTTGCTCCAGCGCCTGTTCCGGCGGGTGGGTTGCGACCGGGTCTGCCGCGTGTCGCTTACTCAGCTTTTTCTGATCATTCCCGGTCGCTACCGGGTGATGCGCATAGAGCGGTGTGTCCAGTCCGAGGCAGCCCTGCAAATGGATTTGGCGGGCGGTTGAATCAAGCAGGTCTGCCCCACGCACGATTTCAGTTACTTGCTGAAACGCATCATCGACGACAACGGCCAGCTGGTAGGCAGCGAGGCCGTCCGCCCGCCGTATGACGAAGTCGCCAACGGTTTCCTCAAGGTTTTCCCTGATCAGCCCCTGTACCTCGTCCTGGAAAACGATCGGCTGGGCCGGAACCCTGAGTCGAATCGAGCGTGGAGATTTTCCTGCAGGCAGGCCTCGGCTACAAGTCCCGGGGTAGACGCCAGAGGCGGGCATTTCAGAGCGACTGCAGCCGCACCAGTAGGCGTCACCACCGTCAAGGAGACGCGTGATGGCCTGTTCATAGGCTGCAGTTCTCTGGCTTTGATATAGAACGGGCCGGTCAGAGACCATGCCAAAGCGCTGAAGATCTGCCAATATGCGTTGAGCACTGCCGGGCACTTCCCTTGGGCGATCAACGTCTTCGATCCGGACCAACCAGGTTCCACCCTTGGATTTCGCCTGCAAAAAACTGGCGACGGCCGCAATCAGCGACCCAAAATGTAAATCTCCTGTGGGGGAGGGGGCAAACCTGCCTGTCCGACTCATGGGACAGAGTTTATCGCCAAATTATTGTGCCAGCACCTGCGACGATTCTTTCAAAAACGTGCCGGCGATCAATTTGACACCGCATTGCCAAAGCACGGCAAGGCTGGAAGTGTCCGTTACTTCATCGGCGATCACTGATACGTCATGCGCCTCGGCGGCTTCGACAACCTTTCTCACGGCTTCCTGGTTCTTTGTATTGGCGGTGAGGTCCTCGGTCAGGGACGTCATGATCTTGACGAATGAAATATCGAGATGCTCCAGCAGCTGGAAAGACCGTCTTTCGGTGTCGAACCTGCTGACGGCGAGCTGACAACCCAACGGTTTAAGCTCCTTCATCAGCCGCTGGGCCGGGCGCAGGTTCGTATGCGCCGCATTGGCGGCGATCTGGAGAATGATGCGGTTGCCGTCGACGCAGGAGGCTTTCAGTTGCTCGGCGAACCAGCCCGGAAATCCGTAATCCAGTATCGAATTGTTGCTCAGGCTGATGATCTGCCGCTCTTCGCTGTCGACGAACGTTTTGAGCAGTCCTGGGATGACTTGGCGGTCGATAGCGCCTGCCAGGTCATTGCGCTCAGCGATTCTTTGAAATTCTTTGGCTGGAAAGTCCCCGGATTCACCACGCATGAACGTGGTGTTCTCCATCATCTGTTCGCCGTCTCCATCCAGATCGACGATGGACTGCTGAACACTGTAATAATCAAGGTTGCTCAGGGCCATCCGGATTCTTTCCACCCAATCGTGCTCGCCGGCGATGGTCGCCACCGCGGTCAACTGCGGCCGATAAACGACCATCTGGTCACCCTGTTCGGATGCCTCCGCCTGCGCCTTGCGGGCATTGGCGATGATTTCAGGTGAGTTGACCGTCAGCCTTCCAACGCTGGCCATGCCGATGCTGCAGGAGGCCGACAACGCCCGGTCGCTGATTTCGATAATGTGGCTGCGGTAGGCGGTAAGCAGGTCGTTTCCTACTTTTTCCAATTGCGAATTCGTTGGCCGACCGACCAAAACGGCAAAACCGTGGTCGCTGATACGGGCGGCGACGTCGCCGTCCTCCAGGTTGTTTTTGATGATATTTGCCAGGTCGGAAATGAACGCATCCATCGCCTCTACCGACAACTCCTCCTGCAGGGTCTCAATATCGTCGGTCTCGATATAGAGCACGGCCAATGCGTCGTTGTCCGATCCGGCCTGGATGCAGGAATCCAGCGCTTCCGAAAAGGCGTTGCGGTTGAGCAGCCGGGTCAGCGGATCGGTCATTCTGACCCGTTCCAGTTCCGCGGCCAGTTCGTTCGCGGCATCCTGGCGCTGTACCATCATCTGTATGCACTCTTCCCCGTCAAAGCGTGCAGGCGAAAACATCAGGTTGGCTTCGAATGTCGTGGCATCCGGCCGTTTAACCTTTACCGGCAGCGCCTTGTCGGGAAACTGCCCCTTGGAAAGCCCTTTGAGCAGTTGTTTGAGATTGGTTTCACCCGCATCGAGAATTTCCAGCAGCGACAGACCCGCTATCTCCGAATGATCGGCAACCCCAAGCGCGTCGAGGTAGGCCCGGTTGCTGTATACGTGCAGCCCTTCGTGCACGTAGGCAATAGCGTCCCGCGAGCTGTCCAGCAGCAGGTTATAACGATGCTCGAGTTCCTCCACGAACTGTTGTTGTTTCTCGTGATCGTGCTCGTTTTCGCTGGTCTTGATCAGCTGACTTACCGCCTCGGTGAAAAGATTTTCATCATTTGAATTGATCACGTAGCACGCTGTGGTCGCCAGCAACCTGGACAGCCGCGCCGAGTCATCCATGGATGTGAATAGCGCCAGTGGGATATTGAAGGCGGCTGCCAACTCGCCAATTTCTTCGAGCGGAGCGTCAGATTCGTCAGGCTCCGCATAAAGGATCAGTGCAGGGGAGTCATGGTCCAGCGCACGCTTCACGTCAGAACTGGTCTGTGTGTGGATTACATGAATTTTAATTCCGGAATTGCGAAGCAGTGAATTGATTTGCTCAGCGGACTCAGGTGATTGGTCTATAACTAGTAGATTGACGCTGTGCATTCGTAAATGGCCTCCATGCCCCTTACATTATTTACTACTTTTAACACGTTTATCTATCTTGAATCAATAAATTACAAACGTTTCTAAATCTTGATTCCCAGATAGCATCAATATCCAATGTGCTTTGATTATGGCTGAATCCGGCATGAATTGACAGTCTGTTGGTCGGCGCATGGTGTCACACTCCGGTTCGCGCTATCATTCCCGTTTTGAACTGGAGGCCGTAATGGCGACGTACAGCACCAACGAATTCAAGAGCGGTCTGAAGATAATCCTGGACGGTGATCCCTATAATATTGTTGAAAACGAATTTGTAAAACCCGGAAAAGGGCAGGCTTTCAATCGCGTTCGGGTCAGGAATCTCAAAACCGGCCGCGTGATCGAGCGAACCTTTCGCTCCGGTGAGTCCGTCGAAGCCGCTGATGTGTTCGAGATGGAGATGCAGTACCTCTACAACGACGGCGAATTCTGGCATTTCATGGATCCCGGTACCTTTGAACAGCATGCATGTTCTCAGGAAGGCATGGGTGACGCCGCAAAATGGCTGAAAGAGGAAGACATGTGCCAGATGGTGTTGTACAACGGCGAACCGCTGACGGTCACCCCTCCCAACTTCACTGAGCTTAAAATCGTGGAAACGGACCCCGGCTTGAGAGGCGATACTTCCGGTGGCGGCGGCAAACCCGCGACTCTGGAGACTGGTGCCGTCGTAAGGGTCCCGCTGTTCGTTAATAATGAGGAAGTCATCCGGGTCGACACCCGCACCGGAGAGTACGTCTCACGGGTCAAGGAATAATAAGAGCAACATGAGTTCGCCAGTTGCGATTAAGCTGATCCACGCTCTCTATACCGTTCCGGTCAGGCCGCGGGGCGCGGTCTATCGGGACTATTGCGTGGCGGTTGCCGATGACCGGGTCGTCGACATCCTGCCGTTGGCCGATGCGCTGCAAAAATGGCCGGATGCTGAAATGACCGATTTGCCGGAGCACGTATTGCTGCCCGGCCTGATCAACGCACACACCCATTCGCCGATGACCCTGCTTAGGGGCTTCGCCGACGACACGGAACTGCATGTCTGGCTGAAACAGCATATTTGGCCGGCCGAGCGGGAGTTTGTCGGTCCTGAATTCGTTGCTGACGGCACACGGCTTGCGGTTGCAGAGATGATCCGGGCCGGTACGACCTGTTTCAACGATATGTATTTTTTTCCCGACGCCACGATCGAGGTGTGCGTGGAAACCGGCATTCGTGCAAGCATCGGAATCACCATTATTGAAATTGAGTCGGCCTGGGCCAGCGATGTCGACGATTACATAGATAAAGGCCTGCAGCTGGCTGACAAATGGCAATCCGAGCCCTTGATCAGTTTTACGCTGTCGCCGCATGCCCCTTATACGGTGTCTGATGAAACCCTGGTGCGGGTTGCACAGCTTTCGAAGGAGCGGGGTTTTCCGGTTCACATACATCTGCTTGAAACCGAGTGGGAGGTCAAGCAGTCGTATCAGCAGCACGATCTGCATCCGCTCAACAGGCTGGAGTCCAGCGGACTGCTTGACGAAAACCTGCAGGCGGTCCACATGGCGCAGCTATCGTCCGATGATATTGACCGCCTGGCGGCGCTGGGGGTGAACGTTATTCATTGTCCGCAGTCGAATCTCAAGCTCGCGAGCGGTATCTGCCCTTTGACTGCGTTACTGGGCGCGGGCGTTAATGTGGCGCTGGGAACCGACGGCGCGGCGGCTAATAACGATCTTGACCTGCTGGCCGAAGCGCAAACGGCTGCTCTGCTGGCGAAAGGAATTTCCGGAGACGCAAAATCAGTCGACGCATTCCAGGCCCTGGAGATGATGACGATTAACGGAGCACATGCCCTGGGCCTGGAACAGGTTACCGGCAGCATCGAAATCGGCAAGCAAGCTGATTTTTGTGCGCTTGATCTCAGCGCACCTGAAACACAACCTCTTTATAATGTAGTTTCGCAAGTCATTTACGCAGCATCACGAAGGCAGTTCACGGACGTGTGGGTTGCCGGAAAAAGGCTGCTCTATGGCGGTGAACTAACCACTATTGATCTTGACGACGTGATCTGTTCAGCCGGCAAGTGGCAAACACGGCTCGCCGGACTCGAGGCCGGAATGATGGCCACAGCAAGGAAATCAGACCTGTGACTGCTGAAACAATCCAGAATATCGATAACACGGAACGCGATAAGTTTGACGCTATTGCGTCGGGCTGGTGGGATCCGGAAGGACCGTTTCGCCCGCTTCATGAATTGAATCCGGCACGCCTGAAGTTTGTTGCTGAGCGCGCCGGGCTTGCCGATGCACTGGTGCTCGACGTGGGTTGCGGCGGCGGTATCCTGGCCGAATCGCTGGCGCGGAAAGGCGCCCTGGTTACCGCCATAGATGTGGCGCCGCGGGTGCTGGCGACGGCAAAACTGCATTTGCACGAATCGGGGCTGGACGTCAATTACCAGGAGATTACGGTTGAAGATCAGGCTAAGGCTTCACCGGAAGCATTCGATGTGGTTACCTGCATGGAGATGCTGGAACACGTGCCCGATCCCGCCTCGATCATTCGCTCGATCCATGATTTGCTGAAACCGGGCGGGCATGGCTTTTTTTCCACGTTGAATCGCACCCCCCTTGCATTCGCGCTTGGAATCGTGGGCGCCGAGCACATTGCCAGGCTGCTGCCACGGGGCACGCATCGCTATGACCGGTTCATTCGGCCATCGGAACTCAGCGCATGGTTGCGCGAGGCCGGCATGGTAGTGAGGGATATTGTCGGGCTGCATTACAACCCCGTCACCCGCAGCGTGATGCTGGGCGGCAACGTGAAGGTCAACTACCTCGTGCATGCATCAAAACCGGCTGAATGAACCGGATCAAAGCAGTACTTTTCGATTTGGACGGCACCCTGCTGGATTCCGCTCCGGACCTGGTTGGCTCCCTTAACTGGGTTCGGGAAACCGAGGGTCTGCCGCCTTTGCCGGTCTCCGAAATGAGTCCGTTTGCGTCAAAAGGCGCGGTCGGTTTGCTCAAAGCCGGCATGCCGGAAACTACGGAAAATCAGCTGGAATCCTGGCGCCTGAGGTTCCTGGAGCACTATGCCGAAAACAGCTATCGGCACTCAACGCTGTACCAGGGTGTCCCCGAGTTACTCGATTTCCTGGGGCAGGAAAACATTCCCTGGGGCATCGTTACGAACAAGATCGAGTCTCTTACCTTTCCCATTGTGGAGGCCGCGGAGCTGCAGGATGCAATTTCCTGCGTCGTTTGCGGCGATACACTCAACGAGAGCAAGCCGCACCCGGCTCCGGTCACACTGGCCTGCGGTATTCTGCAGGTCAGCCCGGAGGAGACTTTATTTGCCGGAGATGATATCCGGGACATCCAGGCGGGCAAGGCCGCGGGCACGCAAACCGCCGCGGTCTTTTACGGATATGGTTCCCATGAGTTGACCGGTGAAGATGTTGCGGCCAGCCTGCCGGTTCATCACCCTGCGGATATCAGCAGGGCAGTGCAGTCGAAACCGTGAACAAACCATTGAGTGAATCAGCTGATGAGCGGCCAGAGTAACGATCGTCTGTTTTGCTGGGAGCAGATTGCGGCGACCAACCGGCTTTTTCGCGTTTCCCGGGTATTCGCTCCAGCCAATTGCGCTGATAAATTGTTGCCGCTTTATGCGCTTTTTTCAGCCATCGAGCAAATTGGTTCGACCCTGTCGGATCCCGACGTGGCCAACGGCAAATTGAACTGGTGGCGCCAGGAATGCCTGCACCGGGACCTGGCTGACAGCCAGCATCCTGTTTTAAAAGAGCTGCACCGAACCGGCGCCGCCGGGGACCTAAGGCCGGATACCGTCGGTGATTTGCTCGACGGAGCGGCAGCAAGACTGTCTGCCCGGGCGCCAGCCGATGTCGAAGCCCTGAAAAAGATCTGCATAGAGCTTTTTCGCCCACAACTGCAGCTGGAACTGAGCGTGAGTGGATTGTCTGAGCCAATGCCGGGGATCAGCGCGGCTCTGATGGCGCGCAATGGCATGCTTCAACTTCTGCGGGAGAGCGGACGTAAAACGGAGCAGGGCGGCTACTGGTGGGTGCCGCTCAATATGATGGCCAGGCACGGCGTTGGCAGGGAGGAGATCATTCGAGAACCGGAGTCCAAGGCGGTAAATCGTCTGTTCAGCGACATTCTTGGCGACGACTTCTTGTGGATCAGCACAACAGATGACCCTGCAATGTTATCTAAAACCGAGCTCACGCACGCGCGTCATTTGTTCTCGATAAGCGGACTTTACGAGAGAAAACTCGGGCGCCTGAGAGACTCGGTACCGGCCGGATTAGATAGAGAGCTGAACCGCATAGGGCCGTCCGATGTGCTGGCCGCCTGGAACGGTGCGCGAAAATCGGGGTAGCGCAGGCCTCAGTTATCGCTGATCACGTCAGGCCCTTTACCGGCCGTTTTCTCGTAGACGCCCTTGCCGGCTTTCTTGTACTGCGTGAATCCATGTTTTTCGATGTTATCCGAGTCCAGTGACGGGCCTTTGCCGCCGATATTGGGGGCCGAGATTTTTCGCTCAACCGGCGCAGCGCATTCCGGGCACTGAGCCAACTCCGGATCACTGATTTTTCTCAGCAACTCGAAGCCGCACTCGCAGTAATTGCAGTGCTGATCTGTACTGGTTTGATACTCATAAATGGGCATTCTTTCAACTCACCTGTCAAAACGTTAAACTCTCGCGGCATCCGGCCAGCATAACATCAGGAGTCAGCCTTGAGCACAACCACAGTAATGATAACAGGGGCCGCCGGAGGGCTGGGCTTTGCGTTGTCCGCGGCGTGTGCCCGCAAAGGCTTTAACACGGTGATGATCGACTGTGACCGGCGCGGACTGGAAAATGCTCACGACCGGATTGCCGAAAAGGGCTTGCCCGAACCAGTGCTCCACCCGATGGATCTGTCCGGTGCGGGCCCCGACGATTTTGACGATCTGTTGGCCGGAATAACCAACGAATTTGGCGGGTTGGATGCCGTTGTGCATTGCGCGGCCCGCTTTGAGGGATTGACACCCCTTGAGCAGATCGCGCCACAGGAGTGGTTGACCGCGATCCAGGTGAATCTGAATGCCGCCTGGTTGCTCAGCGCGCGCAGCCTGCCGTTGTTGAGGAACGCCGAGCCGGGGCGACTGTATTTCTTGCTCGAGAATCTGCCGCGGATGGAGGGCCCGTACTGGGGGGGCTATGGCGTAGCCAAGCATGCCCTCAGAGCGCTGGCCAAGCAGTTCGCAGCCGAATGCGGGACATCCGGAATTCAGGTGCTGGGCATCAATCCGGGGCCAATGCGGTCAGCCTTGCGTTCCCGGGCCTATCACGCCGAGAACCCGGCTTTACAGCCTGACCCGGACACCGCGGCCAATCGGATTATGGATTTTCTGACCGGAGCCAGCGTACCGGAAAACACTATTGTCGATCTAGAGTCCGCATGAAGCGGCTTCACGGCCGATGATGGCTTTTTTCGTGTGCTCTCCCCAACGGTAACCGCCGAGTTCACCCGCCTGCCTGATTACACGATGACAGGGAATGACGAATGACAGCGGGTTGCTGCCCACGGCCGTTCCAACCGCCCTCGCTGCCCCCGGTTTGCCGACGCTCCGAGCCAGTTGCCCATACGTGCGGTGCGATCCTTCCGGAATTGCCAACAGCGCTTCCCAGACCTTGAGTTGAAAGGGGCTGCCCCGGAGCCAGACAGCGACAGGTTTATCGTCAGAGCCCTGAAAAACCTGGTCCAGCCTGGTTTGAGCCGTGGTGACATTCTCGTTAAGTGCGGCGTCGATCCACTGCTTGCGTAATCCCGCCAACGCATGGGCGCGGCCTTTTTCCTCGCAGAACCCCAGAAAACTCAGACCGCGAGTATTCCATGCGACCAGTGCGGTCCCAAAAGGAGTCTGGCCAAAACCGTATTCGAGCCGTACTCCCCCGCCGCGCCTTCTGATTTCGCCTGGCGTCAGAGAGTCTGTCGAGATCAACAAATCATGCAGTCTGCCCGGTCCGGACAAACCCGAGTCCAGAGCGCTGTCCAGAACGGAAACACCAGCGGCGAGTCGCTCAAGAGCTGCCTTTCGGGTCAATGATTTCAGAAATTGTTTCGGACTGACGCCCGCCCAGTCCTGAAAAGTTCTTTGAAGATGATACGGGCTGACCTTCAAGGCCGCCGAAAGCTCTGAAAGTCCGGGTTGTTCAGCCTGGTGTTCCGTCATCCAACGGATCGCCTGTGAGATGAGTTGATACTGGTGAATTGACTGCATAAGGCCATTTTAGGCTCAGCGCGTAATTACGCCACCCGTTTCTTGCGGTCGGGGGGACGGTTGAACCATACTTGATGAATCACATGACCCAGGAGGCCATCATGGCGGACGATCTGTTTCTGAAAATAATAAATCGGGAAATTCCGGCCGACATCATCTACGAAACTGACAGCATCCTCGCGTTTCGCGACATCAACCCGCAAGCACCGTATCACGTGCTCATCATTCCGAAAGAGCACATCAGCACGATGAACGATATTGAGCCGCATCATGCAGAACTGATTGGAAAAATGTTTATGGTCGCAGCTGAACTCGCCGATCAGGAAGGCATAGCAGAAGATGGTTACCGCGTGGTTATGAATTGCAATGCGGCAGGAGGGCAGGCCGTGTACCACATCCACCTGCACCTGCTGGGTGGCAGACAGATGATCTGGCCTCCGGGTTAGAGGAGTTTGGACTCTCTAATTTACTAATTTTTCGACAAGATGGCCCCTGCTGAAAGCAGGGGCTAATTTCGCTCGTTGGAATACGCGATTATCTATCTTGTCGACTCCCAAAAAAACTCAATTTCGGGCTCTAAAGTCTAGCCCAGGATTGTTTCGGAAATCTGCTCCAAATCCTCCAATCGCACCACTATTGCAGTTGGCTGAGCGTCCAATCACGCTGACATTGTTGAACGCAACAATGGGGGCGGAAAACTCATCAACAATTGTCACTGTGGCAAGCCCGCATCCCACCTCGACTTCCATTGACATTCCTGTGCCATTGGGCAGGGTAATCGTGATTGCGTCAGTCCCTGTTCCACCACCCGTTATCAGGATTGTTGAACCAGTGCCGCCACCAGTGATTTCGGTATTGGAGCCAGTACCACCACCTGTGATTTGGGTGCTAGAACCTGTGCCACCACCGGTTATTTGGGTACTGGAACCCGTGCCACCGCCAGTGATTTTTGTACTGGAACCCGTGCCACCACCAGTGATTTCGGTGTTGGAACCTGTGCCGCCACCAGTGATTTCAACCCCATTGCCTGAGTTACTCAAAGCAACCTCAGTCAACATAAGGTTTGCGTAAGATCCGCTCAGCGATGAAACGCCGGAGAACACACTGCCGCCGATAATCCACGAAACAGCTACCTTGTCGTTATTCACGACAATCTGCAGCGATCCTGCGGGGTCAACAGTTCCCGCCTGTACACTTCCTGCGCACGTCAGGGCAGCCAGCGTGCAGGCTAACAGCCCGCGCCGGATACCGGTTCCTGCTTTCTCGATTCCGGTTCCTGATTTCTCGATACCCGTACCGGATTTTTCAATTCCAGTTCCGGATTTTTCGATACCAGTGCCGGCCTTCTCAATCCCTGTGCCGCTCTTTTCTATCATCCAACGAGACATTACATTTCTCCTCTTTCTTCAAGTTCAGGCCGTGTGCGGGTAATTAATACCTTCTGCATTTGGCCAGGCTGCTAAACAACACCTGAGAAAGGTTGAGTACTTTCGTCCCCTTTACTCTTCCTCCTCTTCAGGTTCATGGTCACTCCATTGGTACCAACCGATACCGACGGTGATTTGACCAGGTTCTTTTGCCGCTTCCTCGAATTCCTCGAGTAACGATTCCCCTTCTTTAATCTGCCTTCCCAAGAGTTCCCTAACTCTCTTGCGAAATTCTTTGTAATTTTCCGGATCGAGCCGGTAGGTCCAGCGCCCCTGTTGCGGGACCCGGACTTTCGGATCAGAGCTCATATTATGGATGACAGCACTCAGGACTCTCGACGCCTCAATAAGCCCTACCTCAGTCTGTTTCGCTCTATCTGTTGAGACTGGGGAGTAAAAAATTGAAATGAGCTCAACTTCCTCGACATCAGCGCGGATCACTTTGATGTTCCCCGATGCCTGCAGGCGACTTATTACAGTCTTGACCGTGATGTTTCTGCCTATTGCTCTGAGTACGAGGGTTTGAAAAGTGCGGCCTCTCCCAACTATGGGCAGTCGGGCCGGTTTTCCTGTTTTCGGATCGTGGAAAAAAGGGTCACTGTTCCACATGTCAATCAAAGTGTTTTCTGGATTAATGCTTTGACTCTGAATGGTCGTGTCTAAGCTCTGTGCTGTCAGAGATGAGACTACCCTTGTGTCCAAACCAGTCATTAAAGCTATGGCGCTTTTGGTAGGTTTGGAGCCTTCGCGGATGAGCTTTCTCTCGGCTTCTTCGACGTAGATGGCTTTGAGGATTTCTGTCAGAGCGGGCAGGGACACAGAGCCGATCACAAGGCGGACAACCTTGCGAAAAACACGACTCAAAATATGCGTGATGGCCTTCGCATCATCTTGATGATTTAGATCATTCTGCATAACAACGCCCGGCATTATTCAGTCTCCTGAAAATCCCCTAAAGTTGTCTTAGAAGTCCATCTCGTGAATCCCTGTTCGTGCCCTCGAACAGGTCAAAGTGCGCATTACTGGCACTATAGCGCATAGGATAGTCCCTTTTTCAACGACTTGCCACGTTTTTTTAAACTCTTACGCGTAGTGAAAAAGAGTGCTAAACGGTTCCTTTACTGCGCCACGCACATTCTGTTTACCACCAGGCAACCACAATCCATGTGGAAGCCTGATGTTAACTCGCCGTTGAGCGCCGTGGAACGTCCTTGTTCCTTTCGTGGAATTCCATTCCACCCCTGGTGTTCAAATTACTATAGCTGATTTAGATTCCTTCTATATCAGCCTGATTTCCCTATCAATTTACAAAAGCAATCCTTGCTTTTGGTCGTGCCACTTACCCTTAGTGAATCGAAGGCATCATGCCTTTCAAGCGAGGACGTACTCCGTCCAAATCACAATCCAGGTAATTTTCAATGTCATCGGTGGCGGTCTTTCTGAAATTCGCCATGATGCTCATAATGGGTTGGCACCCGCTGGCCTCCCTGGCCTTGATTCCGGTGCCACCTTTTTCTACAAGTTCGCTATCTCTCGAAAATTCCGTTTCAGAAACTGAAATCAACCGGCTTTGTGTCCCCAGCTGACGCGTACCCCATTTAATAACGTCGTTCTTGTTTTCGGCCTTTAGCATAAGAGCGCCTTTTGAATGGTGGAGTATGTACAACATGGTGCTTAAGTTAATCTATTTAGCCAATATTGTCAATAGCCAAAAACGAGTTTAGACAAATTTACAAATAGACACTTGCGTCTATAGACAAATGTGGCTATACTGTGTCTCAACAAGGTTGGAAAAGGCAAGGATCGCCGGCTCCATAGCAGAAGGAATTGCACACCTTGTGATGCATGGATGCACTTTGCGGGTGGCGAGACGTCCGCACGACGGCCAGGAACAACACGGATGATGTTTCTGGTCGTTTTTTTTTGCGCGAACGAAAATCGCGGTGACGGTGAACCCGTCCTAGAAGTCTGCTTTGCCGGGAACCCGGGGGTAGGGGATAACGTCCCTGATATTAGTCATCCCCGTGATGTAATTGACCAACCTTTCAAACCCGAGACCGAACCCCGCATGAGGAACCGTGCCGTAGCGCCGCAGGTCAAGGTACCAATTGTAGTGTTCCTTATCGAGGCCGAGTTCATCCATCCGGCGCTCGATCACATCAAGTCTCTCTTCGCGTTGCGATCCGCCAATGATTTCTCCAATTCCGGGAGCCAGCACGTCAAGCGCAGCCACCGTTCGCTCGTCATCGCTCAGGCGCATGTAGAACGCCTTGATCTCGGTTGGATAGTTCATCACGACCACCGGGGCATTGAAGTGCTTTTCCGTGAGATACCGTTCATGCTCTGTCTGCAGGTCTAGTCCCCATTCGGCCGGATACTCGAATTTCACATCCGCTTTTTTCAGAATCTCGATCGCTTCCTCGTAGTCGAGTCGAACGAACGGGGTGTCAATCAGCGTGGTTAACCGTGTGATGGCTTCAGGTTCAATCTGCTTTTCAAAGAAGGCCATGTCGTCGGGGCATTCTTCCAGCACGGCAGAAAATATGTATTTGAGAAAATCCTCAGCGACATCAGCGAGGTCGTCGAGGTCGGCGAAGGCGATTTCCGGCTCAACCATCCAGAATTCCGCCAGATGGCGGGACGTGTTGGAGTTTTCAGCCCGGAATGTCGGACCAAACGTATAGACGTTGGTCAACGCGAGGCAATATCCCTCGACATTGAGTTGCCCCGAAACCGTGAGAAAGGTCTCTCTGCCGAAAAAATCCTGACCGAAGTCAATCGCGCCGCTTTCCGTCCGGGGCAGGTTGGTGAGATCAAGTGTGCTAACGCGGAACATGTCGCCGGCGCCTTCCGCGTCAGAGGCAGTGATGATCGGTGTGTTGATCCAGTAGTAGCCGCGTTCGTGAAAGAACCGGTGTATCGCCTGTGCCGCGACATGCCTGACGCGGGTGATTGCGCCAAAGGTATTGGTTCGGGGCCGCAGATGTGCGACCTCGCGCAGAAATTCAAAAGTGTGGCGTTTGGGTTGAATCGGGTAGGTTTCCGGATCGTCTACCCATCCGATGACGCCAACTGTCGATGCCTGTATCTCGAACTTCTGGCCGCGGCCCGCCGATTCGACCAGCGTGCCTGTGCATTCGATGGCGCATCCTGCAGTCAGTTTCTGGACTTCGGACGCATAGTTTGCAAGTTCGCCGGGCGCAACAACCTGTATCGGGTCAAAACAGGAGCCGTCATGCACGTTGATGAAGGAAAATCCTGCCTTTGAATCGCGCCGGGTTCTGACCCAGCCCTTGATCGTGATTTCAGAGCCGATGGCCGGTTTGCCGGCAAGGGCTTCTTTAATTCTGAAGAATGACATAATGATTGAGTTGATCCGGAGTCAGGAAACCCCAGATAATAAAGCACCTTCGACGGAACCAAAACCCCGTAGAAGGATCAATCAGACATTCAAGGATAAAAGTTTAGGCCATGGCGATTAAATTGACACCGACTGCCGCGGAGCGGGTAAAGAGCTTTCTGCAAAGGGACGGGGGCATCGGCCTGCGCCTGGGAGTGAAAAAGACCGGTTGCTCCGGCTGGGCCTATACCGTTGAACTGGCTGAAGATGTGCAGTCCGGGGACACCGTGTTCGAGCAGGATGACGTCAAGATTGTAGTGACGCATGACAGCCTGGCTTTTCTTGACGGATCCACTATCGACTTTGCCGCCGAAGGTCTCGGATACGCATTCCGCTTCAACAACCCCAATGTTACGGACGAATGCGGGTGCGGCGAGAGTTTCACGATCGGTTAATCCTTGCTATAATCCGCCGGCTTCGCTGACGGAAACAGTTTCCCGGCGAAAATCCTTGCTTCACTTCGCGAATAATTCGACGAAGGAGGCTTTGATAGTGCGTTCCAACGCACTGACAAATCCATAAGGAGTCACAATGAGACACTACGAAATATGTTTTCTGGTCCACCCGGATCAGAGCGAGCAGGTTCCTGCCATGCTGGAACGTTACCGTGCCCTGATCGAGGGCAACAACGGAGCGATCCATCGCCTGGAAGACTGGGGCCGTCGTCAATTGGCGTTTCCCATAGCCAAGCTGCACAAAGCGCACTACGTTCTGATGAACATCGAATGTGACGGCGCGACGCTGGCAGAACTCGAAGGCATCTTCCGCTTCAATGATGCCGTATTACGGCATTTGACCGTGAACCGACAGGCCGCAATCGCTGAGCAGTCACTGATGATGAAGGCGAAGGAAGAGAAAGATCGTTCGAGCCGCAGCTATGAAGAGCGCAAGTCTGCTGAATCAAAAAGAGATTCCGGACCAAAGAAAGATTCTGAAGACAAGAAAGCCAGCGCTGACGACTCAGCGGAAGCCAAGGCTGAAACCGCGCCATCCGACGATGATAAAGATGCAGAAAAGGCAGCCCCGGCCGAACTGGCTACGGACGAATCAAGCAAAAAGGCCGCAGACGCAGAAAGCGCTGACGCCTGAACAGGAACAGGAGAAATATCATGGCACGTCAATTCAGACGTAGAAAATTCTGCCGCTTTACCGCGGAGGGAATTACCGAGATAGATTACAAAGACATCAACATGCTCAAGCAGTACATCGGTGAATCCGGCAAAATCGTTCCGAGCCGCATTACCGGCACCAAGGCGCGGTACCAGCGCCAGCTTGCCAAGGCTATAAAGCATGCGCGCTATCTGTCGCTCCTGCCTTATACCGACAACCATTGATCTGCTGATCGATCAGGAGAACCGAAATGGAAGTGATACTGCTTGAAAAAGTACTTAATCTGGGCGATCTGGGCGACAAGGTAAATGTCAAGCCGGGCTACGGACGCAATTACCTCGTGCCTTCAGGCAAAGCTATGCGCGCGAACAAGGCCAATGTTGCCGAGTTCGAAGCGCGCCGTGAGGAGCTGGAGAAGTTGGCACTGCAGAAACTGTCTTCGGCTGAAGACAGGGTTTCGGCACTTGACGGTTTCGAAGTTATACTGACCGCAAATGCCAGTGAAGAAGGCAAGCTCTACGGTTCAATTGGCCCGCGCGAAATCGCTGATGCGGTGACTGAGAAAGGCCTCGAGCTCTTGAAAGCCGAAGTGATTATGGGCGAAGGTCCGATCCGCTTCACCGGAGAGCACGACGTACTGGTGCACCTGCACGCGGACGTTGAAACCCAAATCAAGGTTACTGTAAACGCGGAATAATTACAGGGAATGCCAGCCCCCAAAATCGCTACCGTCGAAAATCTGAAGGTTCCACCTCACTCTCTTGAGGGCGAACAGGCGGTACTTGGGGGGCTGTTATTGTCCCCCCGGGCGTTTGACCAGGTCGCGGACATCATCACCGAGACAGATTTCTATCGCGAAGATCACCGTCTCATTTACCGCGCGATTCATGAACTGAGCAACAAGGGGCGGCCCTGCGACGCAGTGACCGTCACCGAATGGTTTGAGTCCCATGGAAAAGTCGATCAGGTGGATGGCGGCGGATACATCAGCCAACTCGCCTCGAGCACGCCCAGTGCGGCCAACGTTAAAGCCTATGCTGAGATTGTTCGCGAAAAGTCCATTCTTCGCCAGTTGATCGACGTCGGCGCCGAGATCACGACCAGCGCTTTTTCTTCCGATGGCCGCGACAGCCGTGAGCTGCTGGAAGAGGCAGAGCGCAACGTCTTCGCGATCGCCGATCAGGGCATGCGCACTTCGTCTGGGTTCGTCAGCGTGCAGGACACCATCAAGGAAGCGATCGAAAAGATCCAGGAACTGCACGAGTTTGAAGGTGAAATCACCGGGACACCCACGGGTTTCAAGGACTTCGACAAGCTGACGGCCGGGCTGCAGGATTCAGACCTGGTGATCGTTGCCGGCCGGCCGGCCATGGGCAAGACCACGCTGGCCATGAACATCGCCGAGAACGCTGCCATCAAACACAATGTGCCGGTAGCCATTTTCAGCATGGAAATGTCTTCCCTGCAGTTGGTTATGAGGCTGTTTTCTTCCCTGGGCCAGATCGATCAGACACGTTTACGCACGGGCAATCTCGATGAACTGGACTGGCCGAAACTGACCTCGGCGATGAACCTGCTGCATAAAAGCCACATTTTCATTGACGAAACCCCGTCGCTTTCCCCTTCAGAACTCCGGGCCCGCGCCCGCAGACTCAAGCGGGAACACAATATCGGCATGATCGTCGTGGATTATCTGCAGCTGATGTCGGTGCCCGGCTCCAATGAAAACCGGGCCACGGAAATCGCGGAAATTTCCCGCTCGCTCAAAGCCATTGCGAAGGAGTTGCACCTGCCGGTAGTGGCGCTGTCACAGCTGAACCGTGCGCTGGAGCAACGTCCCAACAAACGTCCGGTGATGGCTGATTTGCGCGAATCGGGCGCAATCGAGCAGGATGCCGATCTGATCGTGTTTATTTATCGTGACGAGGTGTACAACGAAGACACTCCGGAAAAAGGCAAGGCTGAGATCATTATCGGCAAACACCGCAACGGCCCGACCGATACGGTGGCGCTGAGTTTCCAGGGCCAGTGGTTGCGGTTCGTGAATTACGCGCCGGAGTACGCTTACGCCCAAAACCGCGACTGATCTCAGTCCTCTTCAGAATCGGTCAATTCGTATTTTCTCAAGTACCCGCGCAGCTGGTGGTAGGTCATTCCGAGAAACTCGGCGGTTTTCTTCTGGTTGAAGCGGCAACGTTGCAGCGCGGCCTGCAGCAATTCAATTTCCATTTCCTGGATGTATTCCTTGAATCCATAGGGCTCCTGCGGGGAGCGGTCGGTTAAGCTGATTTCTGCGGCTTCCGGGGCATTTCCTGGGCGCCAGGGGGAATCAAACGGGTCGAAATTGATTTCCGAGATCGGGTCGTCTTCCCCCAGTGATGTATATACGGCCCTCTCGACCACGTTTTTCAATTCGCGCACGTTCCCGGGCCAGGCGTACTCCAGCAGCAAATCGCGAGCCGATTCACTGAATCCGGCGAATAGCTCCAGTCCCAGTTCCCCCGACATTTTGACGGCAAAATGTTCGGCCAGCGGCAGGATGTCCTCCTGGCGCTCCCGCAACGGGGGCAGGGTAATGACGTCGAACGCGAGCCGGTCCAGCAAGTCAGCCCGAAACCGACCCTGCTCGGCCAGTGCCGGCAAGTCCTCGTTGGTGGCGCCAATAATTCGGACATCCGTGCGGATGGTATCGTTTCCGCCCACCCGTTCGAGTTCGCCGTATTCGATGACCCGCAGGACTTTCTCCTGAACCCGGTCGGACGTATTCGCCAGCTCATCCAGGAACAGGCTGCCCTCGTTGGCCAGTTCAAAGCGGCCGAGGCGCCTTCGTGTCGCGCCGGTGAAAGAGCCTGCTTCGTGGCCGAACAGCTCGGTTTCCAGCAGAGATTCGGCCAGCGCCGCGCAATTGAGCTTGACAAAAGGGCGGTCCCAACGGGGCGACAGGTAATGGATGCGGGCCGCAATGAGCTCCTTGCCGGTGCCGCGTTCGCCGATAATCAGCACGGGCCGGTTCAGTTGCGCCACGCGCGAGACTCGCTCGAGAATCTCGAGAAAAACAGGCGCCTCACCGATCAGTGGCTGTTCCTGTTGGCGGTCCATCTGGTCCTCTGCATTAGCCTGTCCAGCAGCCATTGTAAGAAAAACAGCCTGATTGTGATATGGGCTGGAGGTCACGGGCCTGATCTGTTACAAGAACAGCTGGGTTCAGGGCACATCAATGGCAAAGAACAAGAACAGTTATCAATGCGAGAATTGCGGCCTGCAATTGACCAAGTGGGCGGGGCAGTGCCCCGAGTGCCGTGAATGGAACAGTATCGTTGAATCCGTTGCCGTTGCCCGTCCGCCGGGCCGTTTTGGCGGCTATGCGGGGCAACTCAGCAATGAGGTCAAAAGCCTTGCGGCCATCGGGCGGGCGAAAGTAGACCGGATGGCCGTGGGTGTCGGCGAGATTGACCGGGTGCTGGGCGGAGGCATCGTGCCCGGATCCGTGATTTTGCTCGGCGGTGATCCGGGAATCGGTAAATCGACCCTTCTGATCCAGTTGGTCTCGGCCCTGGCGGGCCGGTTTCCAAGCCTTTACATCACCGGTGAGGAGTCACTGGAGCAATTGGGAATGCGGGCGCGGCGTCTGGAGCTGACGCTGGACGGAATCCGCTGCCTGACCGAAACATCGGTCGAACAGATTCTTGGGCATGCCGAAAGTGAAAAACCCAGCCTGATGATCATCGACTCGATTCAAACGGTGTACACCGAGGGGCTCGCGTCTGCACCCGGTTCCGTGGCCCAGATCAGGGAGTCGGCTGCGGCGCTGGTTCGATGGGCCAAGGAACGGCACTGTTGCGTGATCCTGGTCGGGCACGTGACCAAGGAGGGTGCGCTGGCCGGCCCACGCGTGCTCGAGCACATGGTAGACGCCGTGCTTTATTTTGAGAGTGACGGGGGAAGCCGGTTCCGCGTGATTCGCGCGATCAAGAACCGTTTTGGTGCAGTCAACGAGCTCGGCATGTTTGCGATGACGGGCAAAGGGCTGAAGGAAGTGAAAAATCCTTCCGCGATTTTTTTATCCGGGCATGACCAGCCGGTCGCCGGCAGCGCGATCACCGTGGTACGGGAAGGCACCCGGCCGATCCTGCTGGAAGTGCAGGCCCTGGTCGATCTCAGTCATCTGAACAACCCACGCAGGGTTGCGCTCGGTCTCGAACACAACCGGTTGGCCATGATGCTGGCCGTTATGCATCGGCACGGGGGCGTGGCGCTGGCTGACCACGATGTGTTCATAAACGTCGTCGGCGGCATGCGGATCACCGAGACCGCCGCCGACCTGCCCATGTTGCTGGCTCTCCATTCGAGTTTTCGGGACCGCCCGCTCAGGGAAAAGATGATTTGCTTCGGTGAGGTGGGTTTGTCCGGTGAGATCCGCCCGGTTCCGGACGGTGAGCAGCGCCTAAAAGAAGCAGCAGGTCATGGGTTCAAGACAGCGCTGGTCCCGGTAGCCAATGCGCCACGAAAAACGGTCGCCGGTCTGAATATCATGGCCCTGCGAAACGTCGCCGAAGCCCTCGAGAAGCTGAACTGACTGGCCTCAATCGTTCGCTGGTGGGCGCTTTATCCGTAACGCGCGTTTGAAAACGGCGAGCAGCGGCCGCTCGACCAGGCGGTACCAGCCAATGCTGAAAGCAACGATCAAAGCGCAATAGAAGCCGAAAATCAGCTGCACCACGAAATCAGGCAAGCCTTCCAGGGCGACATTGAATCCCAATTTCATCGTGGCAACGAGGAAAATCGTGTGGCTCAGGTAGATCGCGTACGAGGCTCCGCCGGCGTAGAGGCTGAATTTTCGCGGTGCGACCGCTCCGTCTCTCTCTAGTTGAACCAGTCCCAGCAGAATCAGCCCCGAGGGTATGCCGAATAGCAGCACCCGGGGAACGACGTAATAGCCCTGCTCGATTTTTCCGTCATACCCCAGTGCATTGGCCAGGCCGGCGCCGGCGAACAGGGCCATGCCGCCGAGCAGAAGCGCCCAGCCTGAACCGAAACTTTTTCGGCCAGCCACGGCAGCGATTACAGCGCCGGCAAAAAACTCGAGCAGGAAAGGGGAGGTCAGAAACTGGCTGCTGAAGCTGTGGTTGTAAATATTCTCCGGCGAGAAATCATGCAGGACAAAGTGCCGGTAAAGGTTGTAGGCGAACATGCCCGCCAGCGCGAAGATGATTAACTGCCAGCGCAACCTCGCTCCGGTCAGGACCAGCGCAGTGAACAGCAGGTAGAAGTACATTTCGTAGGTCAAAGTCCAAGACACGTCGAGCAACACGTGGTTCAACGGCATTGGCCAGAGCGCTGCCGAACTCAACAGGCCGGCTTCCGCGAAATGGTCCGGCCGTGCCCACGCGAATACAAGGGCGGCGAAGATGAAAAAAGGCCAGTAACCGCTGTATATTCTCGCCACCCTCCGTTTAAGAAAATCAACAGAAGAGGCGCCGCCGCTGGAACCCTCCGTGGTGTAGAACATGATGAATCCGCTGATCACGAAAAACACATCGACGCCGGCGAATCCTGCGGCTTCTCCTGCGCTGAAGAAAAACCCCTGGTCTGCGCCGGACATGGCAACATGCTTGCTGGCATGGTAAATCACCACGGCCAGTGCCGCGGCGAAGCGCAGGAATTGGATATTGATCAGCATGGGTCGGCTGGTAGACGGCCGGCTAGGGTGTCCAGTCTGGTTTGATCAGGACTTTACCGATCACATTCCCCTGAATTTCCAGGATGGTCATGACGTGCGGGCCTACCTTCAGACTGGTTTTACCGTACGGGATTTCACCCAGCTCCTCGAGCATCAGACCGTTGATGGTGCTGGCGTCTTCTTCCGGCAGGTCCCAGTCCATGGTGCGGTTCAGCGTGCGAACGGTAACCGTTCCCTGCACCACGTAGTTGCCATCATCCAGCTGCCGGATTTCGCGGGATTTCGCCCGGCTTTCGGTTGTGTACTCACCGACGATTTCTTCCAGGATGTCGTCCAGCGTCACCAGCCCCTGGATGTCCCCGTATTCATCAACCACCAGGCCCATTCGCCTTTCACGGCGCTGGAATTCGAGCAGTTGCTGGGTCAGGGCTGTGCCTTCCGGAATGAAGTACGGACGACGCACAGAGCGCTTGAGTTCGTCAAAAGTCAGCGCGCCGTGGGCCAGTTTTGCGATGACTGTCCGGATATGCAGCAGACCTTCCACGTGGTCGATGCTTTCCCGAAATACCGGCATGCGCGTAAAGACGGTTTGCGTCAGTTGCAGCAGGATTTCGTCCCAGTCGTCATTCAGGTCAATGCCCACGATCTCCTGGCGCGGAATCATTACGTCCTCGACCGTTGCCTGTTCCAGATCCAGGATGTTGACCAGCATGCGCTGATGGTCGTCCGGAATCCGCTCGCCGCCTTCCTTGACCAGGGTCCGCAGTTCCTCCCGGTTCAGGTGTTCCATCAGGTCTGCATTGGTGGTGACTTTGAAAGGCTTGAGCACCAGGTTGGCCAGCCCGTTAACCAGCCATACCACCGGGTAAAGAATCTTGAGCAGGACGAACAGCACATAGGAGGCGGGGTAGGCGATCCGCTCCGGATTCACGGCGGCCACCGTTTTTGGAGCGACCTCCGAGAAAATAAGAATCACGACGGTCAGGGCCAGTGAAGCGATCCAGACACCGTTGGCGCCGAACAGCCGGATACCGATAACCGTGGCGATGGAAGCCGCCATGATATTGACCAGGTTATTGCCCAGCAGAATCAGGCCGATCAGGCGGTCCGGCTTGCGCAGTAGCTTCTGCGCCAGTTTGGCGCCGCGATGGCCCTTATTGGCCAGATGCCGCAGGCGATACTTGTTTATCGCCATCAAACCGGTTTCTGAACTGGAAAAGAACCCTGACAGCAGGATCAGGATAAATAGAAAAATATACAGGCTGCTCAGTGCGATTTCTTCCATGAATCAGGATTGCCAACTGGTGCCGAGAATCACTTCCAGAACCAGCTTGCTGCCAAAATACGACAACACGAGCAGAACCATGCCGGCCAGTGTCAGGCGCACGGCCACGCTGCCGCGCCAGCCATACCGCCAGCGCCCCCACAACATGATGCCGAAAACCAGCCAGGCCAGGATGGACAGGATCGTCTTGTGGACCAGGTGCTGGGCAAAGATATCGTTGATGAACATGATGCCGGAGGCCAGCGAGACGGTCAGCAGCACGAATCCGGCTGCGATGGTCTTGAACAACAGGTCCTCCATCACTTCCAGCGGAGGCAGGGACCGGATCAGCGGGTTCAGATTGTGGCGCCTGAGGAAGTGGTCAATGATAAAGACGAACAGGGCGTACAGGCCGGCGATGCTGAGCAAGCCGAATGCCAACACCGAGCTGACCATGTGAATCGCTATCCCTGCCGAGGTTTCTCCAAGCGGCAAGGGAGCGTGTGGAAGCACCCATTCGAGCAACATGATGCCAGCCGCAATCGGCAGCGCCACGATTCCCGCCGAAAAAAGAGCAGGCCGGCTCAGCGTCGATGTAACCAGCAGCAGCATCACGGTCAGCGCACATAGCGACAACAGGTGCAGCAGGCCCACATCCGGTTCGGCGTGGCCAAACCAATGGCTGTATTGAGCGCCTGCATGGATCAGCGTCCCGATGACCGCAAGCCCAAAGGACACATTGCGCCAACTCTCGGACCGCTTCCGGATAGAGAGATAAAGCAGGGCGGCTGCGGCCAGATAAAAAGCGGCAATCAGGATCAGAGGAAATTGGTGACTCATTTCGTTCCGATTATCGATAAAATCTGAGGGTATAATACCTGAGTAATCAAGAGCTGGTTACAATACGTATCAATAGATTTGAAACTCTTCAGTTTCCGGAGTGATCCATGTTTGAGAATTTGACCGAGCGCCTGTCGCGGACGGTAACGCAGCTGCGGAGTAAAGGCCGGCTGACCGAGGACGGAATACGGGCGACCCTGAGGGAAGTCCGTATCGCATTGCTGGAGGCGGACGTGGCCTTGCCGGTGGTCCAGACTTTTGTCAGGGAAGTGCGCGAGAAGGCCGTCGGCCAGGAAATTCTGAAAAGCCTGACGCCCGGCCAGGCCATGGTGAAACTGGTTCATGACGAACTGGTTCAAATCATGGGCGTTGAGAATGAGGCACTGGACTTAAGGGCTCAGCCCCCGGTGCCGGTGCTGATGGCGGGTTTGCAGGGTTCCGGCAAAACCACCACCACCGCCAAACTCGCGCGCCTGCTGATCGAGCAGGAAAAGAAACGCGTGATGGTCGTTAGCTGTGACGTTTACCGCCCGGCGGCGATCGAACAGCTCAAGACGCTGGCCGGCCAGGTGGGCGCAGTCTTTCAGCCCTCATCGGTAAACCAGAAACCCGCCGAGATTGCCGCAGAAGCCATGGCGGAAGCCCGCCGGCAAATGTGTGACGTATTGCTGGTCGATACCGCCGGCCGGCTGCATATCGATGAAGACATGATGGCGGAAATACGCCAGATTCACGCCGCCGTAGAGCCACACGAGACGTTGTTTGTCGTTGACGCGATGACGGGCCAGGACGCGGCAAATACGGCGGCGGCATTCAATGACGCGTTGCCGCTAACCGGAATCGTGTTGACCAAGACCGACGGTGACGCCCGCGGTGGCGCCGCGCTGTCGGTCCGTCACATTACGGGTAAACCGATCAAGTTCCTGGGTTCAGGCGAGAAAACCGAAGCACTTCAGCCCTTTCACCCGGAACGCCTCGCATCCCGAATCCTCGGAATGGGCGATGTGCTCTCGCTGGTCGAAGAGGTGCACCGCAAGGTGGACCAGCAGGAAGCGGAAAAACTGGTCAAGAAGATCCGCCGCGGAAAAGGCTTCGACCTGGAGGACTTCAGGTCCCAACTCGAGCAGATGCAGAGTATGGGCGGCTTGGGCGGCCTGGTGGACAAGCTTCCCGGCATGAGCAATTTACCGGACAACGTCAAATCACAGGTCGATGACCGCCAGACGCAGCAGATGGTCGCCATCATCAATTCAATGACGCCCCACGAACGCCGCTTTCCCGATGTGATCAGGGGTTCGCGCAAGAAACGGATCGCAATGGGGTCCGGCACCCAGATTCAGGCCGTCAACCGTCTGCTCAAGCAACATGCGCAGATGCAGAAGATGATGAAGAAAATGGGTAAGGGCGGCATGGCCAGGATGATGCGCAAGGTCGGTAAGCTCGGCGGGCAGATGCCGCCGGGTAAATTTCCGGGCGGCAAGATGCCGTTCTGAGGTTTTTCAATGGCGGATCGCTCCAGAAGGCAGTTTCTTAAAGCCAGCCTGCTTGGCGCCGGGGGGATCAGTATCGGCCTGATCGCGTTCTCCCGATATTATCCGGCGGGAAAACCGCTTGCGATCAGTGAACCCATGGGCCCGCTGCGCGTGGTCAACGATGAAACCACCGGTCTGCCGCTGTTGCGTCTGCCGGAAGGTTTTCGCTACAAATCATTGTCCTGGGCCGGAGCCCGGCTTCACGATGGCAATGCAGTTCCCGGTTCCGCCGACGGCATGGGCGTTGTGCGGCATGAGGGCAGCCGCGTCACTTTGGTGCGTAACCACGAATTACAGGGTGCAGGCGGGCCGATCGGCGAACCGGAAAAAGCTTATGACGCGACCCCTGGCGGCACAACCACATTGGTTTTTGACACGCAAAAAGAGGCGCTTATTGACTCCTGGGTCAGTCTCGGCGGCACGCTTTACAACTGCGCGGGCGGTGTCACCCCTTGGGGCACCTGGCTGAGCTGTGAAGAATCTACTTTTTCGCCCGCAATGGCGCACCTGTCGCCGCCAACGAAGCAGCGCTACTGGAACGTGGAAAATGCGCGCCGGCCGCATGGCTTTGTGTTTGAAGTGCCCGCAGACGGCATCGCTGAACCCGAACCCATCGAGGCCATGGGCCAGTTTTTTCACGAAGCCGTTGCCATCGATCCGGACACGGGCATCGCCTACATGACCGAGGACACAGGGCCGAACGCCGGCTTTTATCGGTATATTCCTGACGTGCCGGGCAAGCTGGCGCGCGGCGGGCGTCTGCAAATGATGAAAGTCGTCGACCGGCCGAACATGAAGGACTACCTGATTCTTGGTGAAGAGATGGATGTGGAGTGGGTCGATGTTCCTGACCCCGCCGCTGGCCTGGTTCAGGCTCATCCCAACGGTGACGGCGTGGTCAGCCAGGGTATCGCCGCCGGTGGATCGGCTTTTGTCGCTCTGGAAGGCTGCGCCTACTCGGAAGGCCGGGTTTATTTCACTTCAAAGCTGGGCGGCCGCGCGGTGTCTGGTTACGTGCTCGAATACCACCCGGCGAGGGAGAAAATCTGGATGGTGTTCCAGTCAGAGGGACACCACCATTTTTCGGGGCCCGACAACATCATCATGAGTCCGCGCGGCAGTCTGGTGATCTGCGAGGATCGCCTGAATTTGAACAAGAAGGCCCAGAATATTGCCGGGCTGACCCGTGACGGGGAATTGTTCAGGTTCTGCCAGGTCAACCCAAAACTCAGGGGGCAGTTTGGCGGCCATGATCTGGCTGCAACAGCCCTGAACAGTGAATGGGCGGGGGCTACCTTCTCCCGCGACGGCAACTGGCTGTTTCTCAATATCTACAATCCCGGCCTGACACTGGCGATCACGGGCCCTTGGCAGGATGGCTATCTCTGACTGCAGAAAAGGAAATATTGTTTTCTTTTGCCGGAAATAGGGGTAAAATGTGCGGTTTGCTGGGATTCAATTGGAATCAACAACGATGGTTAAAATCAGATTGTCGCGCGGCGGCGCGAAAAAGAAGCCTTTCTACCACATAGTCGTGGCGGATAGCCGTAAAGCACGCGATGGCCGCAACATTGAGCGGCTCGGTTTTTTCAATCCGGTAGCGCGTGGGCAGGAAGAGCGTTTGCGCCTTGACCTGGAACGTGTTGACTACTGGCAGGGCGTTGGTGCCCAGATCAGCGACCGGGTGAAATCGCTGGTGTCCGAGGCGCGCAAGGCAGCTGCCTGAGCCGTCAGGCGGCGCTGCCATGAACGGCCAGCCCGGTGACGAACGTAAAACCGTTCTGATCGGACACATTTCGGGCGTTCACGGCGTCAAAGGCTGGGTCAAGATACATTCCCTGACCGAGCCCAAAGAAGCAATATTTGAATATCAACCCTGGCAGGTAGGCGAAGCCCGAGAGGCAGTCCGAATCCTGAAGGGAGTAAAGCACGGCAAACACCTGATTGCCCAGCTGAAAAATATAGAAAATCGCGATCAGGCGGAAAGCCTGGTCAACCAGTCAATCGCTGTGTATCGCGACCAGTTCCCGGACTTGCCGGCCGAGGAATATTACTGGACAGATCTGGAAGGCCTCTCAGTGAAACTCGAGGACGAGACGGAACTGGGAAGGGTTGAGCGGATGCTCGCCACCGGCGCAAACGACGTGATGGTGGTGAGGGGCGAAAAGGAGCGGTTGATTCCTTTTGTCCAGGGGCAGTACGTGAAAAAAGTGAATCTGGACGACGGTGAAATCATTGTCGACTGGGATCCGGACTTCTGAGTGATGAAAATCAAGGTTATCACGCTGTTTCCGGAAGAGTTCACACCGCTGGTCAGTCTCGGAGTGACGGGGCGCGGCATCGAATCGGGTGTGGTCGGCCTGGAATTGCTTAATCCCAGGGACTTTGCCGAAGACCGTCACCGAACGGTTGACGACCGTCCGTACGGCGGCGGACCGGGAATGGTAATGGCCGTTGAGCCGTTGCGCCGCACGATACAGGCAGCGAAAGGCAGCCCGTCAGAGGACGGAGCAGAAAGGCCAAAGGTCAGCTTGCTCAGCCCGCAGGGCCGCTTGCTGGACCAGGATGGAGTTCGTGAGTTGGCCGCACGCGAGGAACTGATCCTGGTTTGCGGGCGCTACGAAGGTATCGATGAGCGCCTGATCGAACTGGAAGTCGACGAGGAGTGGTCCATCGGGGACTATGTTCTCAGCGGCGGTGAACTGGCCGCTGCAGTCGTGATCGACGCGGTAATCCGGTTGTTGCCCGGGGTGCTTGGAGACGAGCAATCGGCACAACAGGACTCGTTTATGGACGGATTGCTGGATTGCCAGCATTACACGCGTCCGGAAGAAGTTGAGGGCCTGACCGTGCCGCCGGTGTTATTATCCGGAGATCACGGAGCCATCAGGAGATGGCGCAGGAAGCAGTCGCTGGGCAGGACCTGGCTGCGAAGGCCGGAGTGGCTGGAAAAGCTCGCTCTGGATGCGGAATCGAAAGCGTTGCTCGATGAGTTTATCGACGAGCACGAACGAGAGATTTGATTAAGGATTGGGAAAATGACGAACATCATCGACGAAATCAATGCGGAACAGTTGAACACCAGTATTCCCCAGTTTGCACCGGGCGACACGATTGTGGTCAACGTTAAAGTTAAGGAAGGTGACCGCGAGCGTCTGCAGGCGTTTGAAGGCGTCTGCATCGCAATTCGCAATCGCGGTCTGAATTCGGCCTTTACCGTGCGAAAAATTTCTCATGGCACCGGCGTGGAGCGCGTATTCCAGACCCACAGCCCGCTGATCGATTCGATCAAGGTCAAGCGGCGCGGTGACGTCCGGCGCGCCAAACTCTATTACCTGAGAGAGCGCGAAGGCAAGTCCGCCAGGATTAAAGAGAAATTGAGCTGAACTCAATTCGGCAACACAGAAAACCCGCCAACCGGCGGGTTTTTTTTATGCCTTGATTACTCTGTAGCAACCCTTATCTAGAAGGGCATCCAGTTAACAGGTTATTCAGACAAATGAGCGAAACAACGACCATAGAAACCCATGCGTTCCAGGCGGAAACCCGCCAGGTTCTGCGCTTGATGATCCACTCACTGTATTCCAACAAGGAAATTTTCCTCAGGGAACTGATTTCCAACGCATCTGATGCCCTGGACCGTCTGCGCTTTACTGCGATCGGCGATGACGCCGCCTATGAGGGCGATGGTGACCTGAGGATCGAAATTGAAGTCGACGAAGCGGCCGGCACGCTGGCCGTTCGGGATAACGGGATCGGCATGACCCGTGAAGACGTGATGGAGAATATCGGGACTATTGCCAAATCCGGCACCAAGGCTTTTCTGGATCGGCTGAGCGGAGATGAAAAACTCGATGCGCATTTGATCGGCCAGTTCGGCGTGGGCTTTTATTCCTCCTTCATCGTTGCCGACAAAGTGACGGTAAATACCCGCAAAGCCGGCGACCCGGCCGATCAAGGTGTGCGGTGGGAGTCCGATGGCGGCGGCGAGTATTCAATTGAGGAAATCGGCAGGGAAACGCACGGCACGGAGGTGATTCTCCACCTGAAAGAGGCGGAAAAAGACTTTTTGAATGCCTGGACGATCAAGTCGCTGATCAGCCGATATTCCGATCACATCGGATTTCCGATCAGGATGCAGGAGAAGGACGAGGACGACAAGGTTGAGTGGAAGGACGTAAACAAGGCCTCGGCACTGTGGACGCTGCCAAAGTCAGAAATCAGCGACGAGGAATACCAGTCGTTCTACAAATACCTGACGCATGATTTTGACGATGCGATGTGTTGGGCTCACAACAGGGTGGAGGGCAGCCAAAGCTACACCACGTTATTGTATGTTCCGGGTTCCGCGCCTATGGACCTGATGCTGCAGCGTGACGAGCGCACCGGACTGCGGTTGTATGTCAACCGCGTGTTCATCATGGACGCCGCGCAGCAGCTGTTACCTCATTATCTGCGTTTCATCCGGGGCGTCGTCGATTCAGCCGACTTGCCGCTCAACGTTTCGCGCGAGCTTTTGCAGGAAAACGAACTGTCCGGAAAAATTCGCTCTGCAGTCATTCGCCGCAGCCTGGACCTGATCGGAAAAATCGCCAAAGACGATCCTGATCAGTACCAAAAATTCTGGACTGAATTTGGCGCCACCATCAAGGAAGGCGTGGTTGAAGACATTTCCAACCGGGATCGCATTTCAGCGTTGTTGCGTTTTGCTTCGACCATGGGTGAAGGTGACAGGCAGGTGGTGGACCTGACCGGCTACGTCGAACGCATGCCGGAGGGGCAGGACGCGATTTACTACATCACTGCTGAAAATCACCGGGCGGCGTCGCACAGCCCGCACCTGGAAGTGTTTCGTAAAAAGGGCATTGAAGTTTTGCTTATGTCGGACCGGGTGGACGAATGGATGATGGCCTATTTCACCGAGTTCGACGGAAAGCCTTTCAAGTCCGTCGCCAAGGGAGATATTGATCTGAACCGGGTGGCAAAGGACAGTACGGAAGAAAAGGCGGATGACCAGCCCGATCAGACCGAGGCGCTTGATGCCGACTTGTTGAAGAAAGTGACCGAAGCGCTCGGAGAGCGGGTAAGCGAAGTGCGCAGCAGCCAGC
>JABDLD010000029.1 GCA_013001885.1 Lysobacterales bacterium
GACCAGTTCCGGCGCATACCGACCATAGTCGTCGCCGAAACCCAGCGCCCTCGCTTTGAGCCAGAAGTGCTGAAAGCCCGCTGCCCAGCAACCCTGGCCGGTGTAGCCGAACGAATGAATATAGTCATGGCCGATAGCCCGCCAGTTTTCGAAACAGATACCCAGCTTGATAGTGCCCTGAACTTCGGACAGGAAATTCGCCTCGTCGATCTTCAGCAGCTGATGCATTTGTCTGAACGGCGGTATCGTTGCTTCACCGACACCGACGGTCCCGATGGCATCCGATTCCACCAGCACTACTTTCAGGTTGGCGCCGATCAACCGGGCAACGGCGGCCGCCGCGGTCCAGCCCGCGGTACCTCCGCCCACAACAACAACAGTCTCTACTTTTGCAACCGACACATCTTCCGCCCTACAGCAGTTTATCTCTTAACATTTTGCGAATGTGCGCAGCGGTACGCTCATCAACAGGATTCAACACGCCGCGCGCCGCTTCCGGGATGTGCTTGAAGTTTTCGGGATCAGGATCAAAAACATAAAAGTCAAACAGCTCGCGCCACCGTCTTCTTTGCGCGTCCGGCAGATCCCGAAGCCCCAGTATCGCATGCTGCAGGACGCTCAAAGGCGATCCCATATAGGCTGGGGAACTGCGCCACCAGTAATTGACCAGTACGTTAAAGGCATCCAGCCCTTCCAGGTGGTGCCACCACATACTGGGAATGACAATGGCATCTCCTGGTGCCAGCACTGACATCCGGGCGTTTTCGACGGCCTCCCTGAACTTGGGGAACTGGTCGTAATCCGGCGCATGAAAGTCCACCAGGCTGATTGGTTGTCCTGCGGGTGTGAAGTGCAACGGCCCGACGTAGAGATTTGGTAACTGCTCCGGCGGAAACAGGATGATTCGCCGGTGCCCCGCAACCACGCAGGCAATGTTGGAAGGAAAATCAAAGTGGGCGGCGACCCGGGTCTGGTTACCAACCCAGATGCTGACCAGCGGATCCAGGTGTCCAATCGGCAAATCGTTTTGCTCACGAAAGCCTGGCAGCCAATGATCAACGTTGGTCGAGCCGACATAAAGTGTTGGTGACGAAGGCAGGTTAATTTGTGAGTGGATCTGCTGTAAAGCTTCTCTTAACGCCACCCGCCGAAACTTGAAATTGAAAGCGGTCATGTCTTGGTTGTAGAAAATCCGGCCGGCGGCCTCGGGTGGCGCAACCATGGCCGTGACCACGTTATTCGAGTCATATTCCTGCAGGTAATCGATAATCCGGTCCGCCGACTCGAGGCCATGTTTGACGGCGGGCCAGTCTGCGGCCAAGCCGCGCAAGACCTGCGGCTGATCCGATGCCAGTAAATCATCGCTGAGATCGTCGACGGTGACGTCATCTGTCTCTGGGATCGCCTGGCTTATATCGTGCAGGACATGCTGGTCGGTCATTGAATCACCCGGAACGCTTGCTATGCTCGGAGCCGGTTGCGTCTTTCGATAATGTCACGGATCCGAGACAATGAGGCCACTGCCATGAAGACAGGTTGCAGGTAGCCGGCCATGTTAAGCGACTCCAGCACGTCTCCCTTCAGCTGGTACAGTCGTTCTTCGGCAATGCAGTAAAAACCCTGCACACTAATCTGTCTGCCATCGTTGAACGTCAGATCCAGCGTGATCTGCTCCAGCAGTTGGTGCTTAAGCAGCGTGTCAATAAATCCGGTACCGTGCTGCAGTCCACGATGCAGGTTTTCCAGCAGTGCAATCTTCCCGTTTAGAAGGTCCGAGGGTTCGCCCTCATCATCGAACAAGGCTTCCCCCTCATCCTGGCTGACCCGGGGGTGATCGAGATCCAGTGAGACCACCGGTGTTGTGTTGTCACCCTCTGCACCGGTGGCAATCAGAAACGGCTGACGTTGTACCAGGGCAGGAACATAAGTGGCATCCCAGCCATTGTCCTTGAGAAACAGATTCTGGTCCGCCTCAAAACCAAACAAAGCGGCGGCAAAGAAACCACCGGTGTTCGGATCCTTCGTAAAAAGGATGGGATAACAGCTTTGAATATCCCGGAACTCCATGGGGTAGGTCATAACGTACATCGCTGAGTCACCGAATGCCGCGCTGTACCCGGTCCTGATGCGCAGCTGCCGATGTTTGTCCT